>JAEOTY010000454.1 GCA_016839625.1 Candidatus Hodarchaeota archaeon
AAAAGGATTTTACCCAAATTTGAGTAAAAAGGATTTTGTTTTTAGGGATGAAGATTATCTTATCTTTTCCCTGTTACTCTAATGTCTTTAGATTTTTTGAATGAAATAAATCGATCATTCAAATCTTTTATAATAATTTTATAGTGGCTTCAAGCTGCTTTGTAAAATGATTTCTAATTATAGACTTAGAGATTCTAGGAATTTAGAGATAACTAATTGCAGAGGTTTTAATGAAATTACTCTTCAATCTTTTTTATCTCCTCCTCCATTGTTATTCCTTTTTTGAACGGAAAATTAATACCATTCCATATGTCTTCCCGTTCGTGTCGTGAATCGGGGAGCTACTTCCGTCAAGGGGGATCTCTCGACCATTTCGTGCTATTAATATTACGTGATTGGGCAGATCAATAACTTTCCCTTCCCTTAACGCTTGGTCAACGGAATTTTCAACAGGGTGTCGTGTTTTTTCATTTATAAGATGAAATACTTCCTTAACCTGTCTATCAAGAGCTTCCTCGGCAGGCCATCCTGTTAGTTTTTCTGCTGCAGAGTTGAAAAAGGTTATTTTTGTATAAATATCAGTTGCAATTACAGCGTCTCCCATTGATGTCAGTATCACCTTTAGCCATTTTCGCTTCCGTTCTATTGCTTCTTCAGCTCGTTTATGGTCAATAAATTGGCCTAGTTCTATAGTAATAATATCAATCAAGTTCCGTTCTTCCTCCCGGAATGGTCCCTCAAAGATTTCGGGTTTTTCTTCGAGATAATAGATTTCCAGTATTCCGGCTTTTTTCTTTGATACCATTATATTAGCAGCTTGCATCCACGGGGTCTCTTGGAAGTTATCGGTTGAATATGCCTTATCTTCAAAGATGATTCTGACACAAGTGATGTCTGGATATTCCCAAGCTTGGGGAATTATTAAAAGAACTTGATGAAAAATTTCTTCCAGAGGGGTCGAAATTTTCCCCACTAACCTTGAGAGTCTGTAAATACAAGTAAGCTCTTTAACTCTCAATCTCAGGTCTTGTGTCCGTTGGCGCAGTAACGTCTCTATCTGATCGTATTTAGTGCTGTCATTGCTAATAAGAGAATTTCTTATTGCTTGTTTTACATCTAAAGGGACATCTTTTCTATCTAAAACATGTCTAAGTTCCATCTTGAGCACATCCAACAGTTTTACGAACTAATTATTGATTGCTTTGATTGGAATCCTTTGAAATGTGAACTAAATTTTAATTTATTCTTCTTTTAAAACTACCCTAGCAAATTATGTTCTCAAAAAATTGAATGAGAGTAGCCATAATGGAGCTAAGTTTAGGCCTTTTACCAAAGGTTAAATCTTTGATGCTGTCTAATTTTCCATGTTTTTTGAATTTTATGATGAGGAATAAAAAAATGATAAGGACGTTTTGAAACATTCCAACAGTCATCAAAGTTCTCAAACCGAACATATTCAATTGAAAACAAAATAATTGTCTAGCTATAGTAGTTAATCGACTTGACTTCAAAATTTGCTCCTTTTTAAATTTTTACTGGCAAAAAGATCTTTAAGGAAAGCTGACTACTGTTGGCGTTTATACAGAAATGCAGATACTCATCAAGCTTTGCAAGCAACACTGTGAACTCAACTTAAAAAAACTTCTGCTCTTTTGTATACCCGAAATTGAAGCCTTGGTCACGATTTTAACTTGTGTGATTGGAAAATTAAATTAATTCAAATAAGCATTCTTTCTGCTAGCTGCTCCAACTCTTTCAAGAACTGTATCTACAGAAAATTGAATTAAAAATGCTAAACAGAACATTGGAGGAATAGATAATATTAGTACAATAGTAATAGAATAAATATCAATATGAAAAATCTCCCTTAAAATTACTGTTAAAGATGCAAAAATTGGTCTATGGAATAAATAGACACAAAAAGAAGAATAAGCTAATTTTGAAAAGAAACGTGATTGTATTTCACTGAACTTCTTGCTTTTTTCACTTGTTAATTTGCTATAAATTATTAATACTGAAAAAAGAAAAAGAATAAAAGTTATTATAATCATATTTACCATTATTATCGCAATCAGAGACATCATTGTATTGCTTTCAGTTTGATCTTCAATCACTTCGATATAAGTTCCTTGAAATGTGGAATAATATTGAATTACTAAAAATAAATTAATCAAGATGCTTAACAGAGCACTCAAAAAAAGGATTAATACATATTTATTCATTAAAAGCTTACTGATCTTATGATTTATAGGTAATAACTTAGAATTTTCATAGATATCAGCTGCAATAATGCCAGTAATGAAAATAAAATAATAAATAAAAAACCGAGAGTCCATAATATTAATAATGCAGTCAATAATAAAGTCAACTAATGTGAAAAAGATAAAAATGGCAAATGAAACTGGAAATATCATTTTTCTCTGGGAATATGTTGTATAACTAATGATGGGATAAATACAGTAGTAGATTACAATTAGACCAATGAACCAAAGCGTAAAGATCGGATTCGCAAAGAAAATTTGTAATCCAAAAAAATGAGCGAATAACTCAAATGAATCTAAATTTAGGATATGAATAATGCCTAAAAATTGAAACACAATTAAGAATAATCCTAAAGCAATCCAATATACTGGATAAATTCCAAAAAATCTTCTTTTAAAAAATAAGGATAGTTTATTGATTGTATTTATGTTTCTATTATGTTTTTGTAAATGAAGACCAAATCCAGAAAGAAATACAAATATGCCTATACTATAATAAATAGATATATGATTAACCAGATAAAATCCAAAACGATCAAGATTAATGTAAAAAATGTATATGTAATCATGTAGATGAATTAAAAGAAGAACTATTAAAATCGCAATTACTCGAAGAATATCAATTTCTAATAACCTTTCTCTTGCCAATCACATTAAACCTCATTTTCTCATATTATAATAACTTAAATTTTGCCACATTAATCGTCTGATTGGTTTGAAATGATTTTTGGTTAATATAAGAACTTCTTGCCATCTTTAAGATTAAAAAATCTTCTTAATGACCCTGTTTAATTTATTTGTTCTTCAATATTTTCAATGAGGATTAATCATGTTAAATCTGAGCGTGAGACTTCAAGTCACGTTAGAAGTTGAGAAAAGTGGAGGAATTTGTCTACAATTTATTCATTACAGTTTGAATAAAATAGATCTCTCGAAACAGCTCCTCCAAGGTATATTCCAATAATTGAGATTTTCTTGAAAAGAATGTATTTCTTGAGTTGTTCTATCAATAAAATTTACTCTTTTAAATCAATCGGGGGTCATATTGACCTATCTACGAATCTTCATAGTATGTTAAATTATTTTTTCGAGTCAGAACGGAGGGGAGAATAATCAGTCAATCGCGCTCAACTCCATAGTTAGGATATGTTAAAATGTGACTTATGTTTCTTTCCATCGTTGACGTCATTATTTAGAGCTAAATCTTAAAATAATGGATTCTCTCTTTCTACTATGGTTTTCTTTCAAATAATGACTATAGCTAGTCCTTTAGGACTTAATTGGTCTCTGTAAAGTTGAGTGTTAAGCATTCAATGTTTAAAAAGACGGATTTCAACGATACAACGGATGCAACAGGAGGATAATGCCTGGGCTAGTCAAAATAATAAGCACTGCAAAAGGGTGGGCTGGTAATTCACTATTGCAGATACTCAAATAAAATTAAAACGTCTCTACCCATTATATTCATCGTAACAGAGTACTAGTAAATATATACTTTACACGACTTAATTTGCAGACACTTTAGTTGATAAGAATTTGAATAAACAATATTATTCCTCATGTGAAATCAGGAAAAGTGGGAGAGAGTCGGATTAGGAATAGAGGGGAAATTGGAATATTATATGATACATCAACAGAGTCAAGAGAATTAGTAAAGTCTGAATGAATTATAGTACTTTAATTATCGTAAACACTTGTTTTTCTTTTTCTTTCTTCAATTATATTAAATATAATGGATCACTGGAGAAAAATAGTCAAAATTTTGAGTTAAGTTGAAAGATAGATTTATTGTATTACTAAGACGTGTTGTCCGTGCGCAATACATACAGGTTCTAATTAGAACTGTTATATTAGGCTCTTAATCTGACATTAAATCTCACTCCTATTAATACTTTAGAATATTTCAGACCATATCGAATTTTATGGCGTCATTGGGGCAGATTTCTATACACCGATTGCAAAAATAACATTCTCCCTCTTTGCTGTCAGCAGCTGCCTCTTGAGTCGGGCAAATCTTCTCACATAACCCACATTCAGTACAATCTTCCGTACGTTGATATTTAATTCCAGTAAATCGGCTAAGAAAAGATAATCCTGCTCCAAATGGGCATAAAAACCTACACCAAGGACGATATATGAAAATACTAGTAATACATACTACAACCATGCTGATGAAAGGGAGTAGTAATGTGAGTGCAAAATTCTTAAGAAAAGAAAACCCTGAAAGAGGATTGAACACTGGAAGAATTATTATGCTCCAAACGCTGGCCAAAAGGAATAAAACACCGAGAAAAATCCAACGTATTTTACTCGAAACTTGTGAGGAGACTTCAACGCGATATTTTGCTTCTTTTTGTCCTTTCAAATCTGATTTGAAGTTGAATTTAGAGATTAATTCTTGTAAGGCGCCTAAAGGACACACAAATCCACAGAAAATCCTACCAGCGAGCAGTGATGAAAAAAAGAGGAGGCCTAAAATCACGATCACATGATGAAGATAGGTATGCTCTCCTCTTACACCTGTAACGATGAGAATATATTGGATGGGCATCAATGCATTAGGAATTCCTCCTAAGAAAACACCTCCAAAAAATATAGTGATTAGATAAATTGTAGTGCTTACTTTTCTGCTCATTAATTTTGCATCGATAAATATAGCACAGAACAAAAAAGTTATCACCCAAAAGAGAATCATAGGTGCTGGGGAATCTAAGGGAAGGAGTTCATTCGGTAAAGGCGTAGAAGCTATACCAAATCCTATACGATGACATTTTTCCATATTTTAGTTCACTTTTCATTTTGTTTGGCTTTCGATGGTTCTAAAAAAATTGGTTATCCTTAGAACTGATAAAAATCGGGTTCATTCCAACCTGTACGCGGTCTTTTGAGGAGATAATGAGCTTTCTGTGGTGCTGGAATCACAGCTAGGATTTTCTTCCAAAATGGTTCAAACTTGGCAACATTGGGTCGAGGATTGAACCAAGCATCCATCAAATCTAGAGTTGGATGAAATTTCGTAATAAAAGTATTATTTCTATCTATTAAAATGGTTCTACGCTTATCCCTCAAGATCACCTTCGGTATAATGCCAATCGTAATAAGATTCTGTGCGAAATTGCGAAACGAATAGTACTTATGCTCGTTGTACTCTGATGGCTCACCAATATTCTTAGTTCCTATTTTTTTTTATGATATGTTTGATTAGACTAATTTAGAAGGATATGGCATATCGAAGGTTGAGATGAAGAAATTGTCAAATATTGCCAGCTTTTACCAATGTCCAAGGTGGTAGAGAAGGTCAAGTAAATTATTGTGTTAGATTTATCATTTTTACTCTCTATTAGATTCCTTGTTGTTCTTCTATATTGAACCAGCAGCCAGGATCTGCTGCGTTTATATTGCCTGTTTCTTCGTAAGCCCTTCCACGGCATCCGGCGCATTTATCTCTATAGACACATCGACCACATTCTCCTTCTAATAAGCTTCGATCTCTAAGCTTTGACAGAATTGGAGAATTATTCCACATTCGAGTGATGTTTTCTTCTCTGACATTACCCAGTTTTGCTTGGAGAAGCATGCATGGTATTAAATCCCCATTTGGAAGGACTGTAAGGTAACCCTTTGGCATCCCTGCAGTAAAATCGTATTTAATCAAGGAAAAACGATACTTAAGAACTAAGAATAATTGCTTCACTCATATAGGTGGGCTTGCAAAAACATCATGCCAGGGAAGGTGATGAGTAAATAGTGTAAACTCAAGAATAGAAATAATATTCAAGATTAGAATGATAATCCGAAAACCAAGAGAAAAGTCTAGTTGAATTATCATTAATTCAATTTGACTCACAACCCAGGCAACAAGATAGGTAATAGTAATCGCATAAATAATATCGTTTCGTATACTTTTGAAAGGGCCTATTACCGCAGGCCCAACAAACCACAGGAGAAATACAATCCAAGGGATTAACATCAATGAAAACAAGTGGGTGGTGATGAAATTATCAACCTTTTTGATCTCTTGGTTAAAGATTATTAATTCGAATCCACAGAGTAGTAGATAGGCAAAATAAGCATTCTTTTGGTGTTGATAAAATGATTCGTTGGTAGCGCTAAAAGTTCGTGTAAAAAAGTTGGGAAACCAACGATAGACATAATGGCAGAAGCGAAAGAGAAGAATAAATAAAAAGCATCTAAATGCGATATACAACTGGTTTGTTAATATTGCCACTTTTAAATCGCCAATGAAGCCCTAATTGATTGTAGATTTGACAACGTTATTTTTACTGGTATTTTGATTCACGATCATCAGTAATTATACCAATATACTAATAAACTATTAACTTGCCTAATCGCTTAAAATGAAAATTCTAAAAGCGATTTCTAAGTACTCCTCTACTGTTGGTTCAATTAGTGGCTTAAAAATTTGCTCTGGTTTATAATTTAAAATTTTGTTCCACATTTAATACAAAATTTTGCCTTTGATGAATTCTCAATATGACAGATTGGACACTCTATAATTTCAACTCCCTCCTCCTTTTCTATTTCTTCTTTCGACCAATCTTCGATTGGTGATAATAAGATTTTATTTTTCTCCAATACTTCTATATTCCATAAAAATTCAAGGTTATTTTTTATCTGTTCCATAATACTCTCTGGAATTGTTATACGATTATTACTATCCATAATAACCATTCTAGTCATATCTAACTTAGCTAAATCGATATTTTGACCGTGTTGTCCTAGAAATAATCCATCCCGTAATTCAACACTTCTATCAGCATAGCCTGCGACATGATTAGAATGTGTAGCAAACAGGAATGTCATGCCAACAGTTTTGTTCAATTGACGAAACAGTTCAAGCAAACGGACACTAGTCTTGTAGTCAACGTTGCCTGTGGGTTCATCAGCTATTATTAGTTTTGGGTTATTAGCCATTGCTCTTGCAAGTGCCACTCTTTGGCGCTCTCCTCCACTTAAACGAACAGCAAGTTGATCTTTGCGATGTGCAACTCCCATTGTTTTTAATAATTTCATAGTACGTTTCTTTCTAAATTGATAAGGTATTCCATTCAAGGCCAAACTGTTTGCTACATTTTTAAAAGCAGATAAATCAGGTTGTAAGTTCCCCTCTTGAAAAACAAATCCCACATCATTCCTTCTGAACATTGTTAAATCTTCTTCAGGCATTTTAGTAATATCTTGATTATCAAATAAAACTGTTCCTGCGGTGGGGCGCATTAATCCTCCTAGAATTCGAAGAAAAGTAGTTTTCCCCGACCCCGAAGGTCCTACTACAGTTATATACTCACCTTTGTCTATATCAAGACTTACTCCTTTTAATGCCACTACTGATGTATGTTTTTTTCTACTTTGATAAATATGATACAAATTTTTAGCTGATAATAGTGTTCTCAAGTAATATAACCTCTATAACTCTCTTACAACCGTAGATATCTTGGCATTTGCTGCTCCTCTTACTGAAAGAAATGTGGCAAATATCATACCAAGAAAAGTTATTAGTAATGTTCCAATTAATTCAGCGAAATCGAATACGATTATACGATTTATTGTATTTCCTGAAAAAAATTCACTCATTGGTGAGGTAAATACTTCTAGAAATTCAAAGAAACTATTAAATAAAATCGATAAACCAGTTCCTATTATTAATCCCCAAATAACTGACATTAGAAGGAGTACTATTGATTCGCTAAATACAATCTTATAAATTTGACGATTTGACACACCATAACTTCGAAGTATTGCGAATTCTCTCTTTCTTTGTTCCATTAAAATGCTCATAAAGATAAATGTGGCTAATGTTGCAGCTATTAATGATGTTAAAAAGTCAGCTGTGAGAAGCCCAGGTATTCCGAAATCTACATTTTGAATTTCATCAGCTTTTTTAATTTCTCCAGGAAGAGTTTTTACTAGAATTATCCATGAATTTTCTGGTGTTGCTATTTTCTGTTTTACTTGATTTGCATCAACTCCATCTTTAGTTTTTATTAAATAGCGTGTAGCTAGAACTTCTTTTGGATTCCCTGTATATTTGTCAACCTGACTCTGTATTATCTCTGGTATTAGCTCTCTGGTTGCGGGAGAAATTTTATCATAAATTTCAGCCAAAGCAGAGATATTGCTGATAGTATTAAGAAGAGATTGATCAATCAATATGCCAGAAGCATCTATTCCACCTGGGCAATGATCAAAAATACCACGAACCGTAACAGTGCGAGGAATAAAATCATAATTAATAAAAGTCCCATTCCAATGATAAGTTAGAATTTCTAATGTGAAAGACTCTCCAATTTCAAGAGCTTGTTCTTTGAGAATATTTTTTCCTAATAAAACACCATTTGGATCAACTTCTAAACTATTCATCAGTTCAAATTCATTAGAATTAGGAACTGAATCTTGCTGCCATTTTCCTACTTTTGCATAGATTTCACTATCAATTCCAGTCAATTCAACAGGATCGTTGAAGAATATTCCAGAAGTAGAACATAATGCCATTACATCTTCAACATCTGAGGAACAATTCTTTATGCTAGCAATCACAGAAGTAGAAAGGTTTAAATTAGTACTGATTGTCAAATCTGCCCCCACATCAAATGTTACGAGACGTTGTTTATGATGCTCTCCTGTAACACCTTGAATGGCAGCTAAAACACTAAATGACATAGTTAATGCAATAATTAATGCTAAGCGAGGCATATCGCCTGCTTTACGAAATATATTGCCCCTTATCAGGATTGACACATCCTTGAGAAAGCCTATTCTTTTGATTAATGAGTCTGTTTTGGAGGGTAACCAAACAGCTAACCGTGCTATAAGGGCTGCTCCACCTATCCAGAATAATGGAGGCCCTAGTATCGCAAGCAAAATTCCTACTGTCCCAAGATCAACGTTAAAGCTAAAATAATCAATAAGTATAACTAAAACCAAAGTTACTAAGCCTGTAGCAAAAAAGATAAGATCTAAATTATTTCGTCTTAGAAAGTTTTTTTGTTTCTCTTCAGTTCTTCTGACCGATTCAACAATTTCCATTTCAATGAAAATATTAGCTTTTCCATTAACCATGAAAAATAAGATTAAACAGATAAATCCCCCTACAACAAAGAAAGCAAGTTCATCAAAATAAATGAAATGAGGAAGCTTTTGGAACGCATAATCCCAATTCCATTTCATAAATCCTGTTGCTGTACCAATTCCCCAAGCTCCAAAAATAGAAATAATATAGCCTATTATCAACCCAATTAAAGCTAGAAGTAATGCGTCAAAAAGGATTTTACGTTTAATTTGATTGGGTGAAGCTCCTTGGATCTTCAACATTCCAACTTGGAATCTCCGTTCATGTAATGAAAGATCAATTCCAAATGATAGCAAATAAATAGAAAGAATTGCGACAGGAATAGTTAATATTCCATCAAAAACGAATATAAAAATACTTAACATCTGGAAAGGTAATAACTGTCCTTCTACAAGATTTGTACCAATGAAAATTTCATTTTCTTTTTCATATTCGTTAATCAATCGATTTATTTGGCTGTTAACACTAACGGGGTCAGCTAAATTGAACTCATCTTCATTTATCTTTAAAACTGAATATTTCATTTCATTCTCTTTTAATCTAGTTAAAAATGCCGTTTGATTCTGTTCATAAGCCAATTCTTCTGGTAAATAAATCATACCAGTTGTTCCAATGTTAAATGCCTCGGAAAATATACCTGCATTAGCACCAGTATCAGAGGAAATAAGTCCAGCGATGGTGATATTCTCTAAAGCGATTTCTGACATAAGAATTTGTCTAAAAGGATCCTCAGGATCTTGTTCAAAAATTGAAAGAGTAACTTGTTTGAGTTCGTTACCTTGTCTTAATCGAGCTTTCTCCGCTAATTTTTCTGAAATGAATGCTCCATGAAAATAGGAACTGGAATTTGAATAAATATTTGCATCTTTCCCTGAAATCAATTTGTCTTTAAATCGTTGACCTATCTCATCTGAATTAAAGAAAGACTGAGAAAATAAAATTCCCTGAACAGATCCAACTGTCTGGTTACTATATTCAACAAGAAGTTGAGCTCCTAGAAACGCAAGAGCACGATAACGTTCATGAGGCCCCGCTCCTCCAAAACGTGAATCTTCAGCAGCTCTAGCATTACCATACAAAAATTGAGCATCAAGAATTTTGGGATTACTTAAAAATTGTTGTTGGTATGTTTTTAGGTCAGAATCATTAAAAGAATCACCTTTGAAATCAAATCTTATTTCATAGGGAGAACCTGCAATAACTGTATCATAAACATTATTCATAACAACAGTCGTATAGAGTAATATTCCCGAAAGAATTGACATCCCGAGAATTAGTCCTGCAATCATTGATACAGATCTTCTTTTATTCCTTAAAATTGAAAATATTGAATCTATGAAGTAAACGTAACGATCTAGGATTCGGAAACGTCCAGGGTTAGGAAAAACTAACTGGTTAATTGTGTCATCACTCATTATCAAACCTCTTAGAATTTTTCCTCCTCCTGCTGAATTTTTCCGTCTTGTAATATCAAAATCCTGTCTGCCTTTTTAGCAATGCTTAAATCATGGGTTACTAAGATGATAGAAATTTTATAATCTTTTATTATTTCTTTAAACAACTCAATAATTGCGTCTCCTGTTTTAGTATCCAAATTACCAGTAGGTTCATCAGCTAACAAGACTTTGGGATTATTAGCTAATGATCGTGCTATGGCAACGCGCTGTTGTTCGCCTCCTGAAAGATCGTCTGGTAAATGGGTGACTCTGTGCCTTAAACCAACTTTTGTTAATAATTCTAAGGCACGTTCCTTAGCATCGCTTTCCTTTACACTAGAAGCCATCATTGGGAACATTACATTCTCCAAGGCAGTTAGATAAGGAAGTAAATTGAAATCTTGATAAATAATTGATGTAATAAATCTTCTTGTTTCAACTAAATTTGATTTTTTTAGATCTTTTCCTGCAATAATAACTAGGCCCTTGTCAAATCCTTCTATACTAGCAAGAATGTTTAGAAGTGTTGACTTTCCGCTTCCTGAAGGCCCCATTATTGATAAAAATTCCCCTGGTTTAACATCAAGTCCAATTCCCTGTAAAACCTTAATATCCTCACCATGTGGAATTTTAAAGGTTTTAAATAAATCTTTGACTTCAACATTAGACAGGTTTATTCTTTCCTTAATTAGAAAATTCTTCACTAAATTTTGATAACACGTTCTTTTTACAAAAGGTTAAATCTTTGATGCTGTTTAATTTTCCTAATCTTTTGAATTTTATGATGAGGAATATATGAATTGATTTTTTTGAGTTTTTCTATCAATTAGATTTACTAGGCACTTCAATTGATGTTAAAAAACACTCCTATTAATACTTTAGATCATATCGAATTTAATGGCGTCATTGGGGCAAATTTCTATACACCGGTTGCAAAAATAACATTCTCCTTTTTTACTATCAGCAGCCGCTTCTTGAGTAGGACATATTTTTTCACATAGCCCACATTCTGTACAATCTTCCGTACGTTGATATTTAATTCCAGTAAATCGGCTAAGAAAAGATGATCCTGCTCCAAATGGGCATAAAAACCTACAAAACGGACGATAAATGAAAATGCTAGTAATACATACTATAACTAAGCTAATGAAAGGGATTATTAATGTGGGTGCAAAAGTCTTAAGAAATAAAAACCCTGAAAGAGGATTGAATTCTGGAAGAATTATTATACTCCAAACAACGGCCAAGAGGAATAAAATACTAAGAAAAATCCAACGTATTTTACTCGAAAACCGTGAAGAAACTTCAATACGATATTTGGCTTCTTTTGATTCTTTTAAATTTGATTTAAAGTTGATTTTGGAGATTAATTCTTGTAAGGTGCCTAAAGGGCATATATAGCCACAGAAAATCCTACCCATAACTAGTGATGAGAAAAAGAGGAGGCTTAAAATCAAGATTACCAGATGAAGATAAATAAGTTCGCCTCTTACACCTATTATGATGAGAATATATTGAATAGGCATTACAGCATTAGGTATCCCTCCTAAGAAAATCCCTCCAAAAAATACTGTAATTAGATAAATTATAGTGTTAACTCTTTTACTCATTAATTTTGCATTGATTAATATAGTACAAAATACAAAAGTTATCACCCAAAAGAGGATCATGGGTGCAGGGGAATCTAAGGGAAGGAGTTCATTCGGTAAAGGCGTGGAAGCTATATCAATCCCCATATGGTGAGACACTACCATATTCAAATTATCCTTAGAACTGATACAAATTGGGTTTATTCTAACCTGTAAACTGTTTTTCGAGTAAATAATGAACCTTCCATTGTGCTGGAATCATTGCAAGTATTTTCTTCTAAAATGGATCAAATTAAGTAGTGTCGAAGCGTTACACTTATCAACGTTACTCTCTATTAGATTCATTGTGGTGCTTCTATATTGAACCAGCAGCCAGGATCTGCTGCATGTATATTATTTGTTTCTTCATAAGCCCGTCCACGGCATCCTGCGCATTTGTCCCTATAGACACAGCTACCACATTTTCCCTCTAATAAGCTTCTATTTCTAAGCTCTGACAAAATTGGAGAATTATTCCATATTTGAGTGATGGTTTCTTCTCTGACATTACCCAATTTTGTTTGGAGAAGCATACATGGTATTACATCCCCATCTGGAAGGATTGTAAGGTAACCGTTTGGCATCCCTGCTGCACAACCTCTTCCATAGTATGGAATTCTCTTCAACAAATGGGCCGCAAAATGTTTTGGCTGAATATTTTTCTCCTGAAGTACTAAGGTATACATAGGGCAGCCAGGAGTTCTTATTATAATTGGTGTATCCGTCTGGGTCTCTGCTAACCATTCCATAACTCTTTTTCTTTCATCTACGGTTAATAACTCATTTGGGATTTCCCTTTTAACCCTCGGAACTTGGATTAAATCAAAGAATTCTGCAGCATTTGCCCCAGAGTCTATGGCCAGTTTCAACATGTCGGGTAATTCGTCCAATGTACCTCTTCTAATTGTCATCCCAAACTGAAAGGGCAAGCCAGCTTCTTTACACGCTTTGGCCCCTTCTAAAGCTTCATCGAAAGCCCCTGGTACCCCTCGAAACCAATCATGCGTTTGAGCAACGGCACCATCAATGGATATTTGTACCCCCATAATACCAGCTGATTTCAATCGTTTAGCTGCTTCTGAGTCAATTAATGTGGCGTTGCTACCGATTACCACCCTTAATTTTTTTGAAGATGCATATTGAGCAATCTCGAAGAAGTCATCTCTACAGAGTGGCTCTCCTCCATCAAAAATTAATAGTCTTATCCCCCAATTAGCCATGTCATCTATAAGTAGTTTTGCTTCTTCAGTTGAAAGTTCCTTAGGTGCTTGTTCTTCACTAGCTTCACTATAACAATGCTTGCATTTGAGATTACATTTTTGTGTAACAGCATATGAGATAAGAAATGGTGGTGGGGTAGATTTCTTTGTATTAACCTCTTTCATAATGATTCTTCCATATTTTTGATTATTTTTATACATTCTTCCAGTTATTTAATTATTTACAGTGCTAATTATTTGTATGTGTGTCTTCTAATTTTTGTGATTTATAACAGCCTTATTTGGCTATTTCGTTCTACTTGCTAAGTGGGGATTCCTAATCTGCTTCATTAATGGCTTGATTTTAAGTGGATTTTCTTTGAATGCAAATAGAATCAGTAAAATGATTCCAGCAAGGGATATTATCTCGATTAATCCTGCAACAACAAAAGTACCAACAAAATTTGTGTAAGTTACTAAGAATCCTCCAATTAATGGCCCAGTTATTATTCCAATGTTTCCCAATAAGTTAAAGAATCCCATTCCAGTAGCATTATCATCCGCTTCGACAGTATCACCTACTAGAGCCATTGCTGTTGGACCAGTAAAACCATTACCGATTCCAAGGATGATAAATCCTATTATTAAAAATAATAATCCAAATGAACCCAAGAATCCCATGAAGGTCAACATAATTCCACAACCAATACTTCCAAAGATCAAAGGTTTGTAACGTCCAATTCTATCCGACCATTTACCTATAGGGTATTGGAGTATTATAAAAGGTAAGGCGAAAATGCCAAGTACCATACCCCTGAGTTCAGGCCCAACGTCAAGTACAATTTGCAGGAAAAGTGGTAGTATGAATAAGATAAAACCAATATGTAATCGATCAACGAAATTAAAAATACCAGGAATAATCAAGCGGGGCTTTCTAACGGCAATCAATGTGTTTTCTAATAAAGAAGGTCTTGATGACAATTGTTGAGGTTCTTTGAGTAGAATTAATGACCCAAGAAATACAAGGATACTCAATAAGGATGCTGAAAGATATGGAATAAATACTCCCAAACCTGCAAGTATTCCTCCTAACATAGGGCCACAACCCATTGCTAACGCCAAAAACACCCCAAATATTCCCATATTTTTTCCCCGATTTTGTGCTGTTGATAAATCCAATATAAGCGTCATTTGAGTTTGCCAGCATAATACTGTAAAACTTCCTTGCATGAATCGTAAAATCAACAGGAGCGGAAAATTCAAGGTCAATGTCATCCACCAGAAAAATATCGCTGAACCTAAACTCCCTAATAAAACGAATATTTTTCGTTTTCCAATCTGATTTGACAAGACAGCAGTTAGAATACCCACAATTAAGTAAGAAGCATAAAGTGCTGAGTCAAAATAAGAGGCATTCAACAAATCTACGCCAAATCGTTGTACAATGAATTCATATTGATTTGTGTGCAAAAGTGCTGGAGCTAGAATGGTTAAAAACGTTAAAACACCTAATATAACGATTTGTTTTGTTGAAAATGGATTCATTTCACTTTGTAAGTATAAATTGCTTGATTCATTGGTCATTTTCCACATTTTCCTAAAATTTTTTATTCTTCATGATTTAAAAATAACTCACCGTCATTAATAAGCCAATATAGAGTAGAAAAAAGGTTAAAAGCATATATATCGATGCTGCTTTAAAAATTTTAAATGTACGCAAGGTCGTGGGTGTTATGAAATTTCTTATTGCAAGAGACATGATATAAGCACAAAAAAAGCTCAAGGGGATCATCAATATTGAGTGAATTTCAAGTAAAATCCCAGTAATTATGGAAATTATAGCCGATATCAATGCTGAAAAGGTAATTACCTGCATTGTTTGGTGCTTTCCGCTTACTACTGGCCACATAGGCACTTTAGCATCAGTATAACCTTGCAAATTCTCGGGAAGAAGAGATAGGCTAAGAATATGCAATGGAATCCAACAGATAACAAATAACCCAAGTAAAATTCCTATTAAATCAATATTATTAATTACTGCCGTTCGACCAGCAATTGCTGGTAAGCCTCCAGCTATACCTCCAAAAATAATTGAAAATTTTGTCCTCCTTTTAAGTAAGATAGAATATATGACCACGTCGAAAAAGAAACCGAGAAAAATCACTATTGTCGTCAATAAAGGTAAAAATAGCCATGAAATTAACAACCCCGCTCCTGTGAAAAAGATGCCATGTTTTAGTACTGTGGATGGAAGAATCTTCCCACTAGGAAGAGGTCGATTCTTCGTTCTTTCCATTATGGCATCAATATCTTTATCAATATACATATTAAGCAGAGTGCTTCCTGAAATAGCGAAAAACATTGATGCAATCAACGTTAGAAAAAGAGAAGGGTTAAAAGTATATTGAAGAGCACTTATGAGAAATGCAAAGACACTGGTAGAAAGCAATAGAGCTGTTTGTTTTCCCTTGATTAAATCACCATATACATCAAGCGGTAAAAAAGGATATACAGAATATGTATTGTGATATTGATCATTTTTTTCTTTTTTCATTTGATTTTCATCACTATGTAAAAAAGGCGTGGAGGTAGAGAAGGACATTCCACAACTAATACGGGGGGGAAGTCGCATCATTCTGGAAAGTCTAGGACATCTTTTCTACCCTTGAGAATTTGGATGAGCTGGTAGAAACAAAATATCGTAAATATAATAGCAAAAAGTGCTATTCCAATATCCATCAAGAGAGTTAGCCAAGATTGACTTGACAGAAGCCCTGGCCAGTTGACAACCCAGAATTCCTCTACAGAAGCGTATTTTGTCCAATCTTTTGCCCATACCTGATCAAAGTGGGGAAAATACATATAGATAGCTGCAGGGAGGAATGCAAGAATACTACCTGCAAATGAACACCAAGCTATTATATTACGTAGCTTTCCTTGAATATCTAGTATGTTAATGAGGAAGAGGAGGAGGAGGATTGCTGATAACACGGCTAAGACGTGCCAATGACCACGAGCGACCGTCTCTTCAATAACATAAGGGCCGTCTCGAAATGATATGATTCCCAATCTCTCTGTCAAAATTGAATCGTGGTGGAGACTAAGCGCAAGGAATATACCTGTAAATGTCATTACGAAATTTACCCATATAAATTGGAAATACATCGTAAATTTCAAGGGGTCTCTGAACACAGCTTTAATACGAGTAAACCAGGAAGCGGATTCGTAGGAATCACCAAGGACATCTTTACTTGTTTTACTCCAACCAGTTAGCGCCAGTATTAAGCCAACGGTTACGAGAATTGCAGAGCCAGCATAAATTAGATAGTGGATATCAACTTCAACGTTTGAATAAATCCATTCTGAGATTGAAACAAGCCAACATCCAATTGACATGATGACAAATCCTGGAATAGCAAGTAGCATCGAAATAAGATACCATCTTCCCTTTTGATCAGGAACAGTATACCGATATACCATTAGTAAGATAGCCACATCTATGAGTCCCAACATTATATGTAAATGCCCCTTAATCGCATCTACGAATAAGACTGGGTATTTCTCCCAGGTACCACCAACGCTACCAACATAGGCTCCAATATCATAGTCATACCTAAGGAAATATTCTGCTTGCAAAACTGTGAGCCCATTACCGAAGTAGGCTCCTACTGATGCTCCAAGCAAAACACTTCCTAAGATACAAATAACAAGCAGTGTCAATGCAAGTTGCTCGACAAAAATATTCCTGCCAGCATCTGGATCTCGTTCCGGGAAACTCTTCGTTGGAAAAACACCGATAAGTAGTAAGATACCTGCATAGAAAGAAAGACCACACCCAACTATGAACAGACCATGTAATAACCATGCATCTGGCAAAACATACGCGTTAAGTATCCCAGTTGCAGAAGATAACATAGTCCCAATGAAGAGGGGCCATTTCACGCGGGATTTGAATTTTTCCCGTACATTCATGTATTTCATAACAAAAAATGTAACTACAGCAACGAATGGATATGCAAGCGCATGATATGTATAAATAAGACGGCCAGCTTTTTCAATTGGGTCTGGATCTAGTTTTAACCAAGTTTCTGCATTTATGAGGTTCATTACTGGTTGAGAGAGGGTTGATAAAATTAGAACAATAACGAATTCCCACACTATGATGAAAACTATCATTCCTTCATAGGTCAAGCCATAATTAATTTTGTACTTTAACCAATTAATTTTTCCTTCTTCTTTTTCTTTGACAACTGTCATGTATTTTGCCTCGATTATTATTTCTACGAATTATTCCAGTTCGTTATGGATCAACTTTTTTTCTAATCATCCTACAAGCGAAATTCTTGTAACTAATGGATTATCCTAAATTAAAAATAATAGTGTTTCCTAAAGGTTATCTCACTTTATAATATTCTAGAGAGCACATTACAAAAAGATTACCTAGTTATCTCAAACAAAGTTTAAAAGTCGGTTATATGACCAACTCAAAAAGTTATAAATTAAAATTGATTGATCAATCTGTGTCATTAGGTTGAAAATAGGGAGTCGTTCAAAGAAATCTGGGGTAAATATTCAGATTTAAGATGCGAGTATCATGAACGAAGCCTTAGAAGAAGATTGTGTAGTATTAAATTCCCTTAAAACGCTTGGAAGAAAATGGACTCTTTGGATATTGATTGAACTCATGTCACATGAAGATATATACTTCTCTGACCTTTTAAGTCGAATTAAAGGTCGTAATAATGAAAAAATCTCCGCACGAGTTTTATCAGAGTCTTTAAGCAACCTCGAAGATAATCAAATAGTTGTACGAACAGTTATCAGTGATACAATGCCAATCAGAGTAAAATATTCCTTATCAGAGAAAGGAAGGGATCTTAAGATAATTTTTGGGGCTTTATTAGGATGGGTGTTAAAATGGGAAGACCTTGAATGTTGTACCAAATCAAAACAATGCCAGCTTATTCAAAAAAATATTCCATTTATCGATCCCGATGAAGCAGGAGAGCTGTTGATAATGACGAACTGGCTTAGTGAAATAAAACCAAGGTAACATTCATTTGAAAACCTTTAAATTCCCTAATACTTCGTCATTAAAAGCAATCTCCAGTTCTTAACGATCTCAAACGCAATGATTGGGCTGGTAAAAGGAGACAATCCTTTTCATCCGCCTCAATTCGCATTCTGGATGAATTATAAAGATTTTTGAAATCACGCAAGAGAATACCATACCTAGTAGTAAAAAAAGGATAGTGGGTGAAGGAATTCCCACTATTTTAGTAGCTTCGCGATAACAAGGTCTTAATGCTTATTACTATCTCGTTTGGACGTTCAAATGTGTTGGTTCGGATGAATAGACAATATTTAACAATTTTCCAGCGAGTTGCATAATTATGCCAAGCGAGAGACAAAGCAGTCCACCAAAGAATTGGAGTGTACCTGAGGCTAAGAGATAACCCCAAGAAGAGGCAATATTAACTCCGTCTATAATGTGCGTAGGCATAATTAAAGGTTGGATCATCATTACAATTCCAAAACCAAACAACACATAAGCAAATTGTGCAACCTGTGATCCAACACTTGCACCCGAAGAAGAACCTACTTCTTCCATATGGTCGCTAATTCCTTGCTTATAAGCAGGTAATAACAATAGAATTAGTATAACCAAGTTAAGGAGTGCCATGGCCCAAGAAGGGGTGAAAAGCAAACCTGTGCGAGGTGTGGAAAAAAAACCAATAGACATGAGTACTGCAGGTATACCTCTACCTATAATTCCTGCAATACTAGCAATAATGGCTACTGGATAGAACCATAGTTTTCGTGTCTTTATTGCCCAGAAAAGAACTCCCCAAGCAAGTGCAGAGAACCAAGTCACAAAATAAGTGATAAGCCAGACTAGTTGAAACTGCGCTGCAATTGCGAATGGACCTCTTTGCCAAAACGGATCAAGTGATACACATGAACTTCCAATCGCACTGACAATTCCAACTGCAGCTGCTGCACCTGTTAATGTATATAGAATTTTTATTATTCTAGCCAAATTTCTTACATTCCTTTTTTTATTTTAGATTTTAATCAATCATTTAAGTATTTATCAAAAAATCAGTTTTAGCTCACCTTAAATTTGTTAATAAGAGCATTTGGTAAGATTTGAATAATAAAGTAAGATTAAAGTAACCCGATTACTTATTAAGAATGAGCATTTGTAAAATAATGTATCTTAAGAAAAGAGAGAGCGACATCCGAATTTGCTAATAATTAGTTATTTTTTTTTAGATTACTTATTGTTTTAAGAATGGTCTGGCGATCATATCGGTGGTTATGGGTTAGTTAATGAGTGTGGAGAAAATCGCTACCCCAACCTCTAGATAATTATAATTCTTGATGAATTTTGAGATTGTCACAACCTAGCATTTGTGATTGTAATCTAATGGCCAAGAAGGTGATTAGTACAGTGTCAGTTCGCTCCTCAAATGATTGAGGAAAATGTTCATTAAGTGTTCTAACTTCTATAATTCTTTCAACTAGCCCATACATGAGAAGTAACATATTGCTTACAACATACTCTGGATTATCGAAAAGGACAAGATTCATTGTTACCTGATAAAATAAATGGCTTTTTTTCGAATCTCACCCAAAAAACTTTTAATCAGTAAATTAAACCGATGAATAAAGCCATTTAACAATAATAATTGAAGTTTCCACCTTGATCCCTGTACAAATCCGAAAAAATTTCACGCTCATCCTAATTGTACTTGGTGTGTTTTTTGTAGTTGTCAACTATTTTCAAATATATATAGGATTTTCATCTATGACTACAAATTGGTTAGAAGCTGGTGGTAGTGTAAGCCCCCTTCCAATTTTTTACATGGTTCCATTTGCATTTTCTGCTTATCTATCATTCGGAATTGCTCTAATTTGTGGAGTCTTATTCTTATGGAAAAAAGATTTGAAGTACGATCTTATTTTAGTTTCAAGCGCTCAGGTTGGAGTTGTTATAGGAGCAATCACTATTATTGTTGGAATGATTTGGGCAAAGCCAGAATGGGGTGAATTCTGGGATTGGAATCCCAGGGAGACAATAACATTAATAATGTGGCTCATTTATGTGGGTCTTTTAATTTTTCGAGACATGTTAGAAGAAGAAAATCTTAAGAAAAAAGCCACCATTTCTGCAATATTTGGAATTATTGCTTTTGTATCCGTTCCACTTACTTACGTCATTGTTGGAGCTTTACATCCTGCTCCTCGTGAAACATCTTATGGCATTGGTGCAGGAGTCTTCCTTCCTTTAAATTTCGTTTTTATAGGAATTATTTCTCTAATTTTAATCTATCAAACGTATCGAATCAATAATATTAATTTTACCCTGAAACGAATACGTAAAGTGAAAATGGAGGAAGTTTGAACCATTTAGAACATTAAAAATGGAGGTAAGATTTATGGCAGATATTTTCGAAGAAATCCTTGGTTCAGAGTTAAATTTGATGCTATTTATTTCCATAGCAGTATGGATATTAATTTTTCTTTACTTGTACTATACGAATAGCAAATTAAAGAAATTAGAGCAAGAACTGGAAAGCCTCAAAGACGCCTGAAATACTTAATTCTCTAAGATTCTTCTTAGGCTGAGGTTGATATTTTAAAATGAACACTAGTACCGATCAGGGTGATTCGTCTGTTGTAGAACTATCAAATGTCAATAAAGTTTACGGGTTTACAATAGCGCTGAAAAAAATTAACCTCAGGATAAATGAAGGAGAGATTATAGGCCTTGTTGGTCATAATGGTGCAGGAAAAAGTACTTTACTCAAAATTATTTCCCTTCTAGTACCTCCTACTTCTGGTGATATGAAACTCTTTGGAATAGAAGTCAAAGAGAATCAACACCTTTTGAAGAGAGAAATGGGGGTGTTATTAAGTCATCCTTTTTTTTATGACAATCTAACTGGCCGAGAAAATCTTGAATACTATCTCAGAATGAACAAACGTACCAATAAACCAAAAGATATTGTGAAGGAGGCAGTTAAGCAATATAGTCTCAAATTATATATTGACCGCCCGACACATGAACTGTCGACAGGCATGGCGAAAAAATTGGAGATTTTGAGAGTATCTCTGCCTAGTCTTCCTAAATTGCTTTTACTTGATGAGCCTTTTAGTGGATTGGATGTTGAAAATAAGAAATTCATAAATCACCTAATTAAAGAGCAACCAAAAGATCGAACAGTCATTATCTGCTCACATGACTTTAGAACAATCGCTCAGTTATGTACCAGAGTATTTTACCTTGAAAATGGGAAAATCACAAATACTCTCCTACCTTCCGAATTCGATTTTTTCTTGGAAAAACAAAATTAGGCTACAAATAACTGTGGATTAATGATGTCAATTATTGTTGATACTTATAATATAGCGAAAAAGGATCTCATTCTTGAGTTTAGAACAAAAGAGACACTTTTCTCAATGAGCCTTTTTTCTTTCTCCTCGGTTTTAATTCTTTCGACACTGTTTAATCTTGTAGAAAATATCCCCCTTGATGCGAAGTACACAATTTCTACAGCATCCTTATGGTTTATTATAATTTTTACTGTAATGTTAGGTTTGAATTCCGTTTTCTCACGAGAAGTACGGAAAAATTCTATATATTCCCTCTTATCTCTAGCGAGTAAACCTCAAGCAATATTTCTTGCTAAACTTGTATATCTTGGAGTTGTTTTAGCAGTTGTTGAGGTTTTTACATTTATTATGGCAATTGTATTTCTTAAAATAAACATTCAAGGAGATTTACTTCTCTTTTTCTTCGTTTTAGTGGTTGGAACAATAGATTTTGCTGTTGCGGGATGTATCGTATCGTTTCTAACTATTTATGCGAAATCCAAAACCTTAGCTATTCCAATCCTTTTTTTTCCTCTGATCTTACCATCTATTCTAATTGCAGGCCAAGCAACAGAGAATTTAACTTTCTATTATGATCCAAGATTAGTTATCATAAACACAGGACTTCTATTTCTTCATGCATTCATAATATTAGTTTTGACATTATTCTTTATTGATGATTTAATAACTGAATAGTGAATAATTTTTGTAGATTGGTGTTTTAAGACAAAAAGAAGCGAGAAAAAATTCACTCATATTTTGATGGACATTTAGTGCTAATCATAGAAGCCCTGAACTTCCACATATTAGTTGTTGAAATAAGTTTTCCCTCAACAAGTATAGTTTTTCCAGGTTGAAAACCCGCAGGTCTCTCTACATTAGTTGTATTGATATAAATAATCAAAGATGCGTTGTTTACATCTTCAGGATCAGTAATAAAGAAACCTGTATTATTAACTAGTTGAACAGTACCTACTAACTGGATGTTACGATTCACGAATGAATCAGCATGCGGATGGTCCATTATTTCTTTAACAGTAAAAATTGGTACAGTCGAGTTAGACAACAAATACAAAAATGCGCTAGCACATGCTAAGATGATGACCGCTGTGAATATTAAATTTTTAGATTTAACCATTTGGATCATCATTAATTTCAGCGATTTCTTCTTTAGATTTAGATGAGGCAGTATTTGAATTAATTTTATCTTTTTTCTTTTCTTTGCTTAAAGCTTCTTTAAATAGGATAAATCTTCTGAAAGCTAGGGGAATTATTGCAAAATGCAGAAGTAAAGAACCAGTCCAGAGAATATTAATGTAAGGAACTACTTTAATATTGATAGTTGATGCGACGAATAAACCTGTCAGCCCTTCTTCAAACACATTATAAGTAACAATGTAAATATCAGCAAACATTTCACTGATAATGGTTACTTTCTGATCTAGCCGATTGAGCTGATCATAGGCAAGACGGCTTATACCAATGCCAATAATCCGCATTCCAGTAGTTATCATGAAAGAAGTATCGTACTCAACTGCATGTTGGCCTGATTCTGGATATGTTCGTTTTAAATCAAGAATCTTTATGGTAAATGAAGTACCAGGAATTTCATATTCAAAATCTTCTTGAACCATCAATTCATTGCTAATTGTCATGTTAGCACTTGTTACTGCTCCAAGGATCATAACTAAAAATGAAAAATGTAACATTATCTGAGAAGTCTTACGAATTAAGTGTTTCTCCTCTTTTAATGTTGTAATTATGAATTCAGAGGCCAATCCGATCATTCCTAGTAGAATTATAGGGATAACTAAGTTAGCTTTATCGCTAGTAGTCCAAAGGTTCCTGAAGAAAGACAAAATGGGATTTTCCTGGCCTAAAATTGATGTAAGAGAGCCATTGCGGTAAAAGAAACCACTTACAGCGAATACAACTCCAGCAGTTGCTCCAAAAATAACTAATCCAAATTTTCGTTTAACACTTAATCGTGGATAAAAGGTACAGAAAAACTGTGCTAGGAGCAATATGCCTCCGAAGATTGTAAGCATTGTATTATAGAAAAGTGAATCAATGGTAAAAGTCGAACCAAATCCGCGGGGACTAAATGTAACCAAATAACCAATGATATCGTAAATAACAGGAGCAATTAAGCCAAGAATCATGACAAAAGTTCCAAAGAGTGATGTGATATAGGTAATTTTTAATGCGGTATTACGAGATTTAGCTGCTTGAAAATCCTTTTTGTGTAAAGTAATTGGAATTCGTTTTAGTTCTCTATTTTTTATTCCAAGAATGAGAGGTGTGACAAAGATTGTGGCCATTAAAACGAATAGTAATAGTAGTCTTTCATCAGGGATAAATCTTAGAATAATACTCACGATAAAAGTGTCTTTTGGAATAAAAGCTGAAAGAATTTTTTCTAGGGTTCGTTCAGGTTGAAATGCGTGAACACTGGAAATTATAGCACTTCTTGTTAAATATGTCGCAAATAACGCGCCAAAATAAGGCATACTCATGATATAATTTCCAAGATATTTACTTTTTCGATGAAAATATGTTCCATGGTAATACAAAGTACAGAATAACCAGGGTACTAATGAGGCTGTTTCTACGGGATCCCATGCCCAAAAACCACCCCAACCAAGGGTAATATAAGACCAGTAAGCTCCAATGATGATACCTGAGCTAAGAAAAAGCCAAGCAAAGGAAATGATAAATTCATTAAATTTATCTAACTTTTCTTTTCCAGCGAAACTAGGTAACTTGCCTTCTTCAAGGACTGAAATTCGTAAGATTCCAATTGCCATTGGAAATAAACATAAGGCATATCCTATAAAAATTATAGGAGGATGGATAACATTCCATACAGTCATTAGCACGGGATCAATTCCAATACCATCATCTGGTATGAAAGTGTTGAGTCTGAACGGATCATTCATTGTTGTTAATGTGGTTAAAATAGCTAACTGAGTAGCTATTAACACGAATGAACCCCAGATAACGGTCTCATGGGCATAGTTCCGAAATAAGTATCTGTATATGAGATATATGATTGCTGCTAGAAATACCCATAAGAAGTACGATCCTGACTGTCCAGACCAAATAACGGATATCCTCAAAATCAAATCCATTCTATTATTAACATAACTACTAACATATGCAAAACTGTAATCTGTTGATAAGATAGAGTAACTAAAATAGAGAAATGATACGATTAGTGTTGAACCACCAACAATTAGACTCAGTTCGGAAAAAAATTCCCACTTCTCAAAGTACTTACCCGAAATCACAAATAAGGCGTCAAGAATAAAAGCAACTATACTGATTAGGAGTAATAAAGAACCTAAGTCCATTCCAATTGATCCAAAGCCAATGTACATCATTTTTATTTCTCCTTATTGCGTCTTAACCTCTTTTTGTTCCTCTTTTTCTTCTCTTTCTGCTTTTTCTGCTCTGTTTCAGGTACCCTATTTCCCTTGTTCTCTTAATTTTTTTCCGCGCGTTCTTTTTCTTATATTCAACATAAGTGTAGAGACCCGCAGGGATGAAAATGAACATGACAAGGAATATACCAATGATAAAAAATAAGGCCTGCTCGTTTGTTTCTGGGGGACCTATAATATAAAAATAGCTGACAAAGCTATAACCAAAATTCCCCCGACCGTCTATTGCTTCAAAAGAATATGCATAGTAACCAGCTTTAGGGAGCCCCTCAGGAAAGGTTACTTTCCAAAGATGCTGATCTATTTTTTCTAAAGCAATAGATTGTCTAAGTTCTTCTTCAGCCTTATAATACATGCGTACAAATTCGACATCACCTTGCAAAGGAACATCTTGAGCACTTACAGTAATCGAAAAATCATTGTGGATTGGAATTTCTAATCCAGGACTAAACCCAATTTGTTGGATTTCAGGAGCCCAAACATCATACTGCCATAAAAAGAAATAAGACCCACGAGTAGCTTGATTACCTAAGTTATCGTTCACAATTATATTAAAATTGATTGTTGTACCATCATTTTGAGATTCTAAGGTGGTAATAAACATATTTGCAACAAGTGAATGCGGAACCATTTCTACTATTTGATAGGGGCCGTTATTCATTGAATAATTAAATAAAACGTTTGATAAACCGTCAGAATCATACGCAGCAGCTGAAATAGTCACTGAATCTTCATTAGCGAGCGGTGTTGAAGGTGACCAAACGGCATTAAGCACACCTGGTTTGCTATACAACCAAAGATTCGCTAGCGAATAGATAGCTAATGATTGTGTTACAGTAAATTTGTCATTCCAGGAAATATCGCCCTGGGTACCATCATTGTCTACCAATTGTAAATATCCCAAATGAACATGGTCATAGAGATAATTATTGAGAACTTCAAATATATCAAGAATAAGATTATAAAATAAACTATTATTTGTAAGTTTATACGCTTCATCAAGAGCTTTAATCCCATAAAATTGCCTTTCTGTATATTTTCTCTTGTCTCTTTCACTAGGATCAAGATATGAGTAAGTTGCATAAAATCCCCCATAGTCTTCGTCCCAAAAATGGTATAATACCGAATATAATAGATTAAAAAATTCATCAAAATATTTCGAATCATTGGTCGCATGGAAAATATTAGTTAATAATTCAAGAACAAGTGAGTTAATGAAAATATCGGCCGAATCAAGGTCAACAATTTCATTGTTGCTATTTAATCCAGTATAAAATAGTCCAGTAGAAGTATTTCGACACGTGGTGTTAAAGAAGTCATAAATTCGTTTAGCATAAATTAGATATGTTTCATTTGATTCTAGATTATACAGATCAAGTAAAGCATTGCCTAACAAAACATTGTGATCTACCCGTTTTGACCGAGGGTCATAAGGGTCATGCGCATTTGGATTCTGGGATGGAATTAAACCACCATGAGACAATAAATAAACATAATACCCATTATCGTTATCCCACGCGTGATTATCTAGGAATTTAGAAGTGTTAATTGCTATATCCCTATAAGTAACATTATCTGTTGTTTTATAAAGAGCTAAAAGCGCTTGAATTGCTTTTGCTTGAATCCCAGGTTTTTTATAGTTATTTGATTTACTAATATAAAATCCGCTAAACAGTTCATCATATAATTCAGTGATTAAACAATTTCCTGTTTTTTCAGCTATATCGAGAGCAAGATCCCTTTCTGATTGGTTTATTACGGCGTCTGCAAGCTTCAGTAATGCTAAAACCGCTTGAGCGTTATCATACGTCAATTTGTCGAAATTTATAGAAGATTCTAGCCAATGTTCATCCGTTGAAGTGTAGAAACCACCAGAAACATTATCGTATAAAGAATCTATTAGAACATTCGCAACTTCAATAGAATAGAACAAAAAGTTTGGAAAAAACGCTTCAGGGTTGTCTTCTAGTAGCGCATCTAATTTAAGAGGGGTAGAAGGCTTTTCATTAGCCATGAGATTGCCAGATAATTTCTGACTGGTTGTATCATTCGCGTTTGAATTGAAGTTAAGATTGGAAGAAATCGTGAAGCTTTGTAGAACGGTTCCTATCACTAATACAAACAGGAATGAAAATACTAACCATT
Organism: Candidatus Hodarchaeota archaeon; assembly: GCA_016839625.1. GTDB lineage: Archaea > Asgardarchaeota > Heimdallarchaeia > Hodarchaeales > Hodarchaeaceae > Hodarchaeum. The sequence continues at coordinate 27,582 of JAEOTY010000454.1, forward strand.
TCTTCATTTTTGAGCGGATATACCATTGTTGCATCATAAATAATTGCATCTCTTAAGCTATTTAATTAAATCTAAACTTTGCAAGGTAATTTAACCTATAGATTTTGCATTTAAAAAATGTTATTCTTTATCTAATGAAAGTAATCAATGGATGACATTTGAATTAAACAACAATGATTGTTGTTATTTGTTATTTAAAAATAATGAAATGAACAGCAATACTCGACTCTACTCCCGATTAACCAAAAAAAAAGGGGGAAAGAAACAGCGAATAGACGCTGTTTTTGATTTTGGAGACTAATACTTAAGTAAACTAAGAAATTAGCTACTTAAGCGCTTATCGTTTTCTCTTGCGGAAAAAGACTGCAACGCCAAATACACCAAAAACTGCTAATATACCAACAGCTGTGGTAGCAGCTTCGGTTGTTGTTGTTGTGGTTGTGGTTGTGGTAGTTGTGGTAGTTGTTGGAGGTATCGTTGTTCCAGTGGCATCTTCAATGGCCTCAACGGCCATATCATAGGCTTCTCCCAGTTTATCTATAGCCAATCTGAGTTTTTCTTCGGCAAGATCGGGATTGTGAAATCCAGTGCTACTGTCATACTCGACATACGTAACCAAGGCTTCAGCTTCGTCAATTAAGTCGTTTGCATTGTCAATTATGGAACTACCGACACCTGTGGTTCCTTTGGCTTCATTTACTTTGGATGCGACAATAGGAGCATACGTGTTATGCGCATCTATTAACGCAGTGATATTCTCTTGGACTTTGTTCTTGTAATCCCAGCGAGTAGCGTTGACATTTGGGTCAATGTGGCATTGCCTACAGGCGTCAGATATTATGGCCCAACTGTGATTTTGTTCTACTGAACCAGGGTTCCACTTCCATATGCCTTTTTTCAACCAATATGAACTCCATTGTCCAGGCGCCCAATAATACCCATGACAGTCAGTACAATCAGTAGTATTTGTGATCCGAGTGGGGGTAGTTGTGTCGGTTAGCATTTCGTAAGACTCTGGGTGGCATTCTCCACAAAGCTTTTCGTTAGTCAAATTGTACCTTAGTTGCATGTAAGGAAGCCAATAGTCATCAGAAGTGTCATTATTAATATGCTCGACATCATGAGGATCGTGACATGTACCACAGTAGATGTTTGTGAAATTACCGTCGGTGATAATCATACCAGAGGTGTCATACCAAAAGGTTTGACCTGACATGCAGTGAAGACAGCTTGAGTCTTGGTTCCAACTAGTAAGTAGATCATCATATGATTCTACGTGACTCATACTCATCATTTCAGTGTACCGACTGAATTTGGGTCCGTGACAATTCTCAAGACAGCTTTCTTTGGGCGGGGGTATACGTCCTGGAACCATATGACAAGCTGCACAGGTTACTCCTGGAGCCCAAATAGTGGGCATTTCCCCAGTCTTGTCGTATAAGTCTTCTGCCAGTAACCCCAATTCTGTACTAAGAGTTCCATTGAATCCTATTTCCGCTTGTGTCCAATTCCAATTCCATGACTCGGGAGGAGTCCACCTTGTTGTATGGCAACAGCCTTTATATTGGACTAATAGACTCCAGGCTGTGTAGTATGTACCATAGACAGTTTGATAGTGTGTGTCATTGACTTGGATCATTATTTTATGGTGTAGAGTTTTATTCCAAGCCGCCCAATTATCCGCATGACATTCTGGCGCTGAACAATTCTCAGGTTGCCAGATCTCACCAGCGGTGTAGTTTGGAAGAACGCCTGATGTAATATAGGTCTTATGTTTTTCTTCTAAATCGGCGCTTTCAACAGTATATTTAGGATTTAAAACTGATGCACCAAGGCCAGCAGCAGCAGCTGTTCCAAGAAAAACGATAGCAAACCAGTAGAGTAATATTACTCTACGGCCGCTCCACCTACTCTGGCGTACTAATGTTTCTTCTTGTTCGTTCATTAATATACCGCCGTATGTATTGAAAGTTAATTTTCAGTTACAATCTAGTAACTGGCCAAGAAGTACTCTTCTTTAATAATAATAACGTTTTCTAATATTTTAACAATCAAGTAAGCAGGAAGTAACCTAATTATAATTCTATAAAATTAAATGTGATTAAATGAATTCGATTAGGACGAATAATAAAATAAAATTTTAATATGGCTTAAAGGGAAATATAAATGTTTTGTGTTGTTGGTACTCAAATACCCTTTCAGTTCAGCGATTCTCCAGCATAACTACTCTCTATAGAAAAGAAATCAAAAAAGAAAATTCATTAAATTATTACCGAAGGAAAGAAGAGAAAAAGAAACAGAAAGAAAAGTTTGAGATAAAAAATTATGAAAAAACCTGTTTTAGGCTTTTTATCCTAAGTTTTATGGTTTCTTCTTCTCCAAATGATAATTCTTGCTGAACCAATAAGCGCCAAAACGCCAGGTATCAGTAGAAGGCCTGTAGAACTCTCACCATCAGTAGGAAATCCCGTTTCAATGTCTTCTACATTGTCTATCTCAAGGAGAATACGGATAAACATGCGATTTGCTACCTCATCAGTATCTTGCACTTCAAATTCACACAAGTAGTAATTATCTGAAGATGTCGTGCTATCCCATGTATATTGATAGATATCCCAGGTTCCATCGGATCCACTTTTACTTAGAGATTGAGGAGCTAATTCTGTATCACTTTTATCAAACTCACCAGTGCTATTATCAAAGTTATCTATGGTATAAACTGTAAAATCTACTGCAGCTACTCCCTTATCATCTTTTATAGCGACTTTAAAGGAAATTTCGCCTGACTCTGCATTATAATCTAAGAAATTCCCTGCTTTGATAGAAGCGCTAAGGTTTTCTGGGAGATCTGATTTACTAGGATCCCATTCAGGGGGATCACTCACGACTACTGTTTCTTGTCCTCCAACAATATTAAGTCTAATTTTGTCTGTAACTGTGTTCATACTATCTACAGCTATCACATTGAGCCAATGGAAGCCATTGGTTAATTCTGAAACATTATATGATCGGTAATAATAACCAGATGTTTCATTATAATCCATAGCAAGTTTAGCGCCACTATCAATTTGAATTTTCGCGTCGATCGGTCCAAAATCATCAGTCACGTTGACACGGAATACATACATTCCTGTAAGAGTTTCATCACTAGCACTAGGGTCAATAAAATCAATTGTTGGAGGATCTCCAGCAGCAAAAACTTCAAAAATGTATCTGAATGAAGCAAAATTAAAAAATGAATCTTCTGCATAAAAATATAGTATATTTGTTCCATTATTATCTGGTACAGCTATCTTAAAGGCGTATTTTCCTTCTGTATTTTCAATGGTTGTATTACTTTGGTCTTTATTCCAGTGATAAAAGATTCGCTCTGCTATGTTAGAATAAAACGGATTATCATCCCAAACTGTTAAATCGATAGTCGTTCCTGCAAGAACAATAGAATTATTATAAGGGACACAATTTACAGAAGGAGCTGTAACATCAGTATGCATACAACACGCAATATCATCAATTTCTTCTATTCCGCGTCTTGAATAATTTTGAAGTATGACTTTATTCAGCTCATCATTGTCACTATTTGAACTAATAGCATAATTTACACGAATAGAAGGATTGGTTAAGTTAATAACAAATATTCCTCCGATAAAAGTGGAAATAACAATCATAGCAATTAAAAGGACGGCACGACTTAATTTTCGGTTCAAATTCCTATCTCCTTGTATTTAGAAATTTAAGCATATATTTCTTATTGTTTATAAGGAGTTCTGAAAAGTATTCTTATTTTATTTTACAGTATTAAATCTTCTTCAGAGTTATCTAAAGTTGGTTAGACTTGTACTCTCATGGGCAGAATATGCTCGAGATAATTGTTCTACATTTACAGATCCATCTGCCCTAGGTTTGCTTTAGGCAGCACTTCATATCGGTATGATTGATAACTAGTAGAACAGTACAAATCTCCAGCTGTTGTACTTACTCAGCCTTATTTATATAGGTTTTAAAATAAGTAAGTTTCCTATGTTTTTTCCAATTTGGTGAGAATAAGATAACCTGATAACTAGAATATCACAAATAAGATTGAAATTTTTCAAAATGATACCTATTCACATGAATAACATTGTACTTTCTTCACTTTTTTTTCCATTAATAGCAAAATTATTAACACCAGAGATTATGTAAGGAATACCAAAGCAATTCATAGGAGAAAAGTTTCCTGCTAGATTGGACTAATTATACTGACCTTTCATGAATCATTAGAATGTTTTATGTTCTGGTTCACAGGATGATTAACAGACGATTTCATACAAACTGGATTCTAATGAACAAATTGTGGTTGTTTTAAATGATTAAGGACAAAATCACTCTATATATAGATATGAACAAAGAGTTCAAGTTCTATAAAGCGTATTAAAAGAAATAGTTCTACAGTTTTTTCTTTAGTGAAAGTTTCTAAAATGAGGCTTTCATGATAGATTGGGTCATTTTAAATAAATTTGATTCTACTTTTTTAATTTATATGATTTTTATTCAAATTGAAAGAATTAAATAGCCATATTTTAAAAAATAAATCAGTTTGTTTCAGGTTTTCTTATCCTAGAAGCAGTCACCGTCAAAATGACGGGTACCAATGGAACTATCGAACCAGTTAACGCCAAAATACTAGGTACTAGTAAAAATTCTGTAGAACTTTGAGTAGAAATGAGTGATGCTGTTGTTTCTTCTACATTGTCTACCTCGAGAACAACACGGATATACATGCGATTTGCTACCTCATCAGTATCTTGCACTTCAAATTCACACAAGTAGTAATTATCTAAAGATGTCGTGCTATCCCATGTATATTGATAGATATCCCAGGTTCCATCGGATCCACTTTTACTCAGAGATTGAGTAAATTCCTTATTACCAATATCTATCTCACCAGTATAATTATCTAAGTTATCTATGGTATAAACTGTAAAATCTACTGCAGCCATTCCCTTATCATCTTTTACAGCAACCTTGAAGGAAATATTTTCCGATTCTACATAGTATTTTAAGAAATCCCCTGCTTCAATATCATAACTGAGATTTGTTGGAAGATCTGATCGACTGGGATCCCATTCAGGGGGGTCACTCACGATTGCTGTTTCTTGGCCTCCAATAATTGTAAAATTAATTTTTGCTATAACTGTATGCAATTTATAATTAATATCTACAGCGGTGACTTTGAGCCAATGATAGCCATTAGTTAACTCCGAAACATTATATGATCGGTAATAATAGCTAGATGTTTCATTATAATCCATGGTAAGTCTAGCACTACTATCAATTTGCATTTTTACGTTAATCGGTCCAAAATCATAAGTCACGTTGACACGGAATACATACATTCCTGTGAGAATTTCATTCCTAGTACTTGGGGTAATAAAATCAATTGTTGGAATATAATCAGAGGGGATAATTGTAAAACTGAATATTGCTGAAGACCAATTTCCCACAGCATCTACTGCATAAACATACAGTACATGTGTCCCATTATAATTTGGTATTGCAACCTCGAAAATGTCGTCGCGGTCTAGATCGTCAACTGTTGTATTACTTTTGTCTTTATCCCAGTGATAAAGAGCTTCCACTGGTATGTTATCCAAACATGGATTATCATCAATAATTTTAAGATTGATAGTTGCACCGATAGGAACAAGGGAATTATTAGTAAATGAACATATTATAAGAGGAGGGGTAACATCAACACGACCACAACACCCGACATCATCAATTTCCTCAATTCCACGTCTTGAATAATTTTGAGGAAAAGTTTTATTCATCTGATCATTATTATTCGAAATAATAACATAATTTATTTGAATAGAAGGAGTGGCCATGTTAATAGCAAATATTCCTCCGATATAAGTAGAAATAGTAATCATGGTAATTAAAAGTACTGTACGACTTAACTTTCGGTTCAAATTCTTATCTCCTCATATTTAGTAATTCGTATATTCGTTTTCTTTTGTAAATGATAGATAAGAAATAGTTTTTCATGATTAGGAGGTTTTTCTTCGCCAAATATCATGTAAGCTTTGTCATAAATATGTTTTTGAGTACATTTTAGCCTTTGTTTAATGTCTAATATTTTATAAGTAGTTTTCTTTTTTCTTTTAACACATTCTTTAATGATTTTTTCGATTTCAAAGCAATTATAAGTTAGTTTAATATCGTTATGAGAGAATTTGGATTTATTAAAGTCTAATAAAAGTCTTATTCAGTATGGAATATAAATTTTTTTTTGCTGTTTTAAGGCAAGGAAACTCAAAGATCTTTCTGAGATAGCAGGTAATAACGAAATCGAATATGTGATAAAGTAGATGTAGGGTTTTCATATTTTAACCGCAAATGTGAAAATTGCTATTGGTATGACCTTATCGATGAGTGTTGTGAGAATACTAGATACCAGAAAAAAAGGATCGAGAAAAACCTGAATGGTATATTATGAATATTCAAACGGAAAAGGCGGCATTATGCGAGTTGATAACTAAAAGGGTTAAAGACTTGATGCTTCTATGGTTTTGTTTTAGGTCACGCTTTTTATTGCATAAAATTCTGACATGATTAATATAAATCAGTGTGCAATTAAACAAAGAAAAGAGTTATCATCAAAAAAATGTTATTAATGACTTGAACGGAAAAAAGATCAAGCTCCTATGCTTTCCAGCATGATAGGACATACTAGAAGTGTACACATCCCTGCGGGAGATACCATGATGATTTATAGTAACCATACAATACAGTAATGCAGTTCCTTCAAAAAGTAAGAACGTTATTAGAAAGAGGAAGCAGAAAGATGAAATAAAATGTTTCAAAAGTCAAAAATATTACTCTTTAGTTTAGGTTCAATAATTATCCTTACTCTAAATCCCCTGCCTCTACAGACGAACCAACCTCATACTGATAACTTAGAGATAAATAAAGACATGGCTTTGGAATTAGGGCTATTTGAAAAAGGTACTTTCTCAGGGCTATCAGGGATCCCAACAATCGATGTATTCATACAAAACTTATTTGGTCCAAATTTAATAAAAACTCCAACAGATAATACTGAAGTAATGAACCCTTATTACGGCATTGAATCACAAGGAGGCGTTGGAGCTACTTATTTGCATATTGATGATGAACTGGGGAAAACAGATTGGAACATATCAATAATTGACAAAAATAATACTCGTAACCCTTCTCTTGCCTTTGATGGCTCAGGAAATCCAGCTATAGCCTACTATGATAGAGTAAGGCAGGATCTCAAATATGCTCACTGGGGTGGTGCAGAATGGGAAAAAGAAACTATTGAAAGCACAGGTGATGCAAGAGCTACTTCTTTGGGTTTCGATTCACTAGGAAATCCAGCTATTGCTTATTATGATTATGATAATAATTGCCTTAAATACGCTTATTCGGATGGGATAGATTGGGCGATCGAGGTAGTAGATAACACCTATGATCACCCATATTTTTACTGTGGAAGAATTTCTTTGGTTTTCGACCCCCTAGGGAATCCAGGTATTGCATACTATAATGGCGGTTTATTCTGGGATCTAAAATATGCTTATTTTAATGGAACTAGTTGGGATATACAAACAGTTTACGATGATGGACTATACGGACGATTGGATAGAACGGTCTCTCTAGCTTTTGATAGGTTTGGGAACCCAGCTGTGGCTTTTAAATACATGCACTCTAACCTACCGGATTCAGAATGGGGTTTAGGTTATACCTGTCGGGATCGTAGAGGTTGGCGTATTGATCGAGTAGATATTGGATATGGTACTGGTGCTCCTGCTTCTCTACACTTCGACCCCTTGGGGAATCCAGCAATAGCTTACAGTTGGCAAGGTGTTTCCCTAGGTTCTAGTAGTCTCAAGTATGCGTATTTTGATGGAGCCATTTGGAAAATTACTACATTGGCAGCTGACAGTGGCGAACCATCTCTTGACTTTGATATCTATGATAATCCTGGTATTAGTTATTATGATAATACAAATAAATCCATTAATTTTGTTTACTTTAATGGTACCTCTTGGAATATTGAAATAGTGGATAGCGAAGTTAGTGATACAAAAGATAATGATCAAACTGAATCTTCATTTGCTTTCGATTCCCTTGGAAACCCAGTCATAAGCTATCTTAGTGAGTCTTGTGAACTGAAGTATGCTATAAGAGTTGCAAGATTTTGGGATTTTGATAATGATTCTATGCCTGACTACTGGGAGTACCACATGGGTCTCAACGCTACTGATCCCTCTGATGCTCAAGAAGATAAAGATGCTGATGGCATGCCCAACCTCTGGGAATATCAGACTGGATTAAATGCTACGAATCCCTCTGATGCTCAACACGACCAAGATACTGATGGTCTTACGAACCTTCAGGAGTATCAGTTAGGATTGAATGCCACTGATATTGACACTGATGACGACCAGATGCCTGATGGCTGGGAATATCAGATGGGTCTAAATGCAACCCTAGATGATGCCAGTAGAGACAAGGATACCGATTTAATGGCTAATTTCTGGGAGTATCAGATGGGTCTCAACGCCACTAATCCTAATGATGCCCAAGAAGATAAAGATGCTGATGGCA
>JAEOTY010000455.1 GCA_016839625.1 Candidatus Hodarchaeota archaeon
CTATAATTTCAGCCTATCTGCCAGCACGGCGCTTAATTAAGAACCAAGACATCATGGAGGGGATGAAAGAAGAAGGTTCCCAAAAAGCATCACTTTGGAAACGAATCTACTTGGATGTTGTGTTTACAGTGATGGGTTTGTTATTCCTCGCACTACAGATAGGTTTAGACATGGACATTGAAAGTGGGGGAGCGTTATTTGCGATTTGGGCTGCGGTTACTCCTTCATTGTTTTGGTTGGGCTCAATTCTATTAATAGCACGAATTGGTTCAAATCTAGTTTTAAAAGTAGAAACCATATTAATTCGGGGATTCACACTCATATTTTCGCTCGGTGAAGTCGTCGCAAAATCTGTTTCACGACGTCCTGAAAGTCTTAGTAAAGCTATCATCATTTTAGCTTTAACCTTCTCATTTGGAATTATGGTCAGTACCACTGCACATACAGACCATTTGACAAGTATCTCTCAGGCTAGATTTTCAGCTGGAGCCGATGTTCGTGCCAAGCCAATACTTCCCTTATCAACAACTGATTTAAATAATAATGTTCAGGCTATTGATTCTAATGCACTTGTTTCTGCTGTTCATAGAGGCAGCATGGAATTTGGTGGAGTTCAAATCCCTGTTTTAGGGGTTGATACAAGTTTTCATGAGGTAGCATTCCTTCAAAAGCACTCTTTTGTGGATTCAACAATTGACCAGGTGTTTTCTGATCTATCAAAAGAGAATAATTGCATAGTCAGCAATGATTTTGCCCTAGATTATGATTTTCAAAAAGCTGGATCCTTAGGTGAATCTGGTCTTATAGTGAGTGGTGTCGCCTATAACTTCCCCTCCCTTGGTAGTCAGATCATATATGGAATGGGTGTATCAATTTCTGATGGTACTTCCAGCTCTGGCAATTATTTCATAATTACTAGCCATAATACTTTTGAGGTATTCTTTGGGTCTCAAAATGCATCCTATTTTCTAATTCGTACTCAAATTGATCCAGCAGAATTAAAAAATCAGCTAATAAATGTTTATGGGTTGAGTTTTGATATTGTCACAGCTGAAGAGATTCTGTCAGAGTTAGAAGAACCTGGGATAGCCAATTTTAACGGAGTCTTAAGTGTAGAATTTATAATTGTTATTATCATAGCATGTTTAGGGTCAGGGATCTTTTTATTAACCGCGATTCAAAAACGAAAAAGTGAAGTTGGAACATTAATTGCTTTGGGAGCAACCTATACCCAAGTTGGAACGTTTGTCATTGGGGAAGCTATCACTGCTAGCACCCTATCAATTTTAGCTGGTACAGCTGTCGGAGTAGTGGTTGCTATTCTTTTCAATGGTTTCCGTACGGAACCAGGGTCAATAGCAAGCTCTGTAACCTTCTCCCTTGCAGGTTTTGGAATTTTGTTGATATTTATTGTCCTAGGTGTTTTTATCGCAGTTATTCTAAGCCTCTGGGAAATCAGAAGGACCAGTGTGAGTGAGGTTCTGCGAACAATATAAGGTGAACATTATTGACGATTGTACTTGCAGCACATGACGTTTTTAAGATATATGAAGGGCAACAACAACGAACGGATGTAGTAGCATTACGTGGGGTTAATGTTGAACTTCATGCTGGAGAATTCGTATCAGTTGTCGGCCCCTCTGGTTCAGGAAAGACTACCTTAATTTCTGTACTTGGTGGATTGATTAGACCGACCGCAGGAACGATTTTCGTCCGCGGTACTACAATTACTTCACTTCCAACTGAGAAATTAGTACAATTTCGCAGGGAACACTTAGGATTTGTTTTTCAAATTTCAAATCTAGTGCCTATGTTAACACTTCAAGAAAATGTCATGCTCCCTATGAAAATTGCAGGAAAGAAGAATCCCAAAAATCGTACCTTAGAATTGTTGGCTGCAGTAGGCTTAAAGGAGCGAAGAAAACATCGACCAGCGCAATTATCAGGTGGAGAGTTACAGCGTGCTGCAGTTGCGTGTGCTTTATCCAATGATCCAGAAATTCTATTAGGAGACGAAATCACTGGTGAACTAGACACCACCACTGCACAAGAGGTAATGGATTTTCTCAAGGATTTAAATCAAGATCAAGGGTTATCAATGCTTGTGGTTACTCATAATGAACAGATTGCTACACAAGCTGACCGTAAATTACGAATTATGGACGGAACCGTTTTAACACAGCGATTAAAAGATGCTGAAGAAGACGAATTATATGAAATCAGCGGTAAGGGCCGTATTACTATTCCTGAAGAACTAAGACAGAAAGTAGGGTTTGAACGATTGGTAAAATACCAGGTGTCCCCTGAAGGTGATCATCTTTTGCTGTATCCGAGTTCCGTGCAAACTCCAGTAGCTATTGCTGCTGAACCAGTAATCAAGACTGAAAAAACATGCCCTGCTTGTTCTCGAACCGTCCCAAAACAGGTTGTCTTTTGTATTCATTGTGGAAACAAGTTTAGTTAAGGGACTTAACAATATGTCAGCAATTCCACCCAGTATTCGAAAAATTCTCGATTCGGGGCGAGGAGAAGTAGCTCAATTAGAACAACAATACCATATATGGTTACTCGTCACTGTATTATCAGTTGGAGCTGGGGTAATTCTACTCGGGGTATCTCTTATGTTGTTTCTACTTGAAACAAATGCAGATCTGACTCTTGTACGGCTATTGATTGGTTTGGCTGCTGGAGCTGATTTCATTGCTTCATATTTTGTATTTCAAGAAACTTTAGCACGTCGTCGTTATCTTCTAGAGGTTCAGCGATTGATGGTTTCGGGTCTTTCATTTCTCGATTCTGTTCGCCGAGGTTTTCGTGATCTCTTCGGTTAACCTCATAATAATCTTTCTTAACTTTTTTTGGACAAAACTCTTTTAAAATAAGTTAATTCTTTGATCTTTCTTCTAAATACTCTATTCTTTGCCCTTTCATATAAGTATTAGACGAAATGTTGATTAGAGATACTTAAAAAATATCATTATATTTTCAAATTGAATAAAA
>JAEOTY010000066.1 GCA_016839625.1 Candidatus Hodarchaeota archaeon
CAGGGTCCCCGTGTACAATATCTAATTTGATGCCATCTACATGTACAAATTCACCATCAAAAGTTACTGTTTCCATATTGAGAAGTTTTTTCATAACGGTGACGTATTCACGCATGTACTTCAGTGGTTTTTTTTGAGGTGTACCTACTTTACTTGCTAGAGGCTCCCACCAAGCACCAATGCCGCAGATGAATCTACCAGGAGTCATTTGATCCATTGTGCTAAATGTAGCTGCCATAAGGGCCACATTACGAGTTAAATTGTTTACGACTCCTGTGCCAAGTTTAATCTCTTTTGTAACCGCAGCCATAGCAGAAAGGGGAATAGTCGCTACTCTTGCTAATCGTGATTCAGCTTGCCAAACAGCCTCAAATCCCTTCTTTTCAGCATATTTAGCGAACTCTATTGACTTGGGAATATCATGTTTATCCTGCAAATAAATTGCTACACGTGAATATTCAGACATTTTTCATCTAACTCCGAATGATTGTTATCTATCGAAGAAAATCCTTTATCCTCAATAATGTTTCTTTTTGCTTTCTCTCAGGTAAATGAATTATTGGAAATTTCTGAATAAACTATTATATTTTTAACAAGCTTGAAAAAAGGGTTCCTTCTCTTCTTTGGAAAAAAGGCCTGCCATGAAAAACAACTGCTGTACAATCTATTTCTTGGACTAGTTTTTCAGAAGGTCTTCGTCCTAAACGGGGTTTTCCGTACCCAAGGATTAGAAGTTCTAAATGATCCTTTTTAACCACCTCTGCAATGGATCTTACAAAATCATGCCCTAAAATATGCCTTTGTTCAATTGGAATTCCCATTCTAAGTGCTTCTCCAATGCTGTGCAAAAATTCTGCAATGTCTTCCTGTACCCCAGGAGCCTCGGACATTACCTTGGGAGTGATTAACTTGGGTACATGAGTCCAGTGGTACGCTACTAAATTAGCTAATCTCGTTGATGAAACAACAGCTATCCCAAGCTGTAACAAGAAAGGATCACGTTTGGTACCTGGAGTTAAGGCACCCACATGTTCGAAAGTAATTTTCTTTTCGATTTTCTCACTTTTTCTTGGAAAAACTTGAATCCCTGGGATAGGCATTTTTCTGAGAGCATTGTGGGAAATACTGGTCTGCCAGAATTTTCGTTCACGTCGAGAAGGTAGGATTGCTAACTGATATTCTCCTGTACTTGCTACATCAATCATGTGTTGTATGATATCACATGCAGAAATATTCTTCCGAGGAGGTTCTACAATTTTCAAGTCATACGATATGTTAAACCGCTCTAATTCGTCCGTAAAATTGCTAAATGTTTCTTCTACTTCAAATCCGAAATGATAAAGAGTTACTCGATGTCCAAATTCATGAGCAATGTGAATAGCAATTCTAATTGTGTCCCACTCAAAAGGTTTTCCTCTTATAGGCACAAGGATATTATTTAAAACAGTAGTAAAGAATGCTTCTGGTACAAAGTCAGCTCTAGGACGAGCATGTTTTTCCAATTTCGAGAGCATATCAGGTGGGATTCTTTTACGAGCATATCCTGAATAAAATATTACTCCTATAAGTAACCAAATTGATGTGGCGAAAAATGCTTCAGGATGTAGAAATATTGTGAATAAAAAGATTATTATTAACGCTATTCCTCCTAACACAGGGATTAGTGGGAAAAGTGGAGTTTTATATCCATAATCTAGTTTCTCTTCGGAAATCCTGACTTTTTTTCTGATTAAAATAGCTGCTATCATAACTTGTCCGAATAGTATCATAAACATCAAATCTGCTGATGTTGCTACAGCTTCAATGGGGATTAAAATAGCCATTAGAATAACGACTAATCCTGTCACGTATATGGAATTGATTGGGGTATGAGTTTTTTCTGAAACTGATGCCAATTGTGGAGGCAAAGATCCATCTCTTGCTAAGGCAAATGCTACCCTTGTTGATGAATAAATTGCAGCATTGAGGGCCGATAAAGTCGATAATATTCCCCCAAAAAGAATGACTATTAATCCTAAGCCAGGGAGCATTTGTTGGGCTGCAAAAAGAAGTCCAAGTTCCTTATTTTCGCTCAAAAATTCCCATGTAGCCTGACCTTCTACAGTAAACGCTCCTAGAGAAACTATTCCAACTAAGATATAGATTGGAATTACGATTAGAACAGAGAGAATAACCGACTTGGGAATACTGGTTCTTGGATCATATATCTCCTCCCCAGTCTGACAAACAACCTCATAACCTTCAAATGCGATAAAAGTGAACCCCATCGCTGTAAAAATTGAAAAAAATCCTTTAGGAAAAAATTCAATGAAATTTGTTGAAGATTGAGAAGGATTCGCTGTCATAATAATGATTCCTGTTAAGATGAAAAAAGCAAGGATTAATACTTTTGCTCCTGAAATCCAAGTTTCTGCTTTTCCCATAACCGAAGAACCAAATTGGTTAATGATTAGAAAAAGAATGATGGCTACTACCGCAA
>JAEOTY010000456.1 GCA_016839625.1 Candidatus Hodarchaeota archaeon
ATGCAAAAGGCAGGTAAACTTATGGTCTTTATAGGTCGAAGATTTCCATGGCTTATGCGTCCAATGTTGTGGATATCGATGTCTCGAAATTCTCAGAAACCAGAAAAAGTGGAAGGGATGCTGGGAAAAATGGCAAAACCGTTGCCTGAACCAGATCAGAAGGCGTTTGCTAGACAAGAAATTAAGAACATGTTCATAGCTGATCTTGCTGCCACTTTTATAAACGGAACCAAAGGAGCAGTACATGATGGAAAGTGTATCATAGGGAAATGGGGTTTCAAACTCGAGGAAATCACTCATGACAAACTATATTACTGGCAAGGAGAACTGGATCTCAATGTCCCTGTAACTACGGGTCGTTCTATAGCTCAAGCTATCCCGAATTGCGAAGCCAAGTTTTATCCTGATACAGGTCACATTTCGTTGTTTCTTCTCCATGGAGAGGAGATTCTTGAAGTTTTCAAATGAGAACTAAAATTACATAGATATTCGCATAATTCAATTCTGATAATAGTTAATTTATTCAGACCTAATTGATCCGTTTCTCGAAGGAAAATATCATCCAATGCTCTTTTCTCGTGACGATGTTGAAAGGAATGCGAAAAATACTTTGAGATTAGTCCCAAAAAATTGAAATAAGAGGTCTGAATGAGAAAAACGACTATATTCCTAGTTACAATTGGTAACTCACTCAATACTAAACGTTTTATTTCATCCTCCATTGACCTGCATACTTGGTTTTTTCAAGCAGGTTACGTGGATTACAGTTCCCTAAAACTGTTCAGTCTCTCAAATATAATGTTCATTGGTTATATTAAGATATATGTCTCCATCATTTTGCGATTAATTCCTTAGAAGTCAAAACGATGTATGTTTCAGAATTCTAATTTCCAGAGATTCGACAATTAAGAGCTTCTGTAAGTCTTGTTAATGTTATACCCGTTATTTTCCGAACGAAATTGACTAAATAACAAGAATAGTCCTTTATATCATGAATAAAGAATCTTGCTGAATCTTCTGTTTCTCCAGTTATTTTGTGGTTAAATACGGCTGAATATATTTTCAATAAATTCCCAAGAACAGATAAAACCATAAAATATTCGATATTGTCTACTTTTGTTCCTGTAATTGCCTCGTAATGGTTTATAAGTAGATCAGTGGTATCGTATCCCGCAGAGTTGAGGGCCATAATAGAATAGCCCAAATCATACCGAAAGTCGCCCATTTTGATACTTCCCCAGTCAATGGTAAAGAGATCATGATTTTTCGTCACAAGAACGTTTGCTGCATGATAATCGCCGTGTAACAAGCAATGTTCCTTGGAGGGAACTTGATTTCTTTCCATCCACTTGATTAATGGAAAAAATTCTTCAATCTTGTTTTCCTCCACTATTCTTTTTTGTCTAGCGAGTTCAGTTATGCAGAAAATATGAGGATCTTCTCTTATACTAAGGGAAGCAAGAGAAGAGAAAGCGTTTGACCATTTTATGGAGTGAATCGCAACTAAATTGATGATAAATTTATGAATGAGATGTAAAAATCGTTCATCAGATCGAACAGCGTGTAGTACATCTGCTAGTAGCTTTCCGTCAATCCTCTCCATAACAATATACGCACAACCTAGTTGTGTTGATTTAGGAACCCAAAAATACGGTTTGGGAACTTTCAATCCCCTACTATGTAACCTAATAAGGGTTTGAAATTCTCTTTTTGCTGATTCAGTGAAATTTGGACGAAATATTCTTAATATAAGCGGAATCGTTTTAGATGTTGAGATTAGATCGAAAGAAAAAATAGTAGTGTCTGCTCCTCCTAAAACCCTGGTGAAAGTACTGATTTGATAATCTTTGAAGTCAGGACAAGCTGAGGTTAATTGGTCAAATATTTCTGCCTCAATATCCTTTGTTATCCTCATCTTGCTTGCCTCTTATCGCTTGTTTTCATTTGAACGTTGTTCTATTCCTTTTTAATTTTCTAAAGTCATTTGAGTCCTACTCTCCTCAAGAACACTAAAATCACATCAACTCACCAAATGATCAATCAATAGGAGTTTTAATCATGTATGAGTCATTTAGCTTTAAAACATGAGTTATGTATCTTATAAACAGTAAGAAAACCCCGAGCTAATTTGTAATAAAGAGCATGTGATTAAATTTTAGTTCCAAGATCATTTTCCAATTTCTTGATCTCACTTTCAACTTTTTCAATCACGTCATCCATGGTGCCGAGGTAAAAAGTATAATAAGTGCGGAACATCATCCCAACATCCCTAACGCGTTGAGCTTCAACTGTATCTTGGATTGATTTCGGTAACTCTTTCCATGCCGTGATTCCATCATCTAACGCTACTAATTTTTGACGAAGAAAATTGAGACCAGTTTTCATCCGCTCAGAAAATGTCTTAAGAAAAGATTCGGATCCAAGATGATATAATTTCTCTCGGGAACCAGGTTGTCGGCTTTTCGTGATTAGAAGAGAATGTTCAAGGAATTTAAGCGTTTTGGAAACCTGACCACGAGAATAACCAGATGCTTTTTCTAACTTTCTTTGCGTTAAGGGCTTTTCACTGAGGATAATAAACGCATACAACCGTCCCGCAATGGGATCATTTCCTCTTAGAGCCCAAAGTTCTTCAAAAAGTTTGATAATACTGTTTTTAAATTCCATTAACTTCTCTTCAGAGGGATTTAAATCAGGTTCCGTCATCCATCATCAAATAATGAAGAAATCGGGTTTAAGTAAAAAGTATTTATATTTTCCAAATTTTCCAAAAGCGGAAAATTTATATACATGCACAAGTTACGCAAAACTCGAAAGAGCTCTTGAATTGTGGTGTATTAAAATGGTACAAACAAAAATTAAAATTCAAAATTTAACGAAATATTACGGTAAAAACCGTGGTATTGAGAATCTGGATCTTGAAATTTACAGTGGGGAAATTTTTGGCTTTCTAGGACCTAATGGAGCGGGAAAAACCACTACCATTCGTTGTATGATGAATATTCTCTTACCTACAGCGGGAGAAATTTGGATTAATGGTGGTAAAGTGGAACGTTCAAATCCCAAGCTGCGAGAAAACATTGGATACATCGCAGAAGCAGGACTTCTTCCCGAAAATTATACTACCAATGATTTCTTGACCTATGTCGAAAGTATGCGAGGTTCTCTAAGTCTCAGGCGAAAAGAGTTAGTTACACTCTTTGATCTTCCAGTGAAAAAGAAAATCGGAGAATTGTCCAAAGGAAATAAACAGAAGGTCAGTATTATTGCTGCCTTTATGCATGATCCTGATGTATTGATCCTTGATGAACCTACTACTGGACTCGATCCTCTTCTCCAACAGGAGACCTATAATCTTATTCTTGACGCAAAAAGTCAGGGTAAGACGATTTTCTTCAGCAGTCACAATTTGGCTGAGGTTCAGCGTATCTGTGATCGCGTGGGGATAGTTAGGGATGGTCATCTAATTAGTGTGGTCGATGTTGATAGTCTTAACAAAGAAGTATCACGGATTTTGGAAGTAACTCTAAAGGAACCCAACAAAGATCAACTTCAGGCACTTGGTGATCATTTACTCGAATTGGATGACAATCGTGCTCGTATTCTTGTGCGCCAAACAGACTCCATCGAACGATTTCTTGAGGTTATTATTCCAATGAAACCCGAAGAAATCGTTTTCCCTCCTGCTAGTCTCGAGGACTACTTCCTACAGTTCTACAAAGGACAAGAAGAGGGTGCACAATGAGCATCTCAACGATAGTTAAGCGATTCTACTTGCATAGTTATCGTCATCGAACTATTGTTGGATTAGTCACTTTCCTTTTTGTGTTTCTCATTACTGCTATTGCGATGTTCTATCCAGGTGATGAGGCAATAATAGAATTCATTCAGCTTATGCAGTTCCTTGGTGATTTTCCCACTGATAATCCAGGTTTTTCTCTCTGGATCATCTTCTTCTGTGGTTTCAGTATGTCCCTGTATTTGCCTGTTGCAGGTATTTTTCTTGGTAGTAACCTATTACCTATAAATGAAAGAGATGGCAAAGAAATATTTTTTACTACACCAAAATCACTCACAAAGTCTTTTCTAGAGAATTCATTTGTTGTACTCTTGATGATTGCCTTAATTTGCGTTCCTACTTATCTTGTGTCTGTTGGTCTGCTTTTTCTCAATGATGCTTCAGATGCTGTCTTGAACTTAACTATCACTTTCATTCTTGTTTTTGTACTGGTTACTGCTATTACATTTCTCACCGCTTTTGGGTGTTCAATCAATTTCTCAAAGACTACTGGATATGCGCTTGGTGGACTATACCTTGTTTTCTCGATTCTTGTGGACTTAACAGCTAATCAAGTAGAAGATCTTGATTTTCTCAGGAATCTAAGCCTATTTTCTCAAGCTAAAGTTGTTCAAAGCAGTTTAGAAGCAACGTGGAACGTGGATTTCATTCTACTGGGTATTGGCCTCATTGTTATCTCAATCGTGGCATCAATTCTTCTGCTGTATAGAAAAGATTTTCTGGAAAAAGGAGTTCAAAGGCAAACTCTCGTTGAAGAAGAACCAGAAAAACAGGAAAAATTGTCCTCAAGAATGTCTTACATTCGTGCTCCTGTTGATAAATTGCTCGGAAGATTGGGGTGGAAATACCCTTCTATCCGCGATCAATTTCATTCTAGTGCAGTCTTATTTCTCATTTTTCTC
>JAEOTY010000457.1 GCA_016839625.1 Candidatus Hodarchaeota archaeon
CCCAGCGTATTTGAGCATATCGAAATGATGTTGGATGTTTTTCGTGTAACAGAGGATGAAGATTTTCCAGAATATCTTGTAGATCCGAATGATCCATTTAATCCTGAAGCCGGGAACTCAATGATAACTAATTTTGATGCGTTCTGGCAGAAAGCTGAAGATTGGACTAGAAAATATGCGACGTAACTGTATATAAAAGAGAGTTTTGGGATTATATGGCTGAAAAAAAACTAGAAAACGACTCAAAATCAAACAATTCGGAAGTTGTTTTCCAAAGAAAAACAGATAGGGATCCCGATATAACACAAGCTGAACCCAAAGATGATCATATTTCTTTAGAGCGTCAAGTCGAATCAGTAACCATCATGGGGAAACTCCTTGACGAGATTACCGAATATTCAGTGAAAGCGAAGCCCAGGGAAGCTATTGGTCTCTTAGGTGGAAGTGTATTACGACCACATGAAATCGTTATATCTAAGATTCTATTTGTATCAGAAGGCGATGAGGTATCTGTCTCCTTTTCAGACGAAGATTTCAAGGCATTTGAAGAGATATTAAAGGATGATAGCTATTGCCTTGGTTGGTGGCACTCTCATCCTGGATATGGTCTTTTTCTTTCAGAAACTGATATAAACACCCATGTGTACTCTTTTCAACTCCACAATGCTCTCTCAGTTGCACTCGTCGTTGAACCCACCCTGATTGGTATGGATGGTCGTGCATCTTTCCAATTTTACCAGGTTATTGGTGAAGAGGAGAAATCTCCCTTCATCTACAAAGAAGTTGCTAGTTATTTGCAACATTAAGTTACAAAATATCCCCCCAGAGATCTCTTTTATGTGAGTATCATTATTTTGAGCTAGAAATGATCATAATGAGAGGATCCAAAGAAAAACAATTTAAATTTCACAATTATATGTGATTTATGAGTTCCATGACAGTATTTTTTGTTTTTGCAGAAGCTCTATTTGGGAATTACACTCGTTTTTTCCTGCAAGATTCAAATAGTATAGTAGACTATTTTATTGTATTCCTAGGCCCAGGAACGGTTCTATTCTTTACCTTTTACCTTTTATGGGCTGGTAGACGGAAAAATCACAAAATCATGAAATTAACGAGAGAGGCTCTATTAGAAGTCTTTGCTAATGAATTTGATGATCTAGTGATGGATCAAATGAGTTCAAACGGGGGTTTACTGTATCCAAAGTATAAACTCTCACGTGATTTATCCTTCAAAGACTTTCGTGCGGTTTTTGCATTAGAAGAAAGGCATCTTATGCTATCGGTAATCATTTCTTGGTTTACGGGTTCAAATGATTATATTGCTCTTGAAGCGAACTCAAAAAAGGGAAAAATTCCCACAAAAATCCAGATTATTCCCAACCACGAAGAAGGACAAATAAAAAAACATCAAGATCTCCTATATAAGCTTGATGAAATCGAACTTGGAGTAAAGAAATTAGATGAATATTTTATGTTGAAAGCTACCTCCCAACGGACAGGAACTTATTTCCTTGGTGATAAGAATCTTCTGAAAGTGATGTATAGTGTTCGGAAAGTGTTAGTTCGAATCTCAGTAGATTCTGCCGATGATCCAGCTATTCGTGTCTATTCCCGAATTGATAAAGACTTAGATCTTGAAAAATTACATGCCTTCTTTCTTGCACTCTGTGCACGGGTTAACGAAGTCTCTGAAAAAGCGGTAATGAAGAAAAGATGAGTCTGAGAAAAATTGCAAAATACATTACATAAGATCTAGCTTCTCTGTTACCCTTTGACGTAACCACTCTAACCCTTCTTCTACGTTGAAACCTGTTTTCGCTGAAGTAGGGACGATAGCATAAGAGTGAGTGGTGACTTTGTGAAGATTGAGTCCACGAGCGACCTCTCCAGCTGAAGCGGCATTTTCCAAGTCTTGTTTGTTTGCTAATACTAAAATTGGAATATTATCAACTTTTTCATTGTCTAAGACATATTTCCACAGTTCCCCTTTAGCTTCTAGGATGCGATCCCTATCAGCTGAATCGACAACATAAACGATCCCCATCGAACCTGCCATATAACTTTCCCAAAGAGATTCTCGAAAAGCCTCTTGGCCCCCAATATCCCAAGAAACGAATTTAACGTTTCCTGAACTGAATTCATCAACATTCATTCCGAGTGTCCTAAAAGTACTACTATCAAATATTCCAGTAGTAATTCTTTTGACGATAGTTGTTTTTCCTGCATGATCAAGACCCAACCATGCAATCTTCACAGTTAATTTCTCTTTGGCAAATTTTGCTCGGAGTCTCGCAAGAAAGCTCATTAGTGGCACCTATCGTTTCTGTGACATTCTTGTTCTAAATCTCTCTATTATCCACTGCCATGGTTCATCGACACCTTCTCCTGTTAACGCGGAACAAGGGTATACTGCAAAAGTTCTAGGCCTTGTAACCATCTCTGTTTCAAGCTCTAACGTATGAATGATCTTCTCTAATGTCATCGCTTCAGATAAATCTTGCTTATTTGCCAAGAAAAGGAAAGCAGAGTCTTCTGGTGCCCATTGGATAACATTTTTCAACCATTTTCCTGCATTTTCTACTTTTGATCGATCTGCAGAGTCAAAAACGAAAATTATTCCTGACGCGTTTGAAACAAATGGTTCCCATAAACTAGTGGGGTACGTAGGTTGTCCCCCTAAATCGGCTGCCATTACTTCCATGTCACCAATTTTAAGGGTTTCAATATTCATCCCCATTGTCGGTACAGTTTCTAAATTGTCATCTCCTTTAAGTCTTTTAACTAAGGTTGTTTTTCCTGCATTTGCAAGACCAACAAAAGCTATTTGATCTTGTATATCTCGGCCAAATAATTTTGTTGGCATTTTTGCAACCTTTTAGACATTAAAACGAATAGATATGCACTGAAGGAAAAGGTAATGATTCATAAAGTATAACGTTCACTTTTACGAGTCTTTCTGCTTTATTCTATTTTTATTTTGACATCAAAGGTTAATTTTTAGGATAGAATGGTAATTTTAAGTGTTAAAGAAAAATATAAATGGATTATTAAAAACTGTTTCTTATACGGCACGTGTGAATATAGGTTGGTGAGACACTAGCTTCGGTATGGCTCGCCCAAATGTTGGCATTTGTTCAGTATGCTCCTTAATATGTTTTATTGCTTCTTTCAAAGATTGAAGTACTTGTTTTTTATCCTTTCGGTAGCGAACACTTACTCTATTTTGATTTGCTTCCTTTTTACCAACTACAAAAATCAAGGGGGTCCAAAGTTTTTCTGCGGAACGAATCTTCTTGGCAAGTGAGATATCACGATCATCAATTTCCACTCGAATCTTATTCTGTTCTAGATCCAGCGCAATTTTCTCAGAATAAGGTAGGAACTCTTCTGTGACTGGTAGTATCCGAACTTGAATAGGAGAAAGCCAAAGTGGAAATTGGGGCTTTATACCCTTTTGCATATTTTTAATCTGTTCTTCAAGAACCCCATAAATTACACGTTCAGTAGACCCGGATAAGGAACAATGTAGGAGCAATGGATAAGTTTCTCTTCCTTTTTCATTGATGAATTTAATATCAAAACGCTCAGAGTTTTCCACATCAATTTGGACTGTTGAAAGCGCTGCAGCTTTTTTCTGATCATCAACAATATTGAACTCAAATTTTAAAATGAAATAGGCATATCTTATGTCAAATAATTCTAGTAGAATAGGTTTTTCAAGATTTTTTATCAAAGAGATGATCCAATCTTTATTTCCGTCAAAAAATTCTGTTGTCATCCGAAATGCTGTTTCAAAACTGACTTCAATGTCATTCATATACTGAAGCGCAAGCAAAAATTGAGCTTCAAATTCTTTTTTTGCCATTTCCATATCTATTGCAGCAGTATGTAAATCGGGCATTGTGAAAGCACGTAGGCGGCGTATACCAGCCAATTCACCTCTTTGTTCGCGTCTGTAAGATTTTGATAATTCAAACATTTTTAGAGGGAGTTGCCGATAGCTAATTATCGCGTCAGATAATGCAAGAAATTGACCAAAACAAGCTGAAAACCTAAGAAAGTAATTTTTTTGACCTGATTGGACAATATATTGACGTGCAGGGAAGCGCTCTAAATATTTCTTAAGGGATGGATGTTCATAAGAATACATTATGGGTGTTTCTACTATCATTGCTCCATATTTGATTGCCATTTCAGTTACGTGTTTTTCAATCAATTGCTTGGCAATATAACCCCTGGGGAGAATACGAAAATTTCCAGCATCGCTACCTTCTTCGTAATCAATTAATTCCAGTTGTTTCATAAGTTCGACATGCTTAGGAGGAGAACTTACAGTTCTATCTTTCGCGGTTTCGTAATTAACAAAAATTTGAAGCTCCTTTTGGTCTTCATATACAAAACTATCATAGGGAGTTCTCTCTCCATTTGGAGTAAGCACAAAAAACTGGGATTTAACTTCATCTTCAGCTTGAAGAGCTTTAGTAATCTCTGCTGTGGGTTCTATTATTATTTCTTCCCCTTTTTCACTTGTTATCTCCTTAGAACGTTCTGCGAGAGCGTGTCCCTTACATTGTAAAGAGAAGCTTTTATAATACCCGAAAGGAGCTCGAAGAATGTTGATTTCTGGTAATTTTTCTTCTAATTGTTTGTGTAATGTTTTCAGAATATCTAAAGCATCAGTTGGCTTAGCTGGGGTCGTTTTAACTAGGTGTACCCAAGGATAGAGAATGATATTAATTTCTTTGACGTCATGAAGGGCCTGTTGAAGTTCTAAGAGCGTCTTTTCAATTATAAATGAAGTATTTTCAGTATCATTACTCTCTACGCCTATAAAAACAATCATCACTGACTCTTCTGTTGTGTACTCGCCTGATATTTTATCTATTAACGATTCTGGATTTTCAACTGCTTTTTCATTGACTTTCCAACTAAATCCATCTGAATGAATTAACAATAATTGCAATTCTAATCACACTGTCTTATCTCAACGTTTTCTAAGTCAAGAAATCCAAAATTTTCGTTATCAAAAGTACTTTTTCCAAAAGGGCGTATGTTCTTATTTCAATGTAAAAAGTTCTTTATGAAAAAATTCACTGATGAATCGGGAATTCCAAGCTCAATAAAGGTTTTCCATGCCTCTGTTTTCGTATATTTTTCAGAGATGGTTCGTTCGGTCATGAATTCATAGAACTCGTGTGGAAACACCACCCAAGCTGTTGTTTCTTCAACAAAGTAATTTGGAATTATCTTAGAATAGGGTTTCCTGAGGAGAGTGGCAACTTTAATTTCTTTAGGGTTTTTAAAATTGAGGTAATCGAGAGCACACTGAATACTTTCCCCACTATCCACTAAATCATCAATTAATAGGATTCTTTTTTGATAAATTTCGACTGCTACATCTTGCGCAACCATTGGTCTTGCATGGGTTTCAGCTATTCCAGTATAAAACTTTATTTGCATAGTCGCTAATATTGAGGTGATTTTTTCACTTTTAAACGGGATTTCTGCTTCGAACATATCACTCAATAATCTTGCAGGAATCGTACCTCCTCTACTAATACCTAATATGATTTCAGGTTCATATTTGTCATTTTTTACTAGATGAAAGAGACGTTGGGCTAAGAAATCTATTTCTTGCCAATTGATTATTCTAAACTTAACCATCTCGTCACATCAACGTTTTAAATTTCACTTTAGGCGTATTGGTTTATTTAAGGAAAGGTTAAAAGAAAACTTCCTTATGAGAATTATATCCTCTACAAATGGAGAGTTGTTTAAATATCTCAATATATGATGAATCAAGTTAATGACTCTTGGGTATTAGCGTTTACTGGATCCCTTGTATCAGAACTAAATCCTTCAAACCTTGGTATGATTCTGAATCAGATAGCCAGTAAATTTAACTTACGGGCAATACAGATATTTGACAATCGGTATATCTGGGGTTATAGGCATCTTTATTCTGCCATTTGGCATGCACAGAACGCATTGAAGAACAATCGGATGATTGCCAAAACACTTTCCATGGAAATTCTTCTTTATACTGCAGGATATAGGCAGATCAAGAAAGCTATTGAACTCCTAGGAGTGAAGGAGACAACAATCGATGTTGTTGGA
>JAEOTY010000458.1 GCA_016839625.1 Candidatus Hodarchaeota archaeon
CTAATGCAATTATGATTATTTCGGATTTATAATCAGGGATTATCTCCACATCACCAACTTCTAATTCCAGGCGTATACTTCTTGCCTCCTCTTGTGAGATTTCTTTTGAAATAGTTCTTACTTTCCCCACTAAAGAAGCAACATGTGCTGCTACATTCTCAGTATTTTCATCAGGCAGACTAGATTGAAGTGGTAAACCATCCGTATCACTCAATACAGCCCCATATACTCCTTTATGCTTCCCAACGGACTCAATTACTTTCTCCAATGCCTGTTGTGATAGATACCCTGCTTCTTGAGACATTTTTCATCGTATTCCTTTTCTACGATGGCTACTTAAAACCTTTTGCTTTTGATTCTACGAAAAAAGTTTCAAGTGGAATTAGCTTGAATTAACACTTTCAAAAAACATTAATGTATTGCATTAATCTCCCTTATCATTTACAAACCAGCAACTTCAGTTGGTGGTAATTGACGAGTCATTATTCATAGGAATAGTTACGGAGAATTTTATATATTATTTGGTAATCTTAGGGTTTTAACCAAAGTTCCGCAAGGCTTAACCTTAAAAGTGACTGAAATAAGAAATTCATAGTCATTGGAGCGCGCTAATTTTGGATTCCAAAAAAGGAGAAAACGACCCTTCGTCAAAAGAAACCTTAGATCTGATTTTATCAACAGTTATGGATTTAAAAAATCAAATTAATACTTTAGATCTCAGAATTTCTGAACTAGAAGGACATATTGACCAGAGATGGCCAGCTATTGTAAGATCAAGTACAGTTGAGGTAGAAACTGCAAATAAAAACGAGTTTGCTAACCTAGATGAGCATTTAAAGCGCACATATCAGATTTTAGCTCATTCGACTAAACCGATGACGGCTTCCGAAGTAGCTGAAAGGATGGGACGTAGTCGGAGCACTACAAGCTATCATTTGAATAAACTCTTTAGTCTAGACTTTCTTGAAAAAGTCCCAGGAACATCTAAAGATAGTTCAAGAAATGTTTTTTTCCGTCCTAAAGATCGTATTTTTGAAGGAATTGAATCTAAAAAGTAAATCTGAGTTTAATACATTTAAAAAATTAAAAAGTTAAAAAGTTTTACTCTTAGCCGCATCAACCGCTTCCCATTGTGTTTCAAAATTCTTCTAGATACATAAAGGGAGAGTGAGGGAAGAAATGCTTATTGTGAGGTGAAATCTAAGATTTCTTTCCCTAATTGGTCAAATGCAATTTGAACTCCCTCGCCAGTTTTAGCTGATGTTTCAATGATCTTTATTCCTAAACGATCAGCTAGTTTTTGTCCTTCATCTGCAGAAACTGTTTCTGCTCCTTCCTCACGTAAATCAATTTTATTCCCGAGAATGACCACAGGAACATTTTGATCACGTTTTGAATTTGTCCAAAGATCATCCAACCATTTTTCAGTGTTCTCAAATGTCTGACGGCGTGTGACATCATAGACAAGGATAGCGCCAAAAACTTTCGTATAATACGCTTTCACAACATCCTTAAAAACAGGTTGTCCAGCTAAATCCCAGATTTGCCAGCGAATATGCGTCTCTTCGACCTTCGTATCGTAAAGGGCAAAATCTGCCCCCATTGTACTTAAATAGTCTGTTTCAAATCCTTCTCCCAGGTAGCGTTTGCGGAGCGAGGTTTTCCCAACTGCTCCATCTCCAATTAAAACAATTTTCCATAAACGACGATCTTCACTCAATTATATCACCTAACTTTATTCTATTGGTAATTTCAATGATGCTAAAGTATCATTCACCCAATCTGCTAACGTGACTGATTTATTCTTAATGCGATCAACTTGAATTCTGTATTCTTCTGCTGCGACCTCAGTGGGGATGATTAAAAAAGTATCCTTGTTTTCTATGGGTTGAAGACGAACCATGGGTTTTTCTACTTGAGACGCATCATCTGCCGCGGCTAACTCTAGTTCTAACAGAAATATGAAATTCTTAGCTTTCACATCATCAAACCCGTATTTCACCATGTTATTGTCGGGAGCTAAATCCAGTAAAACCCGACTCCATTCAAAAATCCAATACTCATCTGTAAACCAGTGATCTAGGAACTCCTTTCTTTGCGAACGAAGCTCACTTAGAACTACCATATAACGTATCATACCTTCCCGAACTCTTTTCATTAAATCAAGACCAGGTTTATCATAAAGTTCATTGAGTTTAGCTCGTTCTTGACTTAAGACAACCATAATCTTCACGATTTCTTCGAGTTCTTTGTCAGAAGCAATTGGAATATATTTTGATACTTTTTCTAGCCATTTTATTGTGGTTTCAACTTCTTCAGTAGTAGCAGTTTCTCCGCGATTAGCTGTTAATATTCGTCGAATCAACCCCTCGTTTCTTACTCGATCTTGATGTTCCTTCTTTGGAGTAACTCGACGCCGTTTTATTAATTCTGCAACATAATACTTACTTTCCAATTTACTACTCACCATATCTATAATTTGCTTGACTTGGAAAATAGCTTAATTTCCACCTATTTTTCTAACACATAAATAGATATTGTTACTTGCAATCTCATTTCTGTTAAGAATTTTTAGATAACCAAGGGGATTTTTCATCAGAGTTCTAATACAAGTAAACCTTCTTGGAGGAATTTTTTTATTGTAAAGATGATTTTTAGAATCAGACAGGGGTAACTCGCTTAACGTACCCCCGTTTTCGTAAATCTTCTAAGCATTGATGTTCCAAGTCTTGATCACGTTGAGTTATTTTTGATGCTGTCTCAGGAGAGAGTACCTTGGATGTAAATAATGCTCTTATGGTTGGTCGTAACTCTTCTGGTAAATCAAGCATCCCCAATGTGTCGAAAGCTTGAATTTGAACATACTTTGGAGGTTCTGTACACTGACAAATCTTTTTTCCTGTTTCCTTTTCTAGCTCTAATTTTTGATGTCTAGGATTAATACCTAATTTTAGTAAAAAATCATGTCTAGAATTATGAGGAGTGGTAAACTCATAAAACAATAAATCTTTAATCTCGGAATTCGTATAGTTATCTTGTACATAATTTCGAAAGACTTCTTCGGGATCCCCTCTTAATAGGTCCCTTTCAGTCCCATCTGTAAGAATTTTCTGTCGTAATTGTTCTCTTACTGTTACAATATCAAAGATATATGTTTCAAAGATTTCTTCGACTATTTTAGTAGCTCCTGCAAATCCTCCAATTCGCCCTGTCTTTGAAAAATCGTTGATAGCGCTTTTGAATTCTGTTTCAAATCGGTTAACAGACTGAAAAAGCAACTCAGCCAAAGTTTCGTTTTCAACAGGACTATAAAGAATTCCAATAACCTTTTTTCCTTTTCTAAGGATGATTTTCATATTTCCATTATCGATAGACCGTAAATCTCCCCGACGTCCAACGGTTTCTGATACCATAAGAGCAATGCTAGTTAATGCTGCTGTGATGAGAGCAGGATTTTTCATCTCTTCTTTAGCCTTCCCAAAGAAGTAATAATACATTGACTCTCCAGAATAACGGTCTGTGATGAATAATGCAACAGGAGGAGCTTCGGTTTCGTCGTCTAAACCCCTAATAACCTCTTTCTCAGTCATTTCCTGGAATTTTATGTTCAAATCCTTGAAAATCTCATTTGATATGGAATCTGGAGATTCCAATTCAAAAATCCCATGATCTGAAAATTCATTAAGTTCAGAAAGCCAAGGAATACAATAAAAAACTGGATGTTTTAATTTCGATTCCATTTGCATTAACATTTGATCGATTTTTTCAAATACTACAGGAGGTCGAACCATGTTCATGATTAAAAAAGTAGGAACTGTGAGAAAAGTTAAAAAATTTTGAATAGTTGATCTTGTCAAACTGAATGTAGGGTATTTTTCAGAAGAAATAATCCAAACCATGTCACTATGAAGTATTGAAGCCATTGTAATGGAATTTTCTTCTATGTTAACTGGTAGAATGAATACTAGAAGATCAATCGTATCTTTGAAAAAAAGGGAATTTACACGATATTTCACGCGTTCTTTGAGGTCATTCTGCATAATTGGACACCCTGAAGAAGGAAGAATTCGAACGAAGGAACCTTGATCCTCATCCTCAAGAATTGATAAAGCCTCATTGACAAGAATATCCTCGGAAATTTCGCTTAAAAACTCTGTACTAGTGAATTGAGATTTACCATATCCTATTAATGTGTATCTTAACTTTTCTGTTGTTGAAAAATCCACAATGAGAATACGTTGACTAGGTTTTGATCGAGCATAAGCTAAAAAGACATTAAGTGCTATAGTTTTTTTCCCACAGCTAGGTGTGCGAGAATAAATACTTATCACTTTAGGAATAGCCATTTTCATCCCAGTAAAGATTTAGGATCATAAAACTTATTGATATTACAGTGCTATATTACATGATATTTGGATACAACAGCCATTTAGGCTTTTCTTTTATCAAATGTTTGTCCATCTTAACTTAATATTGGTGTTGACATTTTCTTCTTATAAAAGCGGATTAAGAATTGTTTCTTCTATTTTCTATTTAGTGTATAAAAATAATTATTAGTGTATCCAGATTCAAAAGAAAATTAAACTGAAGTTGAGGGAGAAAAAAACAGTAATAGCTTCCTTAAACCAAATGGTTCGGAAATTTAATACTCTCAATTGTCTTCTTTTAAGTGGTGGAATGATTTAAATGGAAAAAGAAACGCAAGATCAATCACCTGTTGTCTCTCTATCGTTAGATGAAGTTGGAATTACTGATTTCAAAAC
>JAEOTY010000459.1 GCA_016839625.1 Candidatus Hodarchaeota archaeon
CTGACTGAGAGAAGAATTCCCATACCAGATCCTATAGCGCCAAGAAAATCTGCAAAAGCGGCTAGAACACCAATGAACAACCCTCCTAGCACCGCTATTGTCGGAATATACATCTCTAATCTACGTTCAATTATCTTTTTACTTCTCCGCCATCCTGGCATTTGCATTCCAGATTGCAAAAACTGGCTTGCAACGTCACGGGGACCCATCCCAGCAGTTTCTAACCACATCACAGAGAAAATCACTGACAGAACAATTAGAATGACAGCATAAATTAACGCACGAATAAAAGATAGTATGAGGGTATTAGTCCCCCTAATATCAAAAACACCCAATTCTCCAATGAGTGATCGTGGTGGAGTAAGAAAATAAACAAGACCCCTAGTCGGAACATACTGATTAGAAGTGGGATCTAGCGTAAACGTTCCTAAAATTTGAACTAAAAGATTATTTGAATTTCCCCTACCAGTTGTACTCCATACCATTTGAGCGATGAAGTAAATATCTGCGAAAACGGCAGAAGTTAGGATAACTGGGATATTCGACACGTAGAGTAATTTAATTGGATAGGTTGAACGAATACCCTTGTATTGTGCATAAGAAATTGGGATTTCAATGCGCATTGATTCAAAGTAAATTACAAGGATAAAAATGACTATTGTAGCAATCACAGAAAGAATCGAGAGGGAAGGTAAATTCAGTTGATCACTTTCAATTGGACTATAGCGGATAAACAATGCCCCGATTGCTGTAAAGAGATCTTGCTGTGTAATCCAAGCAAGAAAGGCTAGAACAATACCACGTGATGATTGTACGGTATATAGTTGATTCTCAGATATAGCTGGTCCTTCCCACACTGTCTGTATTGCAAATAATCCTTGAAAAATTTGCAACCCAACACCTCCAGCAATGAATAGAGAGATTCCTGACCCTAATCCCCACCCTTTCTGAATCATTTCATCAAGAAGTATGATGATTATGCCTGCTGCTAAAAGCTGGGCAATTATTGCCAATTGTTCAGGAAGTTCAAGATTAGTTCCATAAGTTCCTCCAATTAGAAACGCAGTTGCCTCGATGATTGTCATTAATACTGACATGACTTTTTGTGCGCCAGTGTATAAAGATCTCTCTTCTGGATCACCCATATTCACATTAATTATCTTTGAGCCTACTAAAATCTGCATTATGAGTCCTGCAGTCACAATTGGCCCTATTCCAAGCTCAGCCAATGATCCTTGTGTGGAAGCTGTTATTGTGCGCATAAATGCAAAAGGGTCAGCTTCTCCCAAATTAGTTCCAATAATAGGAGTCGAGGCCATTACAAAGTAAATGACAAGAGCAGTAAATGTCCAAATTAATTTCTCATTAAAAAGAACCTCGCGAGTAGGTTTAACGACTTCTGGGGTTATTGACATAAATGGCTGTATGGCTTGAAGAAACCTAGAGGTCATATAATAACCCTCGAATAAGGATTTGGCTAAAACTGTAAGCAATACTAATTTTGAGATAAGGTAGTATTGTGATAAACAGAGATCCTTGTTTCCACAACGGTGTCAAATCCACCATTATCACTCTTGATGGGAGTGTTTATGTTCTCGAGCGAATGTTAACTTGAGAATAACAACATTTACTGTTTAAATTCCTAGTTCAAGATAAGGTTAAAGATACAACTTGTCATTCCTTCTTTTTTTTCCCTTTTATTATTTTATGGTACAATTTCCATACTTCCCTTGTAGTGTCGAAAATAGTAGTACAATTTTTTAACTAACAGAAAGTATATAAGATAGTAATCCTAATTCAGATACAATGGTGGGGTCAATTTTCAGTAGACGGACTAGAAAGAAACTTTTCGGTGTAATTTCTGTTATTCTCCTCTTTCTCTCTATTTTTCATTTTTTGTCCTTTACTCCCATTTATAGCTCAACTGATAGTGCACAAGTTGTAGTTTCTTCTGTGAGTCCATCTTATTATATTGAGTCAATGCAAAATCATTTTTTCCAAGATACTGATGCCCTCATTCAATTTAAGAAGATATTCAGACTAGAAATCGTATTAAATTTTCCGCTCGTTCTTCTTGGAAGGGCTTCAATTAAAAATCATCAGACCAGAGACGCTGAAAAAGAGATCCCCGTAAATAGATCAATCCTTAAACACGCCATTGACCAATATCCAGGTATCACTCTTCGAGAAATACAACGAGTGACTGGACTGGCTATAGGGGTCATTCAATATCATCTAAAATATCTTGAAGCTACTGGAATCGAGACGTTTAAGTTGGGTAGATGTAAACACTTTTTTTCTAGTCAAAACCATTTTTCATCTAAAGAGAAAATGTGGTTGGCAGTTTTACAAAACAAGAATGTCAGAACTATCTTACAGTTCATAAAATCAAATAGTAAAGTATGTTTTCAGAAGGATATTGTTAACTTTACCGGAATTAATAAGGTAATGGTCTCCTATTATGTCAAACAACTTGAGAAATTTGGAATTCTTGATCGTAATCATCGACAACTGCAAATCGCGGAAGATTATATTCCTATCACGGATCGGTTTCAAAATCTGAATAATCTTTGAAATTAAGTAAATGTGAAGTAAATGGAAAATCAATCACGTTCGGAAAAGAAGACTCAATCAAAAGAGACAGTTAAGGTATTTGTTAGATTAGGAGTTTGTTTTTATCTGGGGCTATATTTAAGTTATTTACTTTATTTAGCATTGCTTTTTACAATTACTCCCCTTTCTGAATATAATTCCATTCTATCTGTATTTATGTTTATCATTGGAGCCCAATTTATCATTGGTCCCATTTTAATTTGGATCGCCCTCGGTGCTTATTTTGTTCGTTTATGTGATCTCTCCAAGGTTCCGAAAGACACAACACTATACGAATGTATTACCTCACCCACCCTTCAATATGGTCCATTAAAAGTAATAATCCCTGTTATAAGCGAAGAATACAATGAGAATCAAGTGGAAAAACAAGATAACTCTTGAAAGGATAGAGTAGTGATTTCCGCTCTATCCCCAGATTGTTCAGGTTACTTTGAAGAAAGGTTCAGAGGATTTTGAAATATCTATTTTGCTAATAATTCCTTCAATAGCTTCCTACCAACAGTTTCATAAAGTATTTAATATTGATAATCTCTTTTTTTTTTGTGAAACAGCAAGATCTCCTTTCATTACTACTCCTTTGTCTGTGTCTTCTAGATTTTCACGTCTTTATCATGGGTAATCCTATCAGTGTAGGGGGATCAATCCGCTCTTTACAGGATAGCAGATGGGAAGTAGATATAGGGGATGAAATGACGTTTGAGGTAGCTGAGATAGAGAATAATACTGGTCATACACTGGTAGACGACATTTATCAAGAATATTTTTTAGAGGAGGCGAGTAAAGATATTTTTGGAAATACACAAATTTCGATAAGGATTATAGAGCTCGTTACTCTTGAAAATTGGACAAGAATTATTGAAATGATCGATTCATTTACTGGACCTGCATTAGTTGAGCAGAAATTGTCTAATGAAACATGGAAATCAGTCAATAAGATAATTATTCCCTTCGCAGTCCCAGTAGGCAATTGGAAGCTATTGAATGAATCATGGAACGAATTTCTAGTGAATCATTCGCAAATGTTCACTGATGTATGGGTTAATTATCAACATACTTGGGTAGGAGAAGAGCATTATAACGTTCGAAAAGAATCTTCAGAAGAGATTTTTGATCTTTCAATGACGTGGGAAGGTGGGAAAATGTATGGAAGTTTGCAGGGACTATTCCTTTCGATCACAAAAAATGGAAGTAAGGATCAGATTAGCTTTGCTCTTTCTCAGCCTCCAAAAGAAGAGCAAACACCTAGTACTGAAATTATGGTAATCTTTTCAATTATCCTTGCATTATTATTCTTAGGAGGAGTATTCCTGGGTACTATTGTTTATGTATTCAAACAATTGAGAAGAAATACCCAATTAAAGGAATACAGAACTGAAGAAAGGATTATTCCATATTATTCGGGGAAGCAGCAGGCTGATCTAAGTGAGGATTTAAGTGTCAGTGAGGGAAATACAATAAAAGGGAGATCAGAAAGTCAATTTAGAAGAAGTGAACATAAGTACAAATTTACTTGGTTAGTAGCCAATATTTTTACTTATTCTTTGGGGCTTCTAAGTTGGAATAACAACTTTTGGGCTCTATTTACAGTTGATTGGTTAATCCCGCCAATAGCCTTCATCATTCTGTTTATCCTATCGATAGGAATTAATGCATTATTAGCATATTATAAATATCGAAGTTTCAACCGAACGAATGAAATTTCTCCCTCTGTTTCGTTTTTTTTCGGATTCCTGGCGATCTTTTTAAGTGGCTTTGATCAAGTTTTGCTAAATATTCAATATCTTGGTGTGTTTTCATTATTTCTAATGTTCCTAGTTATTATCATAATTCAAGTGTTTTTTTATGTGATTTTTAATCCTTGGAGCGAGTTCAAAATGTCAAAGTATTTCTAAAAATAATTTCTCTAAATATCTCTGACAGAGATTTTTCATGCTTAAACTTTCTACAACTCTTCTTTATAGATTACGGAGGGTTTACTGAAAAATCACCATTAAATTTTGCCTTAATTTCTCAAATTTGATTGCATCAGTGAAAGGATTAATAAACTAATGATTTAGCAAGATACTAAATTGTTGCGGAATTGGTGAATTATGAATTTGGAGAAATATTGGGAGCTTTTACGAAAAGTGGATAAATTATATCAAGCTGGGAAGTACAAGGAAGTTATTGATTTTCTAGAAGACAAGCATATTAAATATCCTTTTGGAAAAGCTGCTCTTGCTTATTCACGGATTTGTGCTGCAACTAAATTAGAGCAATATGATTTGTCAATTAAATTAA
This sequence comes from Candidatus Hodarchaeota archaeon, assembly GCA_016839625.1. Classification (GTDB taxonomy): domain Archaea; phylum Asgardarchaeota; class Heimdallarchaeia; order Hodarchaeales; family Hodarchaeaceae; genus Hodarchaeum. The sequence continues at coordinate 4,894 of JAEOTY010000459.1, forward strand.
TTCAAGACATATTAGACGAGGGTGGATGGTATTCAGAGATTGTTTTAACACAAAGTCCGTCGTTGCAACCCCTTCAAGATATTCCCGAGTTTAAAAAATTGTTAAATATTAGTGTGGAGCGTTCTAAACAAGTCTCGGAGGAAGAACATGATATCACGGTTATTCCAGCTAATACTAGTCTTTCCTATCCTTTAATGCTAGCCCTGCACGCTGGTAGTGGCTTTGTTGAAGAAGAATTTGAATCTTGGAAGACAATTGTTGACCAAGGTTATGTCTTGGGGATGCCTCGCTCAACAAATATATTCTGGTCAGGTCAGGACAGTGCTTATTGGCCAGATCACGAGTCCGCAGCTACTCAAATTAAAGCTTACGTAAACAAATTAAATCTAGATAATTCACTTGATCTAGAACGTACTATTGTTGGGGGACTTTCATCGGGTGCAGAACTCTCAATTTGGTTGGCATTATCTGGAGTTATTCCCGTGCGTCGTTTTATTGTCGTGGCTCCTGGCGGTCAGTGGATGAACGAACTCGACAAGTGGCAACCCTTAATCGAAGACACAAAAAATCGAGATCTACGGGGAATGATAATCTTAGGGGAGGATGATGAAGCTGTTCCCCATGAGAGTATTCAAAAACTTGTCAAGATGTTGAATGATGGAGGTATTCCTTGCCAGTTTATTCAATATCCTGGCCTAGGTCATTGGTATCCACCAGATTTTGCTGATATACTGAGTTCTTTTATCAAAGACAGAAATCGCACATGAGTGATGATAGAATACCAAATAGCTATTGGTATAGGAGAGATATTGTTGGAAAAGGTTAAAATCACGGTTATTAAAAAATTTAATCCGAAAGAAGTCTTCGGGCACGAAATTGTCAGACAAGACACTGGAAATACTATCCCAACTTGTAGTATGGAAGTAGGAAAAGAATACCTTGTGGAAGATCTTTATCAAATGCCTGATGATTTTTGTCCCCGAGTATGGTTTGACGCGCACGATCTTATTTCCTTGTTTTTCTACAATGGTGATTTTGATTATCCCGAGCCTGGAATAACGTATATTCCATGTAGAGATGGGGTAAGACCAGTCATCTTTAAAATAGAAAAACTAAGACCAAAGACAAGATAAGTTTTATGTTGGTCAGAGTACATTAGATAATGTATCTGCATCGCTTTTCCAGTATTCGTAGATTATTTTTTCATCATTAGCATATTGGGCAAATTCATGTTCCAATTTGGGGGTAGAATCATAAATGCAAAGGACAAAACCTTTACCAGGTATTGATTGGGGTTTATTAGAAAGAGGAACCTTTGCGATATACAAATCGTGCTTGTCTAGAAGTGTTTTTCCGAGCTCAATCAATTCCTTTTTGTCATCTGAAAAAAATAAATATTTTCCTATCGTGCCATGGTTTGGTTTTTCCATTTCTAGAGCGATTTCTTGTTTATTCGTTCCTCCAACTGGGTTTATCAAATACATCCAACGTGGCATTGACATCTAGCTACTTTTTTTTTATCAATGATTCTTCAGAATCAATGGTTTAAAATTTTCCTCAAAAAACCTCTGATCTATTTTAAAAAAAGTAGTACAACACGCAAGACAAAGAGGGGATACATTTATTAAAGGTCTTGATCCCTTCTGTTCGATTCCCATGAATACGAGAGATCCCAAAATAGTTGCTCTGTTGTATAATGAATACATCAACGCACGAAATTTAGAGGGTGTTATTGCCTTAATGGCAGAGAATTATCAGTTTATAGATAGTGAAAATCGGGTAGAGAATAAGGAACAGATGAAAACAAGCTGGGACGAATTCTTTACTGAGTATCCTGACTATATTAATAGCTTTCACACTGTTATTTCACGAGATAATCTTGTAATTTTGTTAGGTCATTCTGAATGCTCCCTACCAGTGCTTGATGGCCCTGCCATTTGGACGGCTAAAATTGAAAATGATCAGGTCGCTGAGTGGCGAATCTATCTCGACACTGAAGAAAATCGGAGAACATTGAATCTTAAAAAATATTACTAATTTTGGGACAATTCAATAGAATACAAGAGGCGACTCACAAGTCCATTACTGGTTTTTGCCTTGTGTTCTACTACTAAGTTTATTTTCTTCGTAAAAGCTTCAACAAGATGAATAATGACCCCACAATGACAATAGCTCCTCCACCAACCAAAAGGAGGTTATTTGAGATAAAATCTAATATCTCTTCTTCGCCAGTGGTCGGAGTTATTGATTCCGTTGTCGTAAGGGTCCCAGTGGAAGATTCTGCTTCAGTTGTTGGTTCTGGATTAACTGTTACCTTAGTTGAAAAGGAGGCGGAGTTATCATCTTTGTCAAATAATGTGATAGAAAACAGATAGGTTCCGATACTCAACTTTCCTATATCGATTTGAGTCGTGCCATTTGTAAATCCCCCAGTCATTGAAAACGTGCCATTTTGGAACACATCATATTTCGTTGGGTTGTCGTCATAAGCGGTAAAATTAAGGGTAACATTCTCATCACTTGTGAAAATTAATTCTGTTTGATAATCTGTAATATTAGGCTTTTTAAAATCAACGGGATCAACTAATGGGTAAAGATCTGAATTTGTTGAATCTATTTGAAAGGGTGTTTCTCCTATCCCATCATTATTGGTGTCATTTCCAGTATACCTGCTCCAGTAATTCCCCTTATTATTGTTGTAGAAAAGGTTGCCCAGAGTATCAACCGTAATATGATTAATAGTTGTTGATTGAGTGTAGAAGTTATTCATGAAAATGATATTGTTGTTGCTTTGAGAAAAAACGATATTGGGAATATCACCATTAGAAAATCGGTTTCTAGTAATATTATTCGCGTCTGAATTATATACGCGTAATCCTTCCATTTCGTCATAAAATTTATTCCAAGATATTTCTGCTTGACTAGTTTGTGACAATATCAATGATGATAAAGTACCATTTTCAAAGGTATTATTAGAAATGATTGGCGCAGATGAATCAGTTATTGTATTATATTGATTACCCATAGGATCGAAATACATATTTGAATAACGAATATAATTCGACTGAAACCTTAATTTTATTGAGGTATATGCTATAAATGAATAACTGTTACTATATGCAATTGTGTTATTTGTAAATTGAATGTTTTCTGTTGTGTGTAGGTCACATCCATAACTGTTGTTCGTTATTAAGTTAGAGGTTACCACAATATCTTTTGAATTAGAAACAAGTAACCCCCTACCATAATTTTTGATTTCATTTTGGATTAAGGAAATATTGCTTGAATCAAGAATCAAGACTCCAAGGTTTGCTTTGTCCACAGAGGAGCTAAACAAGTTATTTTGTACAACGACATGTCGTTGAACATTTTTCAATTCAATAGAGGCAAAATTCATGCCTGTATAACCTGAAATGAAATAATTTTCGATAATGTAGGGGTCATTTGCCGTCCCCGTTCCTGACCACCCCTCATTTTAAGCAGTTTGATTTAATGCTGTATCGCCATTTATGTCAATGGGGTCATGGGGTGTATAAGTTAATCTCAAATTAGGATTCTTGGTGACGATCTGCTGCGGGTACACTAAAGCTCCTGAACCCATGAGAGAGATTTTGAAGAGAAATAAGCTGATCAGAGAAATTACGATGATTCTTGACAATAGTTGCTTTTTCATATGTAAACCCACTTCAATCATTGATATTTGAGAGATATTAAGATCAGTTCTAGATCAATTTCAATTATCTGAACTTTCATTTGATAAATATAACTATTCTGCTTTAATACTTCAGAGTATTTCATGTTTCTCTTAGATTAAATTACCAAGGAACTTCATTACCTTCCCAATCATAAAATTTTCCAGTATTCGATAGGGTTGCAGAGTCAATTACTTTTATCATACCTGTGACAGAGGTATCAGGTTTCAATGGAGCTCGTTGAGTTCCCATATCTGTCCTAGCCCAGCCTGGATGAAGAATTAAAACAACAATCTAGTTTGTCTTTAAGTGATGAGCAAGAGCTTTTGAATACATGTTCAATGCTGCTTTGCTTGCATCATAACTGTATGTATTTGAACTGTTTTTGAGTGAAATACTGCCCATTCGACTAGAGATATTAGCCACTTTCGGGTTATTTCCTTTTTTCAGTAATGGAAAGAACGTTTCCATTGTTAAAACTGGGCCGATAGTATTTATTTGGAACACTTTACTTAGATCTTCTGTATACAATTTCTCAAACGCATGATACCTGTTTTGACCACCAGAAATTACTCCCGCATTGTTTATTAGAAGATCTAAAGAAGAAAATAAAAAATTGATTTGTGCAAACGCATTAATCATCGAATCTTGAGATGAAACATCGAGTTCCTGGATTGTTAATTTTTCTTCATACAGTTTTTTCAATTCTTGAAGTGCTTTAGCTTCTTTCGGGTTTCGACAGGTAGCGATAACCTCATCCCCTTTCTTTAAATACTGTCTAACGAATTCTAATCCTAAACCTCTATTCGCTCCCGTTATTAGTAATCTCATCTTCTATTTCACTCTAAATATATAGAAATTTGTCTTTGTTTTTAACCAACACCCTTATTAATCCGCAATCTCAATTCTTGATTATGTTTGTTGCGAATTTAATGACTTTAAGGAGCTCCAAAACCAATTTATGAAATCTCAAGCAAATGCTTATAATTTCAAATAAATGGATGTTAAGCCATGGAAACCAAGAGTACTACAATTTGGAAAGAAAGTTTAGCTAGAAAAGGGCTTCTCATAGTTATTATGAGTTGGGTTATCCTAGCGACTGTTTTTGGCTTTCTTGACTTACAGATTTCGATTTTGGTTGTTGACAAGCAAGCTATTTGGGCACAATTCATTGCAGATTACGGTGAAATCCCTGGAATGATAGTTATATTAAGTTCTATTCTCATTCTTGATCGGAATAGACAAACTGTTGGTTGGAGGAAGAATATCCTTATTTCTCTTATGGTTCTAAGTATCTTGACCCTAATGATGTTTTACTGGTTTGATATAATAGCGATTAAGAAGAATGATTTTCTTAAATCCTATCGTTACTTTTTTCTTCCTGTTATTGGGATTTTGCTTTTTTCTATTCAGCAGTTTTTGAAAAAAATTGATTCTAAACATTTTACCCAGATTGATAAGATGTCTCGAATTACCTTGATCTTAGCGATCATTAATCCTCTTCTTTTCGTTCAGATCGTTAAGATAACCTGGGGTAGGGTAAGATTTAGAGACCTTACACCTGATTTTTCGAACTTCACTTCGTGGTTCATTCCTCAAGGAATTACTGGAGGAAGTTCATTCCCTTCTGGTCACACAGCTATGGGGTGGATGCTTCTTCCCTTAATCCTATTGACTTTAGATAAACAATCTAGGACACAACTCCTATTTTTGACACCTGTTATTGGTTGGGGGGTAATAGTTGCTGCTGGAAGGGTTGTAATTGGTGCCCATTATGCGTCCGATGTTCTATTTTCAAGCTGTTTCGCATTTGTGTCTTTTTTGTTGTTGTATAAACACTATTATTTTCAACATGAATTTAAAAAAGATTAATGTTAAATCGAATATTGATAGTTAAGTCAAAACAAGGTATGAGATGATTTGATATGAATATTAAGGAAATTAAATGTCCTAAATGCCAGTCTAATATGTTTGAAGGATGGATAATAGATTATTCAAGTGGAATTACTCAATCGAGGTGGATTCCAGGTAAACCTGAAAAGTCATTTTTGCATGGATTCAAACCCAAGAAAAAACAACAGCACCCAATTGAAGCTTTTCGATGTGAGAAGTGTGGTTATTTGGAATTATACGCTCAATCCATAGATATTCAAGAAAAATGATACATTCTTTCGATCATGAATCTTTGAACCAAAAAGAATTCACCAAGATTATGTTTTTGGTTCAATTACCAATTAAGAAGCGATTTCCTTCCACTGGGTATTTCTCCATACAGATGCTTCGACCTGAAGTTCAGAGAGAGCTTTTTCTATTGTTACTTTTGGAGGATTCCCCTTGATTTTCCGTTTTTTATACCATGGAATACTCCGGAAGCGAAACCAATAACTATATTCATCATCCATTAATTTGGTGTCAATCTGATTCTGAATTTCGTCATCAAAACCCTGAATGACCCACTCTTTCGTAATTCGCAATATATGATTAGAATCATTTGAAAGATAAATGAATTTACATGTTTAGGTAAATGGAATCTTGACTAAGGGCCTCCTGAGCAAGTTATTCTAGTTCTAACGCATCACTAGCCATATCTTCCTCGTACCATTCGAGTTCTATTTCAAGGGACCGTTTTGTTTTTGGTCCTTCGCCCTCTTCCTCGACCTCAACTTCTAATGTAAGAGTCTCAGGTAGAGTGAGAGTAAGCAGGTCTTCACCTTGTTTCATGGTGATTAATCGTTTTTCCACTTGGTCACCAAGTCTTCGTAGAAACGCTGCGATCTCACTTGCGGTCTTCTTTGCTTCACTTTCCAAAAGTGTTTTCTCTTCTTCCTCTTCTTCCTCCTCCTCTTCCTCCTCCTCTTCCTCTTCGTCTTCTTCCTCTTCTTCTTCGGACTTCTCAATTTCTTCAGACATTTTTCAAATCACCTTTTTGTGCCATGTTTCGTAATATGTGTATTTATACTTTATTGTATAAAGTTTTATTCTCTTATTCAAGCTCATACTGTCTTATAACCAAATCAATCAATCATAATAATCGTGTAGGATGGATTTATACTGCAGAAAGGGGAGTAATAGACATTCAGCTTTTAACCGTACCGACCAGCTTCAAGCAGTATATATAGGAGAGTTATCGTTAATGTTGAAATTATAAAACCAAAAAACCACCATATTGAATAAATTATACCTAATGTGGTATTAATTCCGCTTAAATTGAAAGGATCTTGGACTGGAGGAAAGAATGGGAGTACTAAAACGTACAATCCAATGGATGTACCAATTATTAAAATAAAACTTAGGACAAAGAGGAGGTTTACGACCCAATCTATTTCTCTTTCCTCATCCCAATTAAAAACGCGTTTTGCAAGCATTGGGGGAACAAGAGAGAGAACTATGATCAATATAATCACAACACTAATTACTAGTACAGTGATGATACCCAATAGCATTAAATTTTCCAAGTATTCAGGATTAAGAAAAGTAGCTACAACAGATGAGAGAATAACAAGACCAAGATTGATTAATAGAATAATAAAAATTATATCTATCCAAGTAGTTTTTGTCTCTGGTTCTATTTCATTATTTGTTTCAGAGGTTGTATTAGATTCCAACTTTTCAGCTCTCCATTAGTCAATACATGATTTTAATGCAAATAAGATGATGTATAATTAATTACCTCTCCTTATGAAAACACCCAACAAGGTTTTTTTCAGAGTATCAATACACTTACTCTATACTTACGGCGCTATTTGATTATTCATCCCATTCTCTCTTGGCGAGAATGCCTCCGATTAGACCGAATACTCCGCCAAAGAAACAAAGCACAAACGCAAGTGCTTCCAGGCCTGATTCGAACCTCTCTACAATAAGAAACCACATGAATACATCAAAAGCGGCAAATCCTAGCGCCACGAAGCTCCAAGTTGCTGCTGCTGATGATTCACCCAGATATCGTCCAGTTTGAAATCTTCCCCGATACGAGAATACCGACATATCCATATCAGTAGCGGCAGTATATGTTGCAATCGCAGAGAAAGGAATGGGTATAGCAGTAAAGAGAACACCAATACTTCCAGGATTAAACACGAAGCTTGCTATCCAGCTTACAATCAATGTGACTGTAGCAAGCATTAAAATTTGTGTTCCTCTCGTAAAGTCATATTCAGGAATAATTCTCTTCTCCTAGGAGTTTATTTTCAAGGGAAATAGTGCCAATATCGGAATTGATATAAGTTCAATAGTACTAAAGATTCTTCCGATGAAGATTAAGATTTTGGTTATCTCACAGCAACAGAGCTTGATTCTCAATCATCTATTTTCAATTCGAGATTGATCATATCACCTTTGTTGAATCCCATAGTGTCGAAAAATCGGAGTAGTTCCCAATCTCGCCAATTTACTAGCGTATACACAGTATCTACATCAACTTTTTTCATGTAATTCAGGAGTTCTTTCATCAATAGTCCACCGATGCCTTTTTTCTGAGAGGTTGGATCAACACCAATCGTATCAATCCATCCAATATTTTCTGGTACACCATATTCCCAGCCACTTGCCTCACCAAAAACGAACCCGACAACTTTGCCCTCTATTTCCGCGACAAGTGAGGGCAAGGGTGATTTTTTTCCAGCCATCTCCACTTTTCTCTCCCAATAATCTGGTCGTCTCTCTCCGAGAACTTTAAAGTCTATCTCAATAATTCTCTCGAGATCTTCTTCCTTCATTATCCTTATAATCGGTTCTTGTACTGACATGGTTCCTTTCCTCTTCATCTTGTGATTCATTTTCTCACTTTCCATCTTAACTGGAGTTTATATTTAAAGGATTCAATGAATCAATAAAGATCTTTTTTAAAAGTATTCTCAATAGGAGATGTTAAATTTATAAAACTTCTATTCAAATGATCACACTAGAATTATTAAACCCCCTTAAAAGAAAACATTTTTAAGAGTAAATTTGGTAATAAATCGTTAGAATCTATGACTAAGACGGGTCTAGTCCCAACGGGTGCAAAACCTCGCTCTTCGCATTCGTCCCAATAATGGGAAATGGTCAGGTGGGCAAACAATTTTGGTCTAGACATCCCAACCGAATCATTGTAGGTCATAATTGAAAGTAGAAGCATTAACACGCACTCCTGAAAATTTGTCTGACAAATGGACAGGATAGAGGGCATAGGGTTAGGCCCAAGATGATAGAGTCTAGCAGCGGTAACGAGCTAGTTGATGACCTCATGTGAATACAAATGACTACATTTGATAGCGTTTGTGATAACCTATAAGATCTCTCCCTAGAGGAATTCAACAGTTAGAAGAGCAAAGAGTTAGATAATCCTGTTCTCTGAGGATATAACACTCACAACTTCAGGCAAGTATCTCCGTAAATACCTTCTATGGGTGATCACTTGAAGTGCAATCTGTTGAAACGCTTTGGTAATGTTTTTTCCTGTTTTTGCACTTGTTGGCAAATAAGAGATTCGAAACCGAAAGTTAGAGTAAGTAACTGAGGAGATTCCCTCTGCAACTCTTTGTAGTGATAAATCATCAATGTAACCCTCTTCTGTCTGTCTTAGGTCGATTTTATTGCCGAGGATTACAAATGGGATTGGTCCCCGTCCGTTTTGCTTCCATAGCTCGCTCACCCACTTAACAATGTGTGTCATAGAGTCTGGATTACTGACATCACAAACGATAAATGCTGCTTGAGCACCTCCATAATACATTCGTCGGACGTTCTTGAATTTTGGCTGGCCAGCCAAATCCCAGACTTGAAATCGGATTTTTTTGGCTCTTATTGATTCTCGTGCTATTGTAAAATCTGCTCCCAATGTAGGCAGATACTCACTAGAAAAACCGTGGCCTAGGTATCGCTCCCTAATTGATGTTTTTCCCACGGCTCCATCCCCGATCAAGATTATCTTCATTAAATACTCTTCTTGACTATTATCTTGGACAATACTGACATCTACAGGTCGGTAAGATGTGAGTGGATAGCTCGAGATGAAATATTCTAAAATTTCGGCCCAGTCTTCAGTCTTTCTTACCACTCGATTTTCTTCCTTTGTCAGGATAGGTTCCCAAAATGTTTGTTTTGGTTTCTGCTTTCTCCAATTTCTTTTTCATAGGCATGGTATTACGAGATCATCCAATTACTTGGAAATACGTTTCCTTCCAGATCGTGTGTGAATAGATTATTCTTGAAAAATATTTAATTTTTTAGAACATAAAGCTATCGAAATAGGAAGTCCAGCTTTTGCTCTTGATTGAATCTATCACACATGCCATTCAATGAAAAACCATTATACGAGTAAGCGGGGGAGAAATTATGTAATAACTAAAGAAATGATAAATTATCAACACCGGAAAAATTGCTTGCTTCGACCTCCCAAAACTCGCCTAGAGTCACTTTTTAGTACAATTATAGGTTGTTGTTTTTTATTTGTCATAGTAAGGAGAAAAAGAAAGATTAAACAAGATCTTTCATAAAAATACTCCTATTCTAAAATAATAAAATAAATTTTTTGAAAAAGGGTCAAAGAAGACCGAGGTTGTCAGCTTACTTTTTTATTTCCTTGATCTTTTTGTCTGCTTCCTTTTTCACTTGCTTTCCAACTTTTTTACCTTTTTCAGCAGTCTTTTTACCAATTTTTTCAGCATCTTTCTTCATTTTTTCTGCTTCTTTGCTTATTTTCTTGAACATTACTTCTTACTCTCCTTTATCTTGTCATTTATGGGTTCATTTTTTCTGCAACCAGTGTATTATTGCTATATTATATGAGAATTGATTTGCAGCTAGAACAATTAAGCATTTTGGTGATAACATTGAGGAAGAAGTCAATCTTAGATTCTTGATTTGAACTTCTCATTCCCCAAAGAGTGTAGTTCTTTAGAAATTTTGTCTCCCAGTTCATTCTGTGATTTGTTTTGCTTCTTCACCTTGGATTCGAGATAAAAACTCCTCAGAATGACATTTAAGACGCTCTTCGTCAATTAGGCTGTGTAATTTCCCATGCTGTTCTATATTTTGGGAGTCAGCCATATGTTCAAGTCTATGTTCTAATCCTTCCAATAAAATATGCTTTAACATACTCTCGGAAGAATTAAATCCCCAATCAAACAATTCAGAAGCTGATTTAAAGAAATCAACTAATTCTGTTGGTAAATTAATTTTAATATCCATTTTCATCCTTTCCAGAATAATTTATATGTAATTAACAATTGTGAAGATATTCTATTAATAACTAGTCCTTCGATCTGAGTAAATTCATTTCTTCATTAATCATTACTTCAGCCTAGATACTTGAATTGGGACAATGCATTTAAGATATTTTTTTGAAATGATTGAATTCTTTACTTTTGAGATCTTTAATCTCCCTATCTCAACATTATTCTAATCAGGGTTTTTAGTCGGTTTAGAACCGTCTGATCTGTGAATGTAGGAGGTTTAGAGTAACTTTTTCTGTGAACAAATTATCTAGATATTCTTTAATAGATCTCTCTCTTTAGTTTGGTTGCAGATGATATCTCCTCAAACAATTCTTCAAAATGAGTCTTTAACGTCAAACATTTCATTTGGAATCTTCCCTGAACATCGAAATGACATTGACGAATCTGTTATCCAAACTTTCCTTGGTCTTTCAGAAAGTATGGTGCGGTTTACCAGAGGTAAACCCTTTACTAAAGAAACTATACAGTTATTACAGGAAAAATTGGGTAGCAGACTTAATGGGAAACTCTATCCAGGAGGAAAAGACATTCTTTTCGCATGGAGCTTCCAATGTGGAAAGAAAAGGGTTGTCATAAAACCTTATTTCAATAAAGATTTAGCAACTCTTGTCCTTCATCACTTAACTATAGATGAGTATGGAAGAGTCTTAACTGTAACTTTGAATCAAGCTCTTCAAGATCATATTATAATTGAATTACCTCTAGTAATTGGATTTGCAAAGATAGCAACCTCATCTTACTCTATTCCAGTTTTAATAACCACAGAATCAACTGGAGAACCATTAATGAATTTTCCAAATGTGGTGGGCATGCTTGGGGATGTTTGTACGAGTTTGGCTAAGCGGGGATTCATTGTTGATCTCTATCCAGCAAATTGGCGAGTTAATCCCTCAGAACCCGTATTAGTTTTGGAATATATCGATTTAATCAATTCAAACAAGATTAAAAACGTTAAAGAAAGGATCGCAAGCCTGGAACTTTTATAAGACCTTTTTTCGCTCCTCATTAATCCGAGAAGAACCTCCGTATTGAGGTTATTTTCCACCTGACTTTTTACGAAAGTGTATAGAGAGGGGTTTATTGTTTAAAGATTGGGCCATTATTGATGCTCTTTCAAAATACTCGTTGGCGATATCGCGGTTTCCTTGGCTGGCTTCAAAATCTCCTGTTGTACTATAGGCATAAAGTAATCCCAAGTTATCATCGAGTTCATTGAAGATTTGAATAGCTTCAATCAGATAATATCCTGCTTTTGATGTATACCCTCCTTTGTTGTTTAAAACCTTTCCTAGATTTACCAAGGAGAGTGCAAGAGCATTTTTATCAATTACCTGTTCCGATAAGGAGTGTGCTTCCTCAAAATGGGATTGTGCGCCGTCCAAATCGTTTAAATAGAAATAACAATCGCCAATAGCCATATGAGCATAAATAATAGCTTTTATGTTATTGATTTGTGTTGCACGTGTGAGGACATTTTGAAATGCAACAGAAGCTTGTTCATACTGGCGATTTCGAAAGAATTGCACCCCTTGATCTAGATAAAAATCTAAATCATCTAAATTCATGGAGAATTACCTATAAATTCCCTTTAAACCTTAGTTGATAAAACATTGGTTAATAAAATTTGTCGTTAAATTCAATTGACTTGTTCTCACAATATCGAAAATATATATTAATCTTAGAGATCACTAAATCGATTATCTTTTAACGAAAATGGAATCTTATCTCGTATCCCTGTTATTTGGTTCAATCCCCTGAAAGCCATCCACATATGAACGAGGATAAACTTCAAAAATGTATTGTGTTCGAAATTCCAATTCGTAAAAGCCAAATTTTTTATAGAGTGCTAAAGCCTCTTCATTATTAGCCATAACACTTAATAGAATCATCTTACATCCCTTCTCACGCAGTCTTTGGATTCCATATGTCATCAAAGCCTTTCCTATTCCACGGCGACGATGGCTAGGAAGAATTCCCAAAGAATTGATAGTCCCAATAATTTTCTGTTCTGGATTGTTGGAAATATAGCAAATCCCAACCAGTTTATTTTTTTCAAAAGCAAAATGATGTTCAATATCATATATCTTTCGCAAATGGTTGAAAAATTGTTTGACATTTTCCTCTGTATAGGGTTCAAACTCAAAAGCGTCACAGTGAGCTTTATTATAAAATGCAACATAACTGCTTAAATCATCTATATCCTTTTGTTTCCGAAGAGTGATACCAAGAGGGACTACTGATCGTGGAAGTAACGAAAAATCATCCAAACGCATCCACCAGCCATATTGAACTGGTTTTATCCCCCTTTCTTCGAGTTTCTTATTAAGGGGTGTGAAATTGGCCCTTGAGTAGAATCGAAGTTTAGGAGCAGCCTGTTTCTTCGCAAGATTCACAATGGCGTCTAATAATTTCCCAGGAAGGTTCGACTTAACATATTCTGGTAATACAACATACGTGACTCTCCAAAAATCACGTTTTGAAGATTTACCTAGTCCAGCAAAACCGATTATGTTTCCTTGATTATCTTCTGCAATCAGAAAATCACGTGGAAAAACAGTTTGGTCATCTCTTGAAAATATTGCATCGAATTTTTCTTCAGTCAAATCTGTCTCTTCAGGAATCAAATAACTCCACATTTGTTTCCATACATATATGATACTAGATCGCTCAATAGTTTCATCTAATGGTTTAATCCGCATGATATTCGCTACTCTATTCATCTAAGTGATTAACAAAACTGAAGAGATAATCATTATTATTATTTGTTAATATCCCGCTCTATCTATTCCCAGACGGGAGTGGTTGCTAACGATCCACAGATAGGACAAGGAAAATTAGGAATCTTTGAGCCTTTTGTCACAGTTTCAACTTTAAAAACATGGTAACAACGACCACAAGCTATTTTCAACGTAACCTTGCGTTGTCTAGAGTCAATTGGTGTTCCACCACGCTTTCCGCCCGTTAATATATCAGTTGGAGGTGGATAGTTAAAAACAGCCCCCCTACTTGCCATAACCGCGTTAATTTTGTGTCGAAAAGGTTGAGTGCTATTATCAAGCGCTTGAATAACACGCTCAGAAACACCCACCATGGCTAAAAGGTCGTATATCAAAACTACAAGAATTACAAGAACAAAAATCACAGCTAGAGAGAACACAAAAACCAACGGATTTGTTAGAATTAGATAAAATGGTGTCGGAATTGTCACAGGAAACAGTGATAGGGGAATAAACAACCCGTTTATTTGCATAATAAATATCTCGAAACTGTACTCTTTACCTGATTCCTCCCTTCTTGTTTCTATCCGCTGATTGAACCACCAAAAAGATTCAATCGCAAAACTGAGACATAAAGACCAGTAAAGATAATAAAAAAGGAAAATAATAGTGCTTTCATTTACCTGAGTTAACCAACCACTTGGAAGTAATAGTAAAGCCAATTCAATTGAAATTATCAAAATTTGACTATAATCAATGATAAATCTTCGAATGAAACTATCATATTGCCAGGTTTTCCTTATTGCTTGAAAGCCAATAATAGTGTAAAAGAGAAAAACAATCATCAAATCGACCCAAAGGACATCAATAATATCATTTGGTCTCACGGTTATTGAGAAAGGATATCCTTTTACAATTATAGAGAAAATGCTTTCGTTTACGACTAAAAATATTACAAAAGCGAGAATGACTAGCCACATCTGAAGAGCTTCAAGCAGGAGTTTGATTATTTTTTGTTCAACATCAATTTCCAGAATTTTAGACATTAGAATCCAGAATAACGTGGCAAAGAAAAGGCTAGAACCGACAACTGTGGTTAACTCAAAAAAATTAAGACCAATGGAGGATATGTCAGTGGAAAACTGCTCGCTAACACCAACAATCTCCAACAAACTTTCTAACAGGATATATGATCCGAATGCGATTGCACAGACTAACAACCACAGCTTAAATATGGTCCAAGCTTTCATTAAAAGCCAATCCCACCAAATAATCCTTTACTTGAGCATCATTATAAGAAGCTCTATATTTTTTTTATGATCTTTATTCTTCTTTCTTTAAAAAAATTCTTTAAGACTCATTTGTCTTTTTACATATTTATCAGCATCTTCAAAACCTTTCGCTTTGATGCTTTCAGTGGCGAGTATTCTTCGAATAGCAATAGCGTCATTGATAGCATACCCAGAAAATCTATTGTTTATGAGTACATAGACATCATCATAAATGTTACTGAGTTCTGCCAGCCTATGCACCCAATTTATTCTCTCCTTTTTTTTATCCAGAAAAAATTTTCCTAATTTTTCATCAGGAATAATCATGCGATCTCCAAGAAGACGAATGTAATAGAGAGGACCGTCTTGATTCTGAAATTCTCGTGGAATGCCGAGTGTAGTCGTATCAGCTAATGTGACAGCCTTTTCAACTAAAATATCTTTGAAATCGTCACTAAACCACGAATTGTCTCGGACCTCCAAAACAATATTTCCTGAAAAATGTGAGGCACATTTATCGAGAACCTGAGACAAAAAAGACACAGTTTCTGTAGTCTTGTGGAATCGTGGGGGAAATTGGATTAAGACCAATCTTAGCTTCTCTCCAAGTCTTTGCATACGGGAGAAAAATCTCGTAATTTTATGAGGTTTGAAGGTAGGACGTGATACATGAGTAACTTCCCTTGTAAGTTTAGCACTAAAAATGAAATCATCAGGAGTGACATGATACCATCTTCGAACCATTGATTCTGAGGGAATATGATAGAAGGTTGTGTTAATTTCATTTAGAAGAGAATATTGGCTGTAAAACTCAAGCTCATTCCCCACATGTCGTGGATAAAAGCTACCACGCCAATGGGCATATGACCATCCTGCTGTTCCTAGATAAATCATTTCCATGTGATTTTATTTTTACACTTTATAAAAAAGTTTCATCACTAAAATCATAATTCTAATTGTGAAAAGGGTAAAATCTTATTTATCTAATAAAATAAACTTGATTTGGAGGTTTAATGTTGGTTGAAGAGACACCAGTTTTTTCCAAATTCTCCCAGATTGATCAAATTGGAATTGTAGTAAAAAATATGGAAAAAAATTTGAAGTTCTACAAAAAATTGTTCGGAATAGAGCCTTTCTTAACCTTGGAATCCCCTACTGGTTCTACTATTGATTCTGCAAAGCTGAAGATTGGATTGTTCCAGTTAGGTGATGTACAACTAGAATTAATTCAAGTTCTTGAAGGCGAAACGATTCATTCCGAATTTCTCGAAAATAAAGGTGAAGGACTTCACCATTTAGGGTTCATTGTTGAAGATATAGAGGAGGAGTTGGTTAGACTCGAGAAAGAGGGAATCAAAATATTGGAGAGGGGGATAATTCAAGAAATGGTCAAGTTTGCTTATCTAGATACTGAGAAGACTTTAGGTATTATTGTAGAACTTATTCAATTAACTCTGTGAGCATTTTTATTAAAATGTTTAATCCTAATTCATACTCATTATGGGGAAATTTAAAATGCAAATCGGTTTGATTTCCGATATACATTCTAATTATCATGCTTTAAAGACAGTATTGCAATTTTTGGACGGAAAAATAGATGTATTGATCTGTTTAGGCGATTTTGTTGGTTACGGTCCTCAACCACGAGAATGTGTTGATGTTTTCCTTGATTACTCTCTGTCTCATTTTTTTTGCCTTGGAAATCATGATTTAGGGGTTCGTTTTAGATATAGCCAACACAAACAAGATCCCTCAGAGAAAGATTTCGAGATTTTAAAGACATTTAAGTTTCGGGAGTCTGCAGAAGTGATGTTGGATCGAAATGCTCAAGATATTCAGGAAGATCATTTTAAATTCCTTAAAAACCTCCCGTTTAAACAAATATTCCAAGTAGATCAAAAGAAAATCTATATCACTCATGGAACTCCCTCAGTTAGAAGGAGAGAAAATGTTGGTAAGTATCTCTTGCCTCCTCCTCTACAAGAACCCAATGTTACCATTGATCGTTTGAAGCATGATAAAAAAGCGGAGAATGCTGACATAATAATGGTCGGTCATACTCATCGTCGATTTCTTATTAGGCGAGAGAAGTTTTTATCTTGGTCCTTAATCGAAGATATCCTCCAAAAAAAACAAACGAAGTTTCCACTACAGTATTCATTTGAAAATGACAGGATTATTCTCAACCCTGGCTCCATAGGCCAACCTCGTGATGGTACTGGTAATTCATCATTTTCTATTATTGATCTTGACAAGGAGATCGTTGAGTTTCACGACCTAGAATATCAAATGAATAATTTTTACAAACTAACAAAGAAAAAATGTGTTCCTGAAGTACAAGACTCGAGTTTTTGGGCAAATAAATTTGGACACTTTTCGGAACAGACATGATAGGAGCAATGGTATTTATAGAAATTTACTTATAGAAAACCTATCGAATCAACTTATCTTAATAAATTTATTATATAGAGAGAACTAGGTTTTTATCAAAATGGTTGCATTAAATGCTATACAATGGATAAACATCAAATAATATAATCCCTCTCTTACTCCCTATCAGATGACAATTTACAGTTTTACATGTATAGTATTCCTGAGGTGTTTGAATGAAGAATTATGATCTTATTGTGATAGGAACAGGCTCAGCAATGAACCTAGTGAGTCCATATTTGCAACAAAATCCATCTAGGAAAGTTGCGGTTATTGAAAAAGATGACCCTGGCGGTATTTGCTTAACCCGTGGTTGTATTCCTACAAAGATTTTACTCTATCCAGCAGAATTAGTTCGCGTGATTGAACACACCAAACAGCTTGGAATTGATATTGAGATCAACAATGTTAATTTTCCTGAAATTATGGCTCGAATGCGTTCGCTGATTGATGAGGATATTGAAAACATAAGGGGAGGCCTTTCTCAAACGAAAAACATTGACTTTTATCCCACAGTGGCGGAATTTGTTGCCCCTTATGAGCTTAAAGTTGGAGATGAAATAATTACCTCAAAAATGATTTTTCTTTGTACTGGATCAAAGCCTATCATACCTCCTATTGTTGGACTAGAAGAAATCGGTTATCATACCAGTGATACCATTTTACATATCAAACAGCTTCCGGAAAGCATGATAATTATTGGAGGAGGTTACATTGCTGCTGAATATGGCCACTTTTTCTCAGCGATGGGATCAAAAGTAACTATAATTGGAAGAAATCCGCAATTCCTTCCCCAAGAAGAACCTGAAGTTTCAACCTTAGCAAAAAACGAACTAGAAAAGCATATGACGATTGTTACGGATCATGAAGCCATCACAGCCAAAATAGACGGAAATTTCAAAAAAATTATTGCTAAAAAAAGATCTAATGGCGAATTGGTAAGTTTTTCTGCCGAGGAAGTTCTTATTGCCTCAGGTAGAGGCTCTAATAGCGATATTTTACACCCTGAGAAAGCTGGAATAGATTCTGATGAGAAAGGATGGATTAAAGTAAATGAATATCTCGAGTCATCTCAACCAAACATCTGGGCCTTCGGAGACGCCAATGGAAGCCATCTTTTCAAACATGTAGGAAATTATGAGTCAATGGTTGTTTTTTATAACGCTATACTCAAAAACAAAGTGAAAGTTGATTATCATGCCATACCCAGCGCTGTCTTTACTTATCCTGAAATTGCTAGGGTAGGTTTACGTGAAAAGGAAGCAATCGCTGAATATGGGGAAGATAACATTATTATTGGTTATCAAAAGTACGAAGATACAGCAAAAGGAATGGCTATGGATGTAAAGGATTTTTTTGTCAAAGTAGTTCTAGATAAGAACAGACGAATTTTAGGAGCACACATCATCGGACCCCAAGCAAGTGTTTTGATCCAAGAAATTATCAATCTTATGTATACACCAGAGAGAAGCAGTAATCCGATCTCTAGAGGCATGCATATCCATCCTGCTCTCAGTGAAGTTGTTGAACGAGCATTTGGTAGATTAATGCGACCAAAAGACTTTCATGCTCTTCTAGAGGGGATAGTTCATCACCATTGATCCACGAGCACGAGTTTATAGGTTTGCTAAGTTGGTAGCTATTTCTCTTTCTGCTCGTTGAAGATCCTTTGGGAAGTCGATATCGACCCAAAGATCTGGTGACACGATCTTTGTGTGAATTTTGTGACCTGAGAGAAGGAGACGTTCTATTGCAGCTGTGAAATATAATTCTATAAATTCCTCCTCTCGTGCCATTTCTTTTAATGCTTCCTGTAAGTAATTAGCTCCTTTGTCACTGAATTTCGCAATACCAGTAAATTCGTATTTTGTTGAACTATTTGGAATCTCTTTTCCTATATCAATCAAATACTCGTCTTCAAGAATAACTTTCTCAGCTTCGTTGTCGATAATAGAGGAAGTGACAGCAACTGATATTTCATTTTCATCGTTAATCAGGCTATTGATGATACTTTTTGGAAATAAAATATCACTATAAAGAATGAAAAGTGGACCATTCATTTCATCACTAGCAAACCATGCACTAGCAAGAATATTCGATACAGTATAGAAGGGATTATAAATGTATTTTACTTCTCTTTTGAAATAATCTCTCATTTTCTTGTCTTGAAAACCAGTAACCAAGATTATTTCATTAATGCCACAAACGTGAAGAGTGTCAATCATATGACGAAGTATAGGTTTGTTTCCTACAGGAATTAATCCCTTGGGTAAATTTTGCGAATAAGGAAAAAGACGTTTTGATTTTCCTGCTGCTAAGATAATAGCTTTAATTCCACTATTCCGATATCCGGGGTTCTGTTCTAAGAATGTAGAAAGAAATTCTGTATCATTCGCTTCTGCTGGAGTAAGTCGTTTAATCATCTTTTGATAGACTTTGTTATTGACACGATAACTTTGTACAAGATAATAATATGTTTTTGATCCCGATTTAACCTTTTTAATGAAAACCATAACTAACTATCCTGTTTTCCTACAAATATGTGTGAAAATATATCAATATTTTTAAATGTTTACTACAGAATCACCAAAAACGCATCATAACAGTATAAAATATTGGAAAAAATGAAAGGAAGAAATATCATGCAAGGAATTATAATCGCCGCTGGCCCAAGTTCAAGATTAAGGCCACTTACCGAAAACACGCCAAAAGCTTTGCTTGAAATTGAGGGTAAAACAATTCTGCAAAGAACATTGGAATGCTTACGTGGTTGTGGAATTGACAATATCGCAATCGTCAGAGGATATCAGAAAGAACAGATAACTGTCCCAAACATAACTTACTTTGATAACGACAATTATGAAAGTAATAACATTCTCGAATCAATGTTCTATGCAGAAGAAGTCATGGAAAAGGGATTTATTTTTTCATATTGTGATATACTCTACAGTAAAGAGGTTGTTCAAAAACTATTGGATTCTCCACACGATATTAACCTAATAGTCGATACTGCGTGGGCTAAACGATACGAGGGACGTACAGATCATCCAACGGATGAGGCAGAATTAGCATTAGTTGAAAATGGGTTAGTAACTCGACTCTCAAAATTTTTCAATCCAGATGCTGCTTATGGCGAGTTCATTGGATTAGCTAAGTTCTCGAAAAAAGGTGCCGAAATTCTTCGTCGAAATTATTATCGTAGTAAGGAGAATAAAACATGCAAATTTGAAGGACGTTTTCACGACGCAACGAAATTTGAATTAGCATATTTAACAGACATGATTCAAGAATTGATATTTCGTGGTTTCCCTGTACATTCAGTCGATATTGAAAATAATTGGGTGGAGATAGATACGTTACAAGATTACGAGTATGCAAAAAATATGATAATAAAGGGTATATTATAGTTATCAAATATTATAAAAGGTGTTAAATTAGATGAGCACAGTGGATAATGATGTAAAAGAAAAATGGCGTTATTGGCGAATACGTATTTTTGTTACAGTATGGGTAACGTACATGACCTATTATATAGGGAGAACGAATATTGGGATCGCAAAACCCTTTATATTGGCTGAATTTGGTATAGATACCGCGGTATTTGGTTTAGTAGGTTCAGCTATGTTTATCATGTACGCTATTGGCCAATTTGTTAATGGTGCACTAGGTGATAAATTAGGCTCAAGGCGATTAGTCAGTATAGGATTAATTGCCTCTGCTATCATAAACTTAGTATTTGGATTTGCTGATACAATATTTGGAGATTCTGCTTCCTTAGTTACCATGATGTTTGTATTATGGGGTTTGAATGGTTATTTTCAATCTATGGGCTGGGCCCCATCAGTTAAAACAGTAGCAAATTGGTATCCTCCTGAAAAAAGAGGAAGATGGTCAAGTTTCCTAGGAACCTCATATCAGATTGGAGGTGCTGTTTCATGGATTCTTGCTACATTGATAATCGTGACCATTGGTCTAGATTGGAGGTTTTCTTTCTGGATAGCAGGTTTGATAATGCTTGCATCAGGAATTCATAACTATATTCGTGTAAGAAGCGCTCCAGAAGTAGTTGGACTGCCAACTATTGAAGAAGAAAAAGCAGGAAAAACAGAAATCAAAGAAGTTCGTGAAGACACATATCTAGGATTAGACTATACCATTAAAAGTATTCTGACAAATAGAACAGTTTTATTTGCCTCATTTGGGTTATTTTGTCTAAACATTGTTAGATATGGTATTACTGAATGGTTACCTTATATCATAGCAGAAGGAGTAACTGGTAGTGACTTTTTCCCATTATGGAAGACCATAGCCTTTCCCATTGGAGGAACTATTGGTGCAATAACTTGTGCTTGGTTTTCGGATAAATATCTAGATAGAAGGAGGATGCCTTTGATAAGTGCTCTTTTCCTCTGTTTAGCAGCTTCATTGACAATTTATATGTTTTTACCACCGTTAGACTGGTTAATTGGCGCACCATTACTTGTTGTAATAGGATTTCTTACTTTTGGACCACATGTATTATTAGTATCTACCATTCCAATGGAATTTGGAACTAGAAAAGCAGCTTCGACAGCAACGGGATTCATTGATGGATGGGGATATGTAGGTTCAGCAATAACAACTTTTGGTTCTGGAGTCCTATTGTTCCTAGAGG
This sequence comes from Candidatus Hodarchaeota archaeon, assembly GCA_016839625.1. Classification (GTDB taxonomy): domain Archaea; phylum Asgardarchaeota; class Heimdallarchaeia; order Hodarchaeales; family Hodarchaeaceae; genus Hodarchaeum. The sequence continues at coordinate 26,878 of JAEOTY010000459.1, forward strand.
AAGGACCAGAGAGTACGTTTCTTTTCTGGATAATAATGGCACTACTAGGTGGTTTAGTGCTTCTATTAAACTGGAAGAGTGTACCAGAAGAAAAAGAATACCTTTAGACAAAAAAAAGAACTTCATCCGATCTTTTTAAGGATATTATAATAACCAAAGATCGGATCTAGTTCAATTTCCATTTTTTTCATAATCACCAGCATTAAATGGTGGTCTTATTCTCTTTTGAATAAGAAAAAAAGAAAAAATGGAAGTGAAAAATATGGTTGAACTTTTCTATGGCAAATCCTTAAGAATTTCTCCTAATTCTTCAGCTGGAACTGCAACCAATGTTTCTGTTCTAACTGCTCCTCCAGCACCAACAGTTATCAAGGATTTCATCACTGCTTCGTTACTTGGGGCTTCAGCTATAACAATGAAATCATACCTTCCCATAGTTAGGTAGAATTGTTTGATTTCTCCTCCAAATGACTTTGCAACTTCTTTGGCCTGCTCTAACCGCTTAGGTGAATCCTTCATACCTTTGACTCCCTCTTCAGTATATTTTCCTAAAATAATAAAATGCATTTTTCTTACCTCCAAGAGTAGTATAATTTAATCTACTCACGACTATTTAAATTCTTCTTTCTTTTTAACTACTAGAAGATTAATTGTATGATCGTGAGGCTCTCTCAAGCAGAAGCCAATTGAATATTCCCCCAAAATTATAGAAACATTGCAATTCCTTGTGGTTAATAGGCTAAACTTTTATGTTTTAATGAAATATTATCCAATACTGAATCTGTACGGAAAATCCTGATGAAATCGTCTGATACTTCCCAGTAATGATAATTAGAAAAAAGGATTAACCATGTCGCTTCAAAAAATTCTCGCAATAGGAAAGTCAAACCCAGATAAGGGTCTCAAGGATTCTCACAAGAAAGAAGATATTACAATTCGATTCGCTAGAAGAGTGTCAAGACCATTGGTTGATTTGGTTGAACCTTATTCCTTTATTACTCCAAATCGCCTAACCTGGTTTGGATTTTTTATTTACTTAATTGGTGCTGTAATTTTAGTGCTTGCCCAAGATAATATTTTCTTATTATTTTGCACTGGGTTTTGCATCTGGTTGGATAGTATCATTGATGTTATGGATGGGGAGTTGGCTAGGAAGAAGGGAATGGCTAGCAAGAGAGGACGATGGCTGGATGATGTTCTTGGAGAATTTAAGGGATTTCCATTCTGGTTAGCTCTGGGTCTCAATATCTCAAATGGCAACGGACAATTTACATTACAAATTTGGGGGTATCAAATGATGGGAAATACATGGTTTGTTATCTTCATACTATATGGTTTGTTGGCTTTTCTAGCTTTAAGCTCCCTACGTAGTACAGTTATTTTTAATGAACCACAGAATATTTCCTTTGGTCATGTATATATCGTCTGGATTTTTCTTACATTGAACCTCCTAGAACTATTGTTAGTTCTATTCACTCTTGGAGTAATATTGGGAACAATTTACACCCTATTTGAAAAGACCTTTCTCCCACAAGATGAAGCCTAACTTCAGCAGTTTCTAATTTCAAGTTGAGTAATAATGTCCAAGGACTTGTTCGATGAAATAAATACTGATCAATTCAGAGAGAATTTTCTTAAATACACGAGAAAGGCTTTTCAAATGCTTCCTGAATTAGAAAAACCACGGATCCTTGATATTGGTTGTGGTTCGGGTGTTGTAACTATTGAATTGGCAAAGTTGAGTGATGGTGAAATATTAGGAATAGATATTGACCAATTCGTCCTAGATACACTTAATAGAAAGATCAAAGAAGAAGGCTTTTCAGATCGAATAAAAAGTTTAAAATGCTCTTTATTTGAAATCGATTTCCCAGACAAAAGCTTTGAGATCGTTTGGGCAGAGGGACTACAATTCATTGATTTTGAAATGAGACTTAAAGAGTGGAAAAGGCTACTCACAACCAACGGATTTTTAGTTATTCATGATAGTATTAAAAACATGTCTGATAAACTTAGAATTATCCCTAGTTGCGGTTATAGACTAATCGAGTATTTTTTGTTGCCCGAGAATGCCTGGTGGGTAGAATATTATTGCCCTCTTGAAATTCGAATAATTGACCTACGGAAGAAATACAATAATGATCCAGAAGCCTGTAAGACATTCAAAAAGTATCAGGATGAAATAGAAATGGCCAAAAAGAATCCTAAGGATGCTCGTTCAGTGTTTTATATAATGCAGAGGTTATCATCCAACTAAAAGAAGATTCGTGCACATTCTTATAAGCAGTAATCAAGAAATAGTTATGTTAGAAAAAAGAGAAGAGAGATTTACTCTCTCTTTTTGTAGTTCAACAACATCACAGAAATTATAGTGAAGACAAGAGGGATTAATGTAAAACCAGGCGTACTGCTAGCACTTGTACTACTTGCTGTTGTTTCCTCTAGTTCCTCCTCTGCGATCGTCCAGAGACTAAAATGAGTTGTATTGCAATAAAGTGTATCCCCTTCTAACCACTGGTGTTTAGGTGCTTCCCATGCCTCAGAAGATTCATTGTAAAACATGAACTTAAGCTTTTCCATGTTTTTAACGCCCAATTGATTTTTCAGTTGATTTGTTAATGCAAAAGAAAAATTTGCTTGAATCTGAGCAGTATTGTTCATTTCGATAGCGATTGTTTGTGTACGAATGTGATGCTTTTGCTGTGTCATTGCTTTGGGTGATTTCTCGTACTCCGTAACAGAAATCTCAGAACTAAGATTTAATTTCAGTTGTAGGGAAAAACCGCTTTGTGTCTGGATTTGGTATTGATGACCAGCTTCAATAGCAAACCCTGTGCCATTCTGGGAATTGAATGGTGTTCCTGGGGTAGGATTTTGTTGAGGAGTTTCTGTGCTTTCTGGTGATAGAATGGTCCAAATACTGAAATGAGTTGTGTTACACAGAACAGTAGCTCCTTCGGGGGTTATTTCAATCCAATTTTGATCAGCATATTGCCATTGAAACTTGGTAGTGTTATAGAATGCCCATTTGAAGGTTGACACATTGCCAAGACCAGCTATTTCTGTATTCGTATAGTTCCTAAATAAAGTTGCATTCATCGCAACAGTCCCATTAAGTTCTAAGTGCATGTACCGATTGACAGCACGAGTTTGGTTTGGCAACGGGCCTGTAGGATTGGTCTCTGATTCGTTGATCTGAAGCTTAACGCTTTCATTTGTCTGAATTCGAATTTGATTTCCATTCATTGTTTTTATCTGAGATCGGTTTCCAGCTGTGATATTAATTTTTTCTCCGTTACCTGCAGTTATCCAAGACCCATTAGGATTACTGCTTTCTGGTGCGAGAATTGTCCAAATACTGAAATGGGTTGTGTTACACAGAACCGTTGCTCCTTCTGGTGTCATTTCAACCCAATTGTGATGAGTATATTGCCATTGAAACGTGGAAGTGTTATAAAACGCCCATTTGAAGGTTGAAACATTACCAAGACCAGATAGTTCACTGTTAGTATAGTTCCTGAACAAAGTTGCATTCATCTCAACAGTCCCATTGAGTTCTAAGTGCATGTACTGATTAACAGCCCGGGTTTGGTTTGGTAACGGGCCTGTAGGGTTGGTCTCTGATTCGTTGATCTGAAGCTTTACGCTTTCATTTGTCTGGATTCGAATTTGATTTCCTTTCATTGTTTTAAGCTGGGTTCTGTTTCCAGCTGTTATATTAATTTTTTCTCCGTTACCTGCAGTTAACCAAGGCTCAGTAGGATTATTACTTATAGTTAAAGTAGTGTCAGCACCTACAGGAACCAAAAAGTTAATTCCAAGAAGACTGAAAGTAACTAAGAAAAAAATCAAACTATTTTTTTTCATATTAACACCAATTCATAAAATTAAGAAGTCAATTGAACAAAATTGACCAATATTTAATATATTTGAGGAACACTTTTTTGGGAGGCTTACTAATTGAAAAAGAGATTTTTTTCATCTGTTAAATTAGGTTAATCTATTAATACAAAAATTGGACAATTTAAATCTAATGTTTCGATGATCAACGACTATTTGATTATTTAATTTGTCTTACTACGTCTACTAATCGCTTCTATCAAGAATTCTTTCTTGGTAAGATTAAGGAAATAACGGTTGTTTTTGAACTCTATCAAGTTGATCTTCTGAAATTTCTTAGTATGATAACGAATTGACTCCTTAGAAGCCCCTAAATAATCCTCTAATGCATTAAGATCCCAAGAATTCATTTCTTGGAACGCTTTTGCAACTCTAAATCCTATCCCAGATATTATGGCAAAATAAATTTCTAAGAAATCTGGATTGGGTTCATTTTTTAGTAAGAAAAAGATTTCATATTGACCGAATATCTTTCTTTTAATTAAGCTGAAATCCTCTAGCACTTGTAGGTGCCATCGAAGACTCGATGTTCCCAAGTTTAATTCTCTTTTTAATTCACGAAAATGCATAAAATCTCGTTCTTCAAGTATATCGATAATTCTATTGCGGTATTGATTCTCAACAACATCGTATTCATCTATTCTTCTTAGGATTGGGGGGAATATGATTTGCCCAATTAATAAGAGGGGAGTGAGAAAGAGAATTGAAAATAAATCACGGTCTTGGGGAATTTCGGTATCTTTGGGGTGTATAACCCATTTACTAATCATATAGGCTAGTCCAACAAGTAAAATGGACGCAGAGACAATTATTACCCCTGTTTGTACAGTTTCTTCCGAAATGTCAAACAACGACAGTAACGGGGGTTCGAGAGATTGTGTACTCTCTGAACTGGATTGAGGTTGGGAAGTTTCAGAAATTTCAATTTCCCCAGAGGTAATAACAGATGCTAAAAACTGAATAAAAGGAGTAAATGATGTATTGTATTCATTAAGTGATAAAGGAACAGCGAAGACGTATCCTTCTTGTTTCATAAATCCTGTGATTGTCGCTTGACCGTTAGAAGTAACTTGGCTTTCAGCAATACTGTAGGAATCATCAACTGCAGAAGTAATACCAAGACTCCCTTGAACTTCTAAGGTTGAATTTTGTATAAACTGAAAAGGAACCTTTGTGAAAGTGTCATTCACGATAGTTAATGTTATGGTTCCTACATTATTACCAGTTGGCCATTCCTTCTGACTTGGACTCACATTTAAACCCAACAAAGTGTGGAAAGAGGTTGGAAAACGCCATATCTGGTGAGATATCATACAAAATACTCCACCGTTTTGGATGAATTGTTCAATGTTATCTATAAGTGTTTCATTAAACGGGGAACTGACCTGATTTAGAATCATTATTATTCGTGAGTAGGTACTCAGATAGTTTTGATCGAGGAATATATCATTTAAGTCTTCAGAAGTCCTAATGTCAATTATATCACCAGTCGAATTCAGATTTTGTTGTAAAGCCGCTGCTAGATTATAATCAGCTGTATTTTCCGTAATAAAGAGCGTAGATTCCTCTTGAATGGGGACTCCTGATATTGATGTAGGATATGATCCAATGAAGAAAAAGACAAGAATAATTACAGCCATTAAGAATGATTTCTCTGGTATTTGCTTAAATTTCAATTACTAACCTCGATGATCTACTCTCACGTATTCATTTGAGTTCTAATTTTATGCTTATTTTTGATTATTGGATCACTTTTTTGGAACTTAACAATGATAATTTTTAAGAGAAATAAATGAGAAATGATTCATCAATCAGGCCTCTACTTGAGAACTGAAATTTTTTAATTACAAGAGA
>JAEOTY010000460.1 GCA_016839625.1 Candidatus Hodarchaeota archaeon
AAAGGTGGCATCGTGATGCTTGCTTGAGAGGGTATATTGAGCGTTTGATCTTTGTCTACATCTTTAGCAAAGAAAGTTAATGCTTTGGAAATAACAGGTACAAAAGGAGCTCGAGATAATCCGATTGTTGGCAAATTTAAAAATAAATGATGCATAACTGAGTTACCTACGACAACCGTCTCGAAAATATTTTCGGGTGAAGAATTTGTTGTGGAAGTAAGTCTAGATAAAAGCTTTGATATTCCGCTGAGGGCCTTAAATTGTAACTGCTCCTGATTCGAGGATGAAGATAATGCATAGGATAACCGACTCATGATATCTCGGCCATATTCAATTTGTGGGTTGATTATCGAATCAGCAGCAAGAATAACTCCAGTTTCAAGGTTAATCAAAGTGGCTACAATAGAAGTTGTCCCGATATCAATGACAGCTCCTAGAACAGGAGGTTTTTTTGTTCTCAGCTCAATCAATTGATTTTGTTGTCTATCAATAACTACATTTATTCTTCCATCATTTTCTCTTAGTTGGAGGGTTAGTTGAGACAAAATCTCAGGTTTAGAAAGAGTTAATGATTTTGCAAATGATTCTCCAAGAGTTTGTGACAAGCGAAAAAAATCATCTTGAGAGTTTTCAAGGGTTGGGTCGGGTACAGACAATGATTGACAAAATATTCTTGGATTAAAAGGAAAATTCAGCTGGAACTTACTGAATGAATCCTGGATCTTGAAAATACTGTCCTGATACTCGCTTAAATCTAAGATAGTAACTTTTAAATCCTTCTTACCTCTCGGTATGACTTGACACGCTAAACGAATATTCTCATGTAATAATTGTCCTAATAATTGCTTTTCAACTTTGGTAGGGGCATTGATTTCTTCAGAGGATGCCCTATTATTTTCTAATTTCACCAAAATGTTAACTCGACACTTTCCACATTTTCCAGAACCCCCGCAAAGCGAATTGATGACATTTCGTTGTAAATTCTCGTGAATAATGGTTAACAGGTTGTTTCCATGAAACGAATAATGAATTGCCTGCTCAAAATTAGTGATCTCAATGTCTGGAATGTTTATACCCTTCTTAGATGCTCCTGATTTTTAATTTACTTATCTCTTAAAATATATTTTTCAACTCTACCAAACTAATTTTATAGAAAAATGATTTAGTTTGTTCATTACTAATCTCTGGTTGAAATGATCCAAGTTTGTATGAATTAAAAAAAGGAAGGAAAAAAGGTTTGAAAAACTAATAAGCAGTATTAATTACGTTTCTTCCTTCTACTTAATTTCACACTCAAGATTGGTAATACTAACCAAACGGTACACCATAGGAATCCAGGTGTTAATTCTGGTTCAACACCATTAGAAGCAGTAGTTTTATCTTCTGTTTCTAAGGTTGTAGAGATTGGTTGTGATTCAGAACTACTGGAAATTGAACTAGTGGTACTAGAAGTGGGTATGCTAGAAGGGGGTACAAAAGGAAGCTCTTCAGGTACGAGATAGTCAACTAACCCTACATTTCCTTCTTTATTCCACTGATCCCAGGTCATTCCAGCAGAATAAGAATAAACCACCCAATATTTTAATCCAACGGGTCCAACTTCTTTCTTGTAGTATTCATAATTCTGTGATCCTGCATATTGTGTATCTCCAGAACAAACCTGGCCAATTCCAGGATAGTATGTACATCCTCCTGTTTGCTCACTAGTAGAAAATCCAGTTTGATACACATCTGATTTTATATAATCATTGTCAATTGTACCTTTTCGGGCGCTGGCAAAGAGATCACTTGTATATTCGTTAAAAAAGCCTCCACCATACCATCTTCCATCCTGTGCGTCAAATAAGATCTGCCATGAGTTTCCATTAGTTGAACCAAGAAGTTGATGGGCCCAACACGTCACATAAGTCCATCTAGGCCTATATTTCTGAGTATCACCTGTGACTTGGACACCAAAACCTGGTATTCCCTGGATTTCCTTTCTAGATACTAACTTAACAGTGAACGTACCCTCCATTTCAACTGTTGTAGACCAAACTCCATCATGCATTTCGCTTTCAGTGTAATCCCATTTGAATTTCCAAAAGCACCCAATTTCGAGAGGAAAGTTGAAATCAGAAATGCTCGGATGGATTGATCCATCATCACCATTCCCTGGGGGTGGTGCGTCGTCTGAATTGATCTTAAAGTAATCAGATTCGTCATCTACATATGAACCAGAAGTATCAGAGACTGAAATCCACCAGAATGTTCCATAATCGAAATCGGTAGGAATCGTCCAAGAATAAGATCCAGTATTAGGAACATCTGAAGCAATGACCGAATACCAAGTTGTTCCTCTGGAAATCTCAATATTTACAGCGGTAAAGAGGCCTGTCCACTCCCAAGTAATATCATACGTGTTACCTGCTTCCCATTCCTCACCTCCAACAGGACTCTTCAGAGTGATAGATTTGGCGGTGGAAATTGTAAAATAATCACTGAAATCACTGACGCTACTATTTGAGGGGTCAGTAATGTAAATTTGGTATTTTGTACTTAATTCAATGTCACTTGGAATAGACCAGGAAAAAAAATCGGTATTTTCTACTCCTGTCGCAATTTCTGAGATGAAAGTATCATTACGATATAAATGAATATTCACGTTATTTACTGTTCCCGTTGTGGTCCAGTCAATGGAATAGCTGAATCCTGGTTCCCACGAGGAGTCTGAGGCGGGATCCCAAATCGATAACCCGGGAGGGTACCATTGTTCTCGATTAATATATGCTGAAAAAGTTACGGGTTCACTAGAGTCCTTCGCGCTATATACGAAGTACCAATCATCAGTGTGTGGAGGTTGGAAAGGTCCCCATGAAGCTGATGAAGTATCCGAGTGAGATTCATAGACTGTTGTTGGTGTTCCACCTGAACTCCAAGTACTATACTCTGTTGAATCACAGATAAAGAAATCTATTTTGTCGGAAGAAACATAAGTTTTAAAAGAACCTGATAAGAGGTCTTGTGTTCCATAAGATACGTGATAAGCGTAAGAATTTCCAGAAGCTACTGATTGTCCATTTTTAACCCACGTATAACCACTATATGAAGGTATATCGTCGCCTCCAACATCTACAAAGTAATCCAAGGCTACAGAACTAGACCGACCTTTGTTTGACCATACACAATACCATGTTCCTGGCATTGATAATTCCAAAGTTCCTTCGTTAACAAAAGTCGAAGATTTAGTTGCGGTGAATGATTGGCCAGAGATGAATTTAAGGTAAGCTGCATTACTCATGATATATAGGTCAATATATTTTGATGGATTGTCTGTTTGAACCCACATTATGATTTTTTCAAAATTAGGAAAAGTACCAGATGATGAAACAGTCTTCGAAAAATATTTGCCCGCATCTATGGTTGTTGATCCACTATAATCATAAGCCTCGATACTTTCGGGACTAATTTTTGCTTGAGAAGAAGTTATTGAGAATATCATGATAGATAACGAAAATATTAAAACTAAATTGAATACTTGAAGTATCTTCCTATTCTTCATGAACCTAACACCTTTTAAGAAAACAATTCAAACTCCTTGGTCTAGATAATCCTCCCTTAAATACCTTAACTAACTACTCAAGTATAAATCTAGCTTTCATATTTGATCCATATGAGCCTTGAAACAACTTCCAATGACTTTATCAATAAGAGGTCAAAGCAAGTTAACGATTTCAACACTGAAGACCTTAATTTATTTTGAAAAGTGATGTAAACAGGCCTTAAATTTTAATAATCTACATATTTGTTTCTACAAATTTGCCGCATTCTTTAAGTTTATTAAGCCAAGTTAGTTATCCTATTACATGAGTTATTTCTTATAATACAAGACTCGCATTCATTCCTCTTGCAGCAGACGAAGGCGGGATGAAACGTCCTTTAGGCGGGTTCATCCCCCACATCTTGCTCGAAAATATATTCTAGATAGTTTTTAATACCGTTTAATGTCGATCTTGTTCATCTTTGGAAGAAGTGAGTGATTGGCAAATGACGAAAAAAGGGGAACTTAGGGAGTGGATGTCTCGGATCAAATATGGCTCTGAAAACCCCAAAGATTTTTCAATAATTTTTCGGGATTTTGATGAGTATATTGAACTTTCCTTTCAAGAATTCATGGAACGAAAACACACGGACAGTATTCCTTTGCATCGGATTTCTCAGATTCGGAAAGATAATATTTCAGTCTTTACTCGACCGAATTTTTGTACTGTGTGTGGGAAACCATTAAAAGAAAATGAATGTAGAAACTTCCAATGTTCGAAGCAAGTAGACGTAAGAGGGAAATAGAGGTCACTTACTAAAGATCCAGAGATTAATGGGGTATTTTTCTGATTAATCTTCGAATTATGAATTTTAATTTCAAATAAACTTCCTTAATCTCTGGCTTTAAATGGTAAGATAAAAATAGAAATATATTGTTGTTAGGTTGAAGATTATTCCAAAATTTGTCAAAAAAAGAGCGGTTTAGACATGGAAGCTGAAATAATCGCTACAGATTCATTAACGAAGTATTATGGGCAGATTAAAGGCATCGAAGACATTTCAGTCAAGGTTCCAAGCGGAGGAGTAGGGTTCCTTGGCCCAAATGGTGCTGGAAAAACTACTCTTATTCGAACCTTGCTAGGAGTTATTCGTCCGACCCGTG
>JAEOTY010000461.1 GCA_016839625.1 Candidatus Hodarchaeota archaeon
CTTCTTTGACTAATCCCTGTTTTCGCATTTCTGTTGCTGCTGCAATTAGAACAGTATTTGCCTCCTCTTCTGCTCCAATTGTTTTTAGAAGTTCAGCTGCTTCCATATACTTTTGATTGTTATATGCGTGTCTTGCTAAGTTACGTATAGCTTGATCTCTGTCGTGAATGAGCGAATGATTTCGATCAAGAATTTGAATTGCTGCAGGGATAAATTCTAAACCGCCAAAATCTATGTAGACTTTTGCAGCAGCGAAAGGTTTCCTAGCTAACACAAAAGCAGAAGCAGCAGTATGAGGATCATTCCTACTTATATTTGTACGGGCTAATTGAATGAATGTTTTCTCAATCTGTCGGGGAGAGTATTTTTTCTCTAGCCTTCGTAAAACTAGAACTTGTGACGCTTCAGGTGTTCGCAAAACCATATTGGCTGCTTGTTCAAGCGAAATACGTGTATAATAGTCAAAAGCGTCAAGATATTTCCCTTGTTGTTCTAATTCGCGCGCTTTTCGAACGTTTTTATCAGAACTTTTGCGGGTGGCGAAAAAAATTATAAAAATTATGATGAAAAAAAGGGCTATTAAAACAATACTTTCGCCATTCATAACTATCATCCAATGAGTTAGAAATTGGAGTAGATTAATTTTTAAATATTATTAGTAAGGTGTTTTATATTCGCTACTGTTACAGATGTGTCTTGTAAATAGCTTTCGTTTTCGGAATTTATAACTACTTGATGAGGATGGTGGCAGATTTTAAATCATAGAGAATTGTTCTTTTAACCACTATCTGCTTAGTGTGTTTCCTTTTTTACAGAAAAATTTGTAAATAATCCTTTTTTATTTTTGAACATAATTTAGCCCGATTCAATTCATACAATCTTTGTATTTTTTCGGAAAAACAAGGGTAAAAACAGGATTAACACTTGTCCAGACTCAATAAGGAATTTCACCTGTCATCTCGATGTTAAGCTTAGGTAAGTTCGAAATTACCGACAAAAGTCAGACATTTGCGAATAATGCATTTTATCGGATGGATACGTTGGGGATAATATCGTTCTATTAATACTCATCTGATAACCTTTTTCTTGTCCATTCATTAACTAAAAATCACCTGAAAAACTGTGAAAGGAGTAGATTCTTATTTCAACCTGGCAATCATTCTTCAATCAGCTTTCCAAGCCTATTAATAGTAATCATTCTTCAACGATTTCTAATAAGATATGTCATTGTAATAGAGGAACTCTAGTTCTTTTTGGGAACAGTTCGTATCATCCTCAAGGTGAGTGCTCACTGAGTTCAGTTTGTTGTTCCATCCAAATAGATAAGCATCGTGCATTTAATTTTAATAATAACGACTCGATTTTAAAGAAGTCAAAAATCTCCTTATCAGAAAAATCTAGCTCTGGTCTCTTTTCTCTGGATGAATTCTTAAACAGATGATTACGAATAGTCTTGATTAAACAACCATTCTAGAAGTCTTCTGATCCGTTTTTCATAAAAATTTGAGCAATTTTAGCTACTGCTTTCTCTAACAAAGCATTTGCTGCTTTCCAATTCAAACCTGTCCTACCTAGGGTTTGACCCCATGTTCTTCCTTGTAAAACTCGCGAAATTAACAACAACTCTTGACTGGAACTTAGCTTAATTGATGTTGGTGTTACAAAATAGGCCTTTGCTAATTCGTATATTACATCAACAGCGAGTAAAAAGTTTAGATTTCCCTTTAAATAATTCTTTAGGCGAATTTTTCCGCTTGATGTTATTCTAACCTTATAATTAGAGAGAGAACTGCAACTTTTTAGAATTTGAGAAGTTAACTCGGGTGACATTGAGTGTAATGATTGTTTAAGTAAAGCTATAAATTGTAAAAGAAAATCAGCAGACACTGGATTGATAATACTAGCAGCAGAATGGGAAATTGGACGTATTAAAACGATATTCCACTCCCCTGTCTCTGCAGTCTTTATTGGTCGAATATGAACCGATTTAAAGCCAAATTTTCTCCAAAACTTCATCAATTTGACTGTAGCACCGTAACTTACCCCAACCCAGTCATATGTAGAGAAAATTGGATTTTGCAGTTCCAAAGCTAAACGACCATAACCTTTATTCAAAAGACTTGGATGAGTGGCTATTCTGATTATCCGTAATCCCCGTAATTTCGCAAAATTCTCAGAAAAGTGGCGGATAGCGATATTAGGTATAAGATTTCCCTTTATAAATTCACCAGAAGTTACTCTTAGTATTTCTTGATCGGACATCTCCCCTTCTCTAGCTAGTTGATTGGACACTAATAAGAGTTTATTATTTTTGTTATCATTACCATAAATTCCAATCAAAAAATGCTTACCAGAGTCTGCTAACAATAAAAGATCATTTGGTTGGTTTCGGTAATGAGCATAGACCAGGAGTCCAAATAATTGTTTTAGATTTGGTAATCCTTTTTCTGAAAACAAATATTGTGGATCGTTCCACTCTTGAAGTATAATTGAATCTTTAATGAGTGTCCGTTGTTTGATCAGAGGAGGATCTAATTCAACGTCCAGAAAAAAAGCATCATTCAACAACTTTTCTATCAAATCAAATTGGAGATATCTAATTGGTTGATCTAGAGACAATTCTTGATAATGTATCAGTTTCTGGGTTTGTAAATAACTTAGAAATTTGAACTGGAAACTTTTTCCAGCTCCTTCGTAACCATGAACTGTTGACACGAAGATCTTTTTTGCTTTAATTTTGAGGACTTTCTTTAAAATCTCTACAGGAATTGCAGCTGCCTCATCAAAAACAATTATATCAGCTTTCAAGCTTATTTCAATTTCACTTGGCCACAAATAAGAAATCCTAGCTCTTGAAGAAGTACGAATCTCTGATGTCCAGCCCTCATGATTTCTTACTTGAAATTTTACGTTCTTTGAGGTTAAACCTTTCATTAGGAACTCAAATAGTGTCTGAATGTTAGCAGGATGAGGAGACGAAATTATCACATTTCGCACGCCTTTCTTTGAGAGTGCATGTGCAATACTTAACCCCACAGAGGCAGATTTGCCTCTTCCTCTGTTTGCTACTAAAATGGAACAACTATCGGGATGTTCAGAGTCCAAGAGCGTAGCTAAGAGGTTTTCAATAATATTATGTTGATCTTTTGTAACGAGAATATTGTCGATCTGAGTTGTTAAATTGATGTTATAGGGCATGGGATTAAAACTTGCAATGACTTCTGAGGAGTTTATACTATCTGTTCTACATTGAGGATTAATAATAAGATTCTTCAGAAACCAGTTCAATAGAATAGAACTTGAACTAATATCATCTGGAATTGACACCTTTTCTGGTAAGAAATTCTTTTTATTCACTGAATATCTCCATTTTGGATCAGGAAGTCCAAGTATAAAGATAGAACCACCCCCGCGGACCGTTTCAAATAAAATACTTATTTTATTTGGGATGAAATATTTTCTGAGATCAACAAAAAGGATATCAACGCTAATTCCTAAGATGGTATAAATTTCATCAAATTTAATTGTCTTAATTTCACTAAAGGATGATATTAAGTCAGAATTTTGAAAAAAATGAGGATTGTCGGCAACAATTAATCCAGTCAGCCTGTTATTCTTTGATTCAATACAATGATGAAGAAAGTCAAAAAAAATATCCAAAGCTTCTTTTTCGCTTCGAAAAAGGAAAAGATTTCTTTGGTAACTCTGAACAAATCCCTGAGACAGCTACCATCACCATTTTCCGTTATTCGACTTGAATTTTTTTGATCCTTTTCTTTACACTCTCGAGGATCTCGTTACAGACTAGAAGAGCCATTTCATGTTCTTTTTTCATAACTTCAACTTCAGAGATGATCTTCCTTTGTTCAGAATGAGATATCCTGTCATCAAGACGCCTCTTAATTGTATTTAGCCGGGGAAAACTACTACAAGGAAAAAATTTTCCTGATTTCGGTAAATCGTCTCCTGTTCTACCAATTAGCTCTGCAACATCAGGAAATAATGTGTAATAGAGTCTTGGTCTCCCTCTGCCTGATCCTGGACGTTCTTTGCCGATAATCAAATTATGTTTCTTCAATACTTCTAAATGCCTAATAATAGATTGGGGATGATCATGTAGATTTCTTACCAGCTCATTCACAAATCCTTCACCCTTAGCCAATTCTGCTAGCATGCGTCTTCGTGTTCGATTCGCTAATAAATGGAGGATTTCATCGATTTCGTTCGTTGTAGAGATATTTTTATTCTCAATTTGGTAAGACAGAATTTTCAGGATTAATTCAATCTCGTTTAAAGGATCTCGATTCAAACAGTTTTCCTCCTAAATGTAATATCGCGGATCAGAGACAGACTCTTGACTCTCAATTTCAGATTCTTTATCCGACTGCAAACGTGATTGGAAAAATTCTTGTGATTTTCTCTCTAATTCTTTAAAATCTCCCTCTATTGCCCATTCTTGTGCTAAAACCTTCAATAACTCAAGGGATGAAATTGGGTCGTAGTCAGAAAAAGCGTCAACAACTAAAATTTCAATTGGTATTTTCTCATTATAACTCCAATAAGTCAAGAAGGAACTAGCTATTTGACCCATTAAGGTGAAATCAGCTGATTTTTTATTCTGCACCTTGAATTGAAATTCTGAAGCAGAAATTCTATGAACTTGAGGTTGATTATCAATTCGACGTCTATTGTTATATACTCCATCTATCAGAAGTATCTTTGAAACCTTATTTTTTCTATAATACCTGTACAACTCCTCGGCCAGCCTGTAACTAATCACGTCAGGAATAGCAAAGCTGCTTGTTGTTAGAATGATATTTTGAAACCCAATCTTTGATTGTAGAAGGGTAATTGGAAGCAAAATTTCGCCAGAAAAGAGTTGAATCATTTCATTGAAGTAGCTGGAAAAGAAACCAGCAAGTTTTATCTTCTGTTTGCTTAATTTCTGTAATTCTCTTGCGATTAACGTGCCAACAGATCCATAATACCCAAGTATTTCGATAGCAACAGTTTCCTTAAGAATTTCAGGATTAACCTGTCCAATGAGCTTTAGATCTTCTTCTTCTGCTTTTTCAAGCCAATCCTCTATTTCTTCAGTTAACTCTTCTAGATACACTGGCAAACTTCCCAATTTATTCGCATACTACGACAATAAATCAACTTTTCTTGTTTGTTATTTGAAAATGATTTAGAGCCTCAATCATTTCAGATAATTTGATTTCAGGTTTGTTACTTTCGAAGAACTTGGTTCTATTTTCGGGTTCAATATTGTCAAGACTTTTTTGATGACTTGCAAGGTATCGATTAATTGATAAGAACGAAGCCCGATTAATCAATCCTTTTAAATCAGCTCCGCTAAACCCATCTGTTTTTTTAGCAATATCAGAGAGAGAGATCTCAGAGGAAAACGGTTTATTCCTAGTTTGAACTGTTAAAATCTCCTCTCGAGCTATTTCATCAGGTAGTTGAAGTTCGATGACTCGTTCAAATCTGCCAGATCTTAATAAGGCCGGGTCAAGGATATCAGGACGATTAGAAGCAGCAATGACAATGACATCAATTAATTCTTCTAATCCGTCCATTTCAGTTAAAAATGTGGTAACAATACGATCTGAAACTCCAATATTTGGAACACTGACACTTCTTGAAGGAACTAAGGCATCGATTTCATCAAAAAAAACTATACATGGGGCACTCATACGAGCTTTACGAAATGTTTCCTGAATTGCTCTTTCACTCTCTCCAACCCATTTGGAATGAATTTCAGACCCCTTAACAGAGATAAAATTTCTCTGGGATTCGCTCGCTATAGCTCGAACCAGTAAAGTTTTCCCAGAACCAGGAGGACCAGTCAATAAAATTCCCCGAGGAATCTCTTGATCCATATAATTAAAGAGTGTAGGGTATTTAACTGGCCATTCAATGATCTCTTTCAATTCGTGCTTTATTTTATCCAACCCACCAACTTCATCCCATGTCACTGTAGGGATTTCAACAAAGACTTCTCGTAATGCACTGGGTTTAATCTCTGAAAGAACAACATTGAAATCTTCTGGTTGAACAGAAATTTGATTAATAATATCTAAAGGGATTTCTTCCCCCCAGACAATTTTGGGAAATACCCTTCTAATTGCACGCATTGCTGCTTCTTTCGTGAGTGATGATAAATCAGCTCCAACAAAGCCGTGAGTTCGCATTGCAAGGTCTTCTAAATCAACAGTCTCAGTTAAGGGCATAGAACGAGTGTGGATCTCTAAAATGGACAATCGTCCTTTTTGATCGGGTACACCAATCTCAATTTCTCTATCAAAACGACCAGGGCGACGTAATGCTGGATCAATCGCATTTGGACGGTTTGTAGCGCCTATAACGATTATCTCTCCACGACTTTCTAATCCATCCATAAGAGCTAGCATTTGTGAAACGACTCTTCGTTCAACCTCTCCCGAGTCTTTTTGATCACGTTTTGGGGCTATACTATCAAACTCATCGATAAATAAAATACTTGGTGCATTCTCTTCAGCTTCCTTGAAAATCTCACGAATCTTTTGTTCACTTTCTCCATAGAATTTTGACATTATTTCAGGGCCAGAAACGTCGATAAAGTGCGACTCAGTCTCACTTGCTACGGCTTTTGCTAGCAGAGTTTTTCCAGTTCCAGGAGGACCATAAAGAAGCACTCCCTTCGGTGGTTCAACTCCCAAACGTTCAAATAATTCAGGATATCTCATTGGAAGTTCAACCATCTCCCTTACTCGCTGAATGGTTTCATCCAACCCACCGATGTCTTCGTAAGCAATTTTAGGAATGTGTTTATATTCGGTGACTGCTTCCTGAGAAGAAACTAGTGAAGATTTCAATTCAATGATGGTGTTCTCATCTACAATAGCAGATTCTTGGTTTGGAAGTAGCTCTACAACACGATATTCAAAACGCTGACCTCTTGCTTCAAAGCGAACTGTATCTTTAAGAGAAATGGGTCTTCCCTGAAAATACTCGTGAAACCTTTCTTCACCACCTTTCACGACATTTTTTGTTGTAGGAGCGAATACGACCTTTTCTACTGCCGCTATTTTTGCTTTTCGAACAGTTACTACCTCATCTAACCGAACACCTGCATTAATTCTAGTTGTTTGATCAATTGAGATTGTTTGCTTTCCTTCATCTATTTTATCAGAAGGCCAAACGACTGCATTTGTTCGATTACCAGTTGATCCTTCAATTTCTATTATATCCCCTGCCATTACATCCAATGAGGTCATATTTTTTTTGGAAATCCTTGCCCTACCGCGACCTACATCACGATATTTAGCTTCTATAACTTTTAAACGGAATTCTAATGTTTTCATAAGAATCGGATCTCCTAGCAGAGAGTGATTTTCCTGATTATTTGACCTGTACTTTTTTCCCTGAGATACTAGAAGACTTATCTTTTTTCAATTCAACTTCTAAAACACCATTCTTAAACTTTGCAGCGGCAGATTCAGGGAAAATTATACAGGGAAGATCTAGTTCTTTGAAATATTTTCGTTTCTTATCTATTGATTCAGCTTGGATCAATAAGCTGTTTTCAGTTGCAGATAAATCAATATTTTGTTTTGAAACTCCAGGAATTTCAGCAATGACTCGTAAAACATCTATATCATCGATAATGTCTATTAATGGCTCTCTTTCGAGTGATGGTTGGAAACCTGGGCCACTGTCTACTTTTCGGGGGGTATTACCAAATCGTTCGACGTGGGGCCGTCCATCTGGTCCTTTTGTCATTCTAAAACCCCATACAAACCCTGGAAACTTAGAATCATCGCCCATTAGGTTTCTAACATTGAATTGCCGAAACAGATTCTCAAGCACATGATCCATCTGATCAAAGATGTCATTAAAGTTGAATCCTCCAAATTGATTCATAAAGTCGCTGATAAAATCATCAAATGGGCTATCACGTTTACGCCGTCGAGGATAACGATCCTCATCGTCATTTTTATCACCAGTGGGATCTGACATGTAATTTATCTCCAATAATTTTATTTATATCCAAGTAACTACGTCTAAGCAGACTCTTATCAATTTTTCGCTAAGTGAATAAAATAAATAATGGCAGTTAAAACACAAAAAATCGTCCTACTGCTTTGTTTTTCATAGAGTTAACCGATTTCTTAAATATTCACACGTAGTTATTCCTTCGAAGTTATACCTCAAACATTTTAAAAATAATTCTAACTAAGATAATTTCAAAGAGCCTGACAGTTTATTAAGAAAATTACAATTTAGAGATCTCTAAATGGAAAAAAAACACAGGAGCTAACCTTATGAGTATCCCAAAATCTGCAGAAGAAATTCGAAAATTGGAACTTGGTTTAGAGGAACTTGTTAATAAATTTCAAGGGCGTGTAACGTTAATACGAGAAGATCTTAAATCTCTTATCAATGATATTGAATCCCTTAGAAATCATATAGATGAACGGCGTCGAGTGTCGAATGATTACACGCGTGAAATATCGGATCTCACCAATGATCTTCAAACATTTGGGAATGAAATTGAGTCGATTGAGCGTGAAATAACCTCTCTACAGGACAATATTGACGCGATTAACACTCAAGCATCTCAATTGCAGACTGATTTGTCTGACAACAAAAGCAAGCTAGGAATCTCAGAAAATGAAAAAACGAATATGATGACAACAATACGTTCTTTGGATGTTGAACTTGCCTCATTAGAAACCACTCATGATGAGTTAAAACCGAAATTTGAGACCCGTATGAATGCTATCACAAAAGAACATACACGCTTGTCAAAGGAAAAGTCTTTATTAGCTAATCACTTTCAAGCAATTCGGGTTTTATGTTTAAAAGACTACATTCAAAGTCCCGAGGTGGGATTGGTCAAATTTTTGGCCAAAAAACCGAGTACCCATTCCACAATGACTGAAATTCGCTTAGCATTAGGGATAGATCCAAATACCCTAACAACGATCTTAAGCCGGTTGGCTGCTCGAAAAGTTCTTGACTTCAATGAATCAACTGAAGCGGTCGATCTCTTGGAAAAAATTGATTTATTCGATAAGGAGGTTTAATCATGGACACAGATACTTTAAGAGAGAAATTCATCAGGAGCGAAGAAGCTCTGAATCGTCTGGGAGATGACACAAAGCAATTAGTGTTCACTCGTGTCCAGGACTTACGGGGATCAAGAGATTACCTTGAAACTCTTATCAAAGAAAAAGAAGCAGTGGATACTCAAACTAACGAACAAGAAGCAAAGATTTCATATCTTCAAAATGATATAAATAACAAAGCAAATCTAAAAGAGGCGTTGGTTAGAAAACGAGGAAATACCGAAGAGGAGTCGCAAGGAAGGAAAGCTCAATTTGAGGAACTTCAAAGAGAGAAAAATGAAATAGAAGAAAAATTGCAGACTACCTCTACCGAAGTTGACAAATTGAAGTCCGAAATCTCTCAGAAAAGATCTAGGATAGCCGATTTAACGAAAGCAAATCAAGACTTGGAAATTAAACTGAAAACTGAAATAGATCAAAAAGAAGCTGAAAATACAGAATTGAAGAAAGAACTCGAAACTTTGAAGTCAGAAAATGCTGTAATTTCGTTTTTATTAGAGGAATCGGCCGAAGATATTCCTGAAGTAGACATTCTTGCTGCAGTAATGAATTTAGGGAATCGAACATCGAAAGAACAATTGAAACAGACATTAGAAGGGCGAATATCTCCTGTAATAATTACTCGTACTCTTGGGCGAATGGCCGAAAAGAGATTGCTTAATTATGACGAAACTAATGACGTTATTTCGTATTAATCCCAAATTTGGGCATTTACGTATACAGGTGATAAATTCCATTTGTTAGAACAATCAATACCAGAAAACGAATGGAAATTTCATAGAACTCTGAAATCTGGAAAATTACAATGTTTAGCTTGTCCTAGGCATTGTCAACTTTCAGATAATGAAATTGGGTGGTGTGGAGCGCGAATAAACAAGGATGGAATGATAATTCCCCGTACATACGCATTAATCTCATCTTTAGCAAGTGATCCTATTGAAAAGAAACCACTCTACCATTTTCTACCAGGTACTGATATCTTATCAATTGGATCCCATGGATGTAATATGGGGTGTCTCCATTGTCAGAATTACTCGATTTCAGCTAACCGTTCCATCTCATCCCTGAGAAAAATGACACCTGAAAATTTAATACAAATCGCACTTTCCAAGGGTCTTCCTTCGATTGCCTCAACATATAATGAACCAATGATAGCCTTTGAATATGTACGGGATATAGCTAGGCTTGCCCACGACCACAATTTAAAGATGGCAGTTGTAGACAACGGATATATCACTAAGAAATTGGCTGAAAAACTTGGTTCTTTGATTGACGCGGCAAACATCGATGTAAAGGGATTCTCACCAGAGTTTTATAAGACAATTTGTTCTAGTCCATCTTGGAAACCAGTATTAAAGACATGTGAAATCTTTCATGAGCTGGGTGTTCATTTGGAAATTACAAACCTTGTAATTCCAACGAAAAATGACTCTATGGCTATGATCAGAGAAATGTGTGAGTGGATCTTGAATAAGCTAGATCCTAATGTTCCTTTACATTTTTCGCGTTTCCATCCAGATTATAAACTTCGTAACCTACCTATCACACCTATTGAAACATTAGAAGCTGCTTATAATGTTGCTAAAGAGGTTGGTCTTAATTATGTTTATTTAGGGAATGTTCGAAGTCATAAAGGTAATAATACTCATTGTCATAAATGCAACAATCTCTTAATCCAGCGTACTGGATATTTCACATCTGTTCAAGATATATCAGACGGAAAATGCATTAAATGTCAAACCTCTATCCCTGGGGTTTTTTCTTAAGGTAAATCTGCCTCAAAAGTTATTTCTCTCCGATTAAAAAGGGTAACATGACTATTTTCTCGTCTAAGAGTGAAAAAATTACTAATTTTGGATTTGATTCTTCCGTTCCTCCTATTAGCCACAAGTATGGGTATGGCCAATATCTCATGAAATGTTGATCCTTTTCAGAAGGATAAAGCTTTGCACTTTTAGGATGACTATGGAAAATCCCAACGAGGATTTCTCCCTTTTTTTCGTGGTTTTGTATCTCCTGGTATAAGATCTCGTAATCCAACGAAAAACTGATAGCTGAATTGTCTAAATTTGCCATATGAATGAAATGCTCAATCATAATTAGAGAACCTTCATTTTTTCCGAAACCAACGCCAACTGATTCATTTACAGGATTGTCTTCAATAATTTTCATGATATGACGATAAACAGGGTAAGATAATACCACTGTTTTTTTCGGCAAGATTTGCACACTCTTCTTTTTAGAAATGTTAATAATTCTGCAATTAAAAATTCAAAATGTTTCCTGATTGATCCTTTCATGGATATTCGGGCAAGACTTCATATTGTGATAATGTTATTGCTTCATGCCCAATTTCTTCGAGAGCTTGTGAATAGGCTTGTTGAGCTTCAGGTTCCCCATGTATTGCATAGATTAAAGATGGAGAACTATATTGTACCATTTGGATGAGCCCCTCTAGGGATGAATGGCCCGAAAAATCGAATCTTTTCACTTCTAAGGCTAATGTAACGTCAAAAACATCCCCAAATCCATTACTTAAAGAAATTTCTTTATTACCAGATACTATTTCTGAACCAAGAGTTCCTTCAACCTGATATCCAACAACATATAACCCATTAAGAGGATTACCTCCGCCAAATCGAAGGTAATCATAGACAGGTCCTCCCTCAAGCATGCCAGATGTGGTTAAAATAATACTCACTTCATTCTGGGAGGCTAATTTTTCACGTTTTTTACCCCTCCTACCAGTAAAGGACACTTCATCTATCGTTTTGAGCCCTTCATGATCAAACGGAGATCTATAGCCTCTGTCTTTCAATTCCATAAGAATGCGGGGAGATACCCATTTTCGATTCAAGAATTTTTTATAGATTTCGTTCATATCCAAGATCATACCATCAATATAGAGAGGAAACTTGGGAAGAAAGGAGTCAAATTCGCTTGTTAGATATGCTTGAATTTCTTGGCTTCTTCCTAACGCAAATGATGGAATTATTGCTTTTCCACCCCGGGCATAGCACTTTAACAAACTTTTTGTCAAGTTTGATGTAGTTACTTTTCTACTACTTATCCTTCGATTTGCATTCGTTGTTTCTGTCAATAGTATATCAATGGGCTCATCTGGATCAGGATAAACGATAGGATCATGAAAGGGGGTTTTTGCATTATTAAAGTCTCCAGTATAAAATATTCGTGTGCCCTCCCAATCAAGGAGAATGGCAGCGCTTCCAAGAACATGGCTAGCATCATGAAATTCTGCTGTTATTCCATCTGAAATACGGAATTTTCGATTGTATTCGTGAAGAACTGACTTGTCAAGAGCCTTGTGTAAATGAGATATTCCGAAATGATGCGGCCCTTCGATTTTCAAGTGATCTTTCCAGAGTATATCAACGATATCCCTCGTAGGTGAGGTCATATGCACCAAGCCTTGATAATCAGCCCTAAAAAGAGCTGGTATATAGGCAGAATGGTCAATATGAGCATGTGAAAGTAACACAGCTGCAAGATCACTACTAAATTTGTCTACTCCTTCAGGTGGAGTGGAAAGCAGACCTGTTCTTCGGGGATGAAGTTGTATACCTGCATCCAAGAGGACTCGATTATCACGATCGGAAATCATAACACAAGATTTACCCACCGAGTCAGATGCGCCAAAAACAGTAATTTCTAACATTTTTCTGCTTTTCTCCAGGTGTAGTTTGTGATGGGGAACTTTGTACTTCCTTTGGAGGAAGAAATTTTGTGTTTTTGCCTTCAGATTTCAAAAAGTTATGAAAACTCTATTCAAATAGTAAGATTCAACGACAATTACGATCCAATCTAAATTTCCAAGAAAAAACGTAGATTAAGAAGTACATAGGTTTTTGGATGATTAGGTGAGAATTCTAACAGAAAAGAAAATATTTGTACGAAATTTATTGCTATTCCTCTAAGCAAAAATCTAAAAAGATATCAGAGAAAACAGATTATATAGATCAACGATGTCCGCAGAACTTCAACAAATTTCCCTTTCTGGAATTCCCGTTGGAATTATCTTACTATTTATTGGATCATTATTAGACCAACCACTTATTTATACCCTTGGCTTCATTATATTTTTGGTCTCTCTCGTTCTTATCTTTGTACAATGGATTGTAAGTGGTGGTGTTGTCGAACTTCTGAATTGGTTTCCCTTTATTTTGATTTTTGCAATTGTATTGACCTTAGGTAGTGATTTTGTCTCCCAATCAAATGAGACACAAATTTTCACATGGCCCCTAATTATAATCGTTTTAATCATAATAATTGCTTTCTTCAGTTCACAGGGCGGTGATCTTAGTTTTATTGCCCCCTTTTTACCATTAATCATAGGTGTGGGAATTCTGGGATTTGTGGGAGGATTAATCATCTGGGGTGACGCCCTTCGTGGATTAGCCTATGGTATTGGCGCATTGGGCATTTTAGTCATGTTAATTTGGTTTAAAGTTAGAGGATCACAAAAAAGAATCCCAGTTGCAGGGGAAAAAACACAGATCATTGGTATGATTGGAAAGACGATTTCAACCGTGACTCCTAATCAGGAGGGGCGAGTAAAATTAGGGGGGGCTATTTGGAAAGCGCAATCCGACATGCCTATTGGTGAAAATGAATCAATCAAAGTCGTAGGAATCGCTGAAAATCAGCTCATCCTGAAGGTCGAACCACAAGGATAGTGATTTCACTAAAACAAATACGACATAATTTTTATTTGGAATTTATCTCAACCCTACATTTGGTCAAAAAAGATAAACTAAAAAAACCGTGGGCCGGTGGTCTAGCTCGGTATGACTCCTCTCTCACACAGAGGAAATCGATGGTTCAAATCCGTCCCGGCCCATCATTATCCATTTGCTATGAATCAAAGGCATCTAAAATATACGAATATATTTCTTTTTCTGGCCCTTTCGATACCTGTTGCAGTCTTCTAACTATTAATTCAGGTGTTGATTTCGCGTACTTATAATAAATTGGAGTGCGATTCACAATGAGTTCCAGATCTTTTGATAACCCTTGTGCTTCAATTCCATCGATTCGAATGTTTTCTTTGCAATATTTTGCAATTAGCTGTGCTAGGTGTGTTACGAATACTCCAACAGAATCGGTCGATCGCCCTAATAAATCCAAAAATGCTGCAATTACTCTAGCAGATGCTCCTGGTTCTGACATACTCTCCATTTCGTCAGCTAAAACTAATCGTGAATTGGGACTCATAATCATTTGTGATAATGTTCGCAAGGTTGTTTCAAAAGCACCTGCATCCATCTGACCTGAAGCTTTTCGATAATAGTGTAGTTCCTGGAATCCGCCTAGTGTCGCTTGTCTGCAGGGAATAGGAAGACCCATTTGACCAAGAATAACCATTATTGCTATAGAGACAATTAAAGTTGTTTTTCCTCCGCTATTGGCTCCCGAAAGAAGAATTATGCGTTCACCATCAACAGTTTCAGCAATTTTACCAATTTCGCCAATAGCATATGTTACAGGTTCAACTTTTAAGGCCCCGTGCTGTTCTTGTTGAGCAAGGAACAGATTTCTACCTTTTTCTACCAGTAACCCTGTGCCTTGATCCTCAATAAACTGAGGAAGAACTAGATTGTATGAAAGAGAAAATTTTCCAACCATTAAAAGGTAATCAAGCTCTAAAAAGTAATTCAATGCCGTTTTGGCTAAATCTTCAAATCGCTTAAGTGATTTTGCTAATGTAACTTTAAGTTCAAATGCTTTAATTGCACGACTTTGACGTAAATAATTTTTAATACGATCTGCTACATCGTCAACTGGATCAACAGGATAACGGAGTTCCCTTGGAAAAATTCCAACGATATAATCTGTTTCGTCACTTCTTAAATCTAATTTCTTTATGAATTCCTCTTCTGCTTTAGTAATTATTTCCTCAATAGCCAAATATAATTCGTCATCTAAATATTCTCGTAACTCTGCTTTGCCTCGCTCTCCAGAATATCTTTGATCCTCTTCAGCCATTCCCCTGAGAAGTGAGAGAATTTTTTCACCTTCTAAATGAACTGTTGTGTCTTGAAGTTTATTCTCCAGTTCCTCGTTTAACCTGAGTAGAACCTCTCCTAATATCCCTTCAAAAGTTTGTTCTGCTTTTAACAGTCGGGAATACTCCTGATTAAAAATTTGAGTCGGTTCACCAGATTCTTCCAAGTTTACTAGCTCATTACCCATTTCTATGAGCATTTCGAGATTTAAATCGTCAATGTAGGGGGTTAATTCAAGTGAAGGAATGGTTTGAAGCAGTTGGGCTAGTCCAGAAATTGACACAAGAGTTTTTTTATTCCGTGCAAAAAATTTTAGCATTTTTTCAGGTATAATCTGAATTAAGTCATTACGCTGAGTTTCAGAAACTGTGATCACATTAGGTAATCCTTCTTCAAGCATTATCTCTGAACCAATCCAAATAACTTCATCATATCCTGCTACAATCTCGGAGATTTGATCGTATTCCTCTATGAAAAGGATTTCACAATAAGAGCTAACTTCATTATTTGATAATTCTTCAAAGATTTGCTTATCAGTTGTTGCTATCATTCTTGACGCAGTATCTAGTTGATTAATAGGTTCCTTAAGAGGTGAGAGGTTTTTAAGCAAGGAATCGTAGTCATTGATAGAATGAGTAGATTTTTTTATTAAAGAGACTAATCGTTGCGCTTGTAGAGTGTTTTTTTGTCTCTTCCGAATTTTTTTCAAGGTCAAAACTGGCAGAGGAAAGAATAAGTATAATTTTGATCGAGCATAAACTGTATTCGAAAATTTCGAGATAATGTCTGTAATTCTGTTATAAAGTAAAATAGCATCATCTGTTTTTAAAAAATTCTCAATCTGTTCACCAGTTTCTTGGAAATGAAGATCACGACACAAACTCAGGGCAAATCTTTCGCCAATTCCCTCAATAGAGGATAGTTCTGCTATTTGTGATCCACGTAATGCTGCCAGAGCAGCTTTTTCGCTTCTAAAAGCTGCTTTCAGCTTTTCTTCAACTGAGGGACCAATTCCGCGTATATCTATCAGGCGCATTGGACGGTCGGTCGGTGTTCTATTCACATTTTTTCACCAGTCGTCAATGTGCTCCTTATTTTTGTTGTTTTTTGCATTCTTTGTTATTTGGCATTCTATCGTTTTTTCCTTAAATAAATCAGCTGGAATTACTCATTGAGAGTTATAGCTCATCGATTAGTGTTAAAATTGATTGTATTTATCGAATGCTTGGAACTTCTTCATGGAAAATAAATCAAATGCAATAAAATAGTTCCTGTATTTTTAGTCATTCTATCTCAAAGTGAAATTATAGAGCTTTTTTAATTCTCAGGAACGAGTATTATATAATTTAGGGTATTAAGCAAATGATGTTTCAATATTCAAGTTTTATCAAATGATGCCAGATATTCCCCAAGGTTTCATTATCAAGAATTTTGATATTTATGAGTATATAAGGGAGAGAATGCAATTATTTAATGAAAATATCATTTTTCAATCCTAAGAAAGATGGCTTAAAAGTGAACCAAAGGAGGTTTTGATATTTATTGATCAAATACCCCAAAATCATTACAAAATTCATGTTTACATGTCTTTTAATGATAGAAGGGCAATGAATCACGCTTTTAAATCATTAGATGAGACTATATTTTTCATAGAGAATATAGGTGGCACATGTGGTGTAAAAAGCCCACTTATGTTTATTAAGAATGTGACGGCCGGCATGTTCGAGGGATACTACTCCACACAGCCGTTTAAAGCAGCTAAACTATTATTAGGGGGAAATTTAACAGGGAAAAGCGCAGAAGAAATACAACAAGCACGGTTTCATGGAGGTAGTTATGCAAAAGGCACAAAAACACCAGTAATTGGTAATTTTTTAGAATCAGTTAAAAAAGGGATGGGAAAAAAAATATATCGTAAAGCAAGAGGGATCTGGAGGTTTGTTGACGCTACGAATTACTCCTTCCTCCCTTCAGACCTAAAAGGATATTATTTGTTTCGAGATACGTCAGTAGCTTCATCCACAGGTGTATTTGGAAAAAGAAAGAAACAGAAAAATTATAATGCACGTTTAGAAGAATTAATTTCTAAACCTCTTACTGACAAAGAGAAATTTCTTTTACACAAACGAAAATTCAAAGGTCAAAGACTTAGACAAGCAATTCTGAACAAACAACATCCTGATTTTTCAAATAACGCCTTTTTTAGAAGAATGGAATTTCCACCAGAGGTTTTCGTAGCAGCTTTAAAATTGACATTATTTGAAAATTTTTCAACAACAACGGGATCAAAAGGTATTTTGAAAGACTTTTTTTTAAATCATCCAAATTCCTTTATTACATATCGATTCCCATCACTAGACGAGTGCACAAATAATATCAGAGCAACATTCATGGTTAATTTCGAAGAAGAAATAAGAAAATTTGTAATGGCAAGAGAAATGGCACGAATTAATGTCGATTCGAGTATTAATACTACAGAAGAATATTATCAAGAATCTTTGGCAACTGATGATGGTGATACTAGTGCAGGCTTATGTAGAATGGCGTTAAACAGACTTCAAGCTTCTTTTGAAAAAGGGCGATTGATCAAAGGCTGGAATAATGGTAATTCATCTTTTTCTCTTAATGAAGTATATCAATCTGGAGTTTTTTCTATAATTCCTTCTGAAGGAGGTGTTTCTGACCATTCTAGGGCATTGACTCAAGAAGATTTGAGGGAAATACGTACACCTGAAGATCTCACAATGCAGAGAGAAAATTTAATTTGGCCTTATTTTATGCAGTATCCAATTACTAATCTTGGTTTGCGCGAAAAAGTAGTAAAGATGGGTATTCCATTACATTATTTTACAAGGTTTACTAATCCATCAACACAAGCGATTAATGGACGACACATTGGAGATATTAAAAGAATCAACAAGACAGGTGTCACCACTTCAGCACACCCTGACATTGCAATTAATTGGAATCCAGAGAAGGGATATTACAATGAATTATATCAAATAAAACTTCATTGGAAAACACGTCATAGTGCAATGCTATGGGATCAATTTGTAAAATCTTTTCCCTCTGCTGATTTAGCTTATTATCCCTTTCAAGTTAACGTCTACAAGCTTTCTTTCCTCAATATCTTGAAGAATGAAGGAAGAATCTCTATTTACCGTTATAATGAACTTCTCAGGTTTCAGAGTGAAAATCGATCACAATTCATTATTGAACTAGTAATCCCTACGAAAGTAAATAAAAGACTTTTACGACTTGGAGAGGTAGCTAATGCTGCAAAAACGACATTTCAGACAGAAATACGAAAATTATTGAAATTCGCTCCTGAGGATGTTCATTTAATCAAGAAAACTATCTTAGAAAAGATTTTAGATAGACAATTATTGGATGAAAAAAGACTCCAAATAATAATAGACAATTATTGGGACTTTTTTGATTTTTCCCTAACAACTGAATCCGACTTTATTTATAGATTTATTAAATACCTTGAATTTGAATTATGTTCAAAACAGAAAAAGGGTTGGAAGATCAGATTTTCGTGATTCTTTTTGCTGTAGCTAATTCAATGAATTTATGAACCTCTGAATA
>JAEOTY010000067.1 GCA_016839625.1 Candidatus Hodarchaeota archaeon
TAACTTCTGCCCAAATCAGCGAAAAATTTAGCTTTCAACCTCGCATTGCGAATCAGTATCTCCACAGGTTGGAAAAACTAGGAATAGTCAAACAGGTCAAATTTTACCGGAATTATCTCTCCTACTATCGACATGCACCCGAACCAACGATTGCGCAAATAATGCGTCATATTTCTCCTCTAGCGCAAATTGGGTATCAAGAACTGTTAAAAAGAAGAATTATTACACAAGAAGCTTTGGATGAGAAGATTAAGGAGAAACCAAAATATTTCTTTGCTTCAGTGTACATTTACGGTTTAATCTTGGTTTCTAATATCAAAGTCTTTTTGCCACAGGATATCGAAGCGTTGATCAATGAAAATCAGGAGAAATATAGCATCCTTGTAAAAATGTCTGCAACTACGGTTAGAGCAAAATTATCTTTGCTAACTCCACTATCAGCTGTTAAAATCATTGTTGGTCCTAAAACTAAAGAAAAAGGATGGTCAAGTTATAAATTCTATTATTATGTATCTGGTGATATTTCTTTTTTGGAAGCACTCGCGATTGTACGACCGACCGAAGTTAAAAGCCTTGAACATTTAGTGGAAAAAGATGTACTAGTTAAGGAAGATATAACTGAAGATTATTTGAAACAGAATCTAGGAAAAAACTGGCATCTTCCCTTAATTGTACTTAATTCCATTATTGAACTTTCTAATAAAATCAATAGATATATAACGTTTAATGATCTTTGTAACCAAATTAATTTAAATAGAAAAAGCATACAAAGAGGATTGAAGGTGCTATATGATTTGGGGCTGATCAAAATCATGTCCAGCGGTACTTTTGTATATGGAAGGGTTCGATTAATTAATTAAGGTTGATCATGGAATCCCAGAAAATCAGTTCTAGCAGTGGTAAAATGAACAATTCTTGAATTCCTTTGAATCAATTTTAATCCATTTTAAGTGGGTTTCAGGACGATTGAAGTTCAATGGGAACCCCGATCGCTAGGTTTTAATTGGGTCTTTAAGACACCTTTACGTAGCTAACCTGATAAATTAGGGTTAACAACTACATAATTCAGGTGAAATAGTAAGAAAAAGGCTTGCTAGTAACAAAAGCATTGGTAACAGTCTTGATGATAATAATTGGTGAATGAAAATGCGTCAGGCAATGAAATTTCTCACAAGTGAAATACAAGAAATCCGGGACGCTGGTCGTGAATGGATCCATCGTACTCTACAAGGAGCATCGGATACCTTTTCGAGAGTGGAAGGTAAAGAAGTAATCATGCTCTGTTCAAACAACTATTTAGGTTTGAGTAACCATCCAGAGATGAAGAAAGCAGCTATCGAAGCTATTAAAACCCATGGAGTGGGTTCAGGCTCGGTTCGAGCCATTGCAGGTAATATGGATTTACATGAGCAATGGGAGGAACGATTAGCTGAATTTAAAGGGCAAGAGGCAGCATTTGTCACATCGGCAGGATTTACTGCGAATCAGGGAGTCATCAGTCAGCTGGCCCCGGCCGCAGACGATGTGATCTTATCTGATCGACTCAACCACGGGTCGATTATTGACGGTGTGCGACTGACAAAAGCCAAAAAAGCGATCTATGAGCATTGTGATATGGCATCGTTAGATGATGAGCTTCGCAAACTGGCTAAAAACGACCCACGTCGCTTACTCATAATTTCGGACGGAATTTTTTCAATGGATGGCGACCACGCGCCACTAGATGATATCTACAACATTACTAAGGATTTTCCACAAGCGTTTATCTACATTGACGACGCTCATGGCGATGGGGTCATGGGGCGCAATTTCTCTGGCAAAGGGTTGGTCGATCACTATGGTTTACAAGGCAAAGTCGACATTGAAATGGGCACCTTCTCCAAGGCCTTTGGAACTATGGGGGGCTCGGTGGTCGGTTCCCAAGAACTGGTTACCTGGTGCCGCAATAAGACCCGCTCCTATCTCCTATCTGGCTCACATCCGCCCGCCACGGCAGCAGCCTCCATTAAGGCGCTAGATATTATTGAACATGACGACCCCGATTTGGTCAAACGGCTGTGGGATAACATCGTTTACTTCAAAAAAGAGATTATTAACATGGGGTATAACCACGAAATCACTGCGGCTTCAACAACCGCCATTATCCCGATCATTTTTGGTGATCCACACAAGGCTAAAGAGGCCTCCGACCTCCTCTACTCGGAGTATGATATCTTTGCCCTGCCGATTTTATTTCCGATGGTTCCCCGAGGATTAGATCGTATTCGCGTCCAGATGAACGCTGCCTTAACGCGCGACCAACTGGATACGGGCTTACGAGCCTTTGAAGAGCTGGGCAAGAAATTAAGCATTTTTTAGGTATCCACCGTAACTTTCGCATAGATACTAACTATTCAGGAAGGACTTTATGACTCGTTAATAATGTCAGATATAACTTATGATATAGCAAGCGCAGAAAAGATATCCAACGTTTCTTCAGACTTTTAACTATGTCCCTTTGATTGATTAAGTCCCAATATGGCAACTCCATCAGTAATTACCAGGATTCTTCGGGGATTCCCTTTCGCTAAGCTAGAGAGCTCATCTTCAAGAGAAGCAACATCGCAATGTTCATAGACTGCTCTTTTGGCTTTTGTAGCTCTGATCCCATCAATGATAGATCCGTGATTTAACCGATCAGATAAGATAATATCATCTGCAGAAGGAGCAAGCTGCTGTATTACTCCTTGATTAGCTGAAAAACCAGCAGATGTAATAAAAGCGGCTTCTTGTTCTTTAAACTCTGCAAGCCTTCTTTCCCATTGCTCATGTAAATCCATGTTTCCTGCAATCGCACGAACTGAACCAGAACCTACTCCATGGGTTTTAACAGCTTTGATAGCTGCTTCCTTCATTTTTGGATGATTGGATAGGCCTAGATAATTATTTGAACATAACATAATGACTTCATTTCCCTCTACCTTACAAACTGTGTCGCTAGGTCCTTCTAAAACACGATGTACCCACTCTCGTCCCGCATCACGAATTTCTTTCATCTCTTCTGCTAGAAAGGTCGTTGGATCACGTTTCATATGTATTTCACCATTATCCTCTTCTCGTTTTCCATTTAGTTTTCATGTTTCGATCATTTAATCTTGAGATTCCCTCAAAACAAGTTTTTATCTCTGCTATGTTGTGTTAAAAGCGGTGTTCAACATCCTCGAATTATGATTTATTAAATGAATCCGTAAATTCGAGATCAACAATCGAATTTATCGAAAAATTGAACTTATTTAATGATTTGGGCGCCTAAACTTTCCAATAAAACTTTAACGATAGCAAACGCTGTGATTTCCGCTTGATCGTATAAAGGATTGAACTCTACTATGTCCCAACTGATTTTTTCAGTATTTTGGATTGATTGAAATATCCCTGAAAGAAGCCATATTAAATCTCTCGTTGATATTCCTCCTGCTACAGGGTTCCCCACCGCTGGAGCAGAACCTGGGTCCAAAACATCTAGATCCACTGAAACATGAATACAATCATATTTTTTAGATATAGTTTTACCAAGGTCAAGCCCAAAATGAAATAAATTGGACTGGTGAACCAATTCATTTGTTGAGATAACCTTAATATTGTTATTTTTCGCATAGTTTAGTTGTTCTTTAGTGAAATCCCGATAACCTAATACTGTAGCTCCTTGGAACACTGAAATTTCTGAAAATCTCTTTAAAGTACACGCATGAGAAAGCTCTGTTTCCATAATCTCATCATATAGATCTAGATGAGCATCAAGATAAATAAGATAGATAGGAAGGCCAACTTTTTCGAAAGCTTTTCCAATACCTGTTGTTATACTATGGTCTCCACCAAATGCTAAAAACGGTTGTTCACTCAGAATTAAGTCAACAACACCCTCTGACACTAATTGGATACTTTTACGAAGATTTGTGTGAATGATTCCAACGTTTCCCCAGTCCTTAATTCTATAATAGTCCTTTAGATCCATTCCCTTCTCTGTTACACATTCAAAATTCTCTGAATGAATAATTCTTCGAAATACATCAGGACCATACCGCGCGCCGTTTCTATAAGTGGAGGATATATCTAAAGGTATTCCTAAGAAATTATAATTTGGTTCGTCCTCTAGCCACTCGCGCTTAATGATTCCGCACAACATTTCCGGTTCATGACACACAAATCGTAAGTTTTTCACGATATTTCACAGAATTAATTTGAAAATAATTTATGTTTTTGTATCAAGCAATAAAATTTAGAGTTCATTAATAAAACGCATAGATTAACATATGCAAATGTTTCGACCATTATAAACGGAGATTTCGCAACATATGAAGTTTGAACGTATGAATCAAGTGGATATTTCCCCAGACATGACTGTTACTGAACTATTAGCATCCATGAAAAATGGGGGATTTACATGTCGAAAAGTATCATTAGCAACAGATTTATTAGAACAGATGATTCTAGATGACCGTTGTACCGTTTTTTTAGGCCTTGCAGGAGCTTTAATACCAGGAGGTATGCGAAATATTCTTCGTATAATGATAGAAAAAAACATGGTGGATTGTATTGTCACAACAGGAGCGAATCTTAGTCATGATTTATTAGAATCATCTGGAGGCTCTCATTACCATGGTTCAGAACGTTTGAATGATGAGAAACTTAAAGAAATGGAAATGAGCAGAATATTCAGTACCCTTATCCCTTATGATTCGTTCATTAAATTTGAGACAATGATTCAAAAAGCTCTCAAGACCATTCCAAATGAAAAAATGAGTAGTCAGCAATTCTTTTATGAACTCGGTCGACATGTAAATGACTCTAAATCGATAGTCAGAACAGCATTCCTAAAAAAAATCCCAATCTTCTCACCTTCATTTGCAGACAGTATGCTTGGTGTTCAAACTTGGCTTTTTTCTCAAACAACTCCTCTCTTTATTGATGTTCTTAAAGACCACACTGAATTTTCTAAATTAGTTTATGAAACAGATCGTATGGGAGCCTTATTCTTGGGTGGAGGAGTACCAAAACACTTTATTATGAATGGCTCTCAATTGAACAATGGCTTAACCTATGCTATTCAAATTACCATGGATCGTCCAGAACACGGTGGTGTAAGTGGAGCAAGCGTGAAGGAAGCAATATCGTGGGGAAAAGTGGCATTAAAAGCAAAATGGATTGATATTATGGCCGATTGTACCCTAGTATTACCATTAATGATCTCTGGAGTACTATCTCGACTCACAGAATGATGGAATGTATAATTCATGGTGCAAACCTGGCATATCGGGGTGGATGATACTGATTCTCAAAATGGCATGTGTACAACTTATTTGGCAACATTGATCGTTGATTTCCTGCTTAAATTTCCAGTAAAATTTCTTGATTTTCCAAAATTAATTCGTTTAAATCCAAATATTCCTTATAAAACTCGTGGAAATGGAGCTGTAGCAATTACTTTTTCTACAACTGAAGAAATTGATGAGAAAATTTGGAAAGGAATTGTTGAAATAGTTGAAAAAAATGCCGAAATTAAGGATCCGAAAACTGACCCAGGTCTTGTATTTCTCCAGGGGGAAGTACCCTCAGGTTTTCATAAATTGTATCACCAGGCGCTTTACCGAGTGGTTTCCTTAGAAACAGTAAAACAACTACTTAAGAAACAACCTACAGAAAAGCACTTCTATTTAAAGAAGGGAAGAGGCTTAATTGGTGCAGCAGCTGCCGTTGGAGCAACCCTCGTAAATGATTATACATATGAATTCATTGCTTATCGTGACCCAAATCAGAAAAAATCTGAACGATTAATTGATCCTACATCTGTCATAAATGCTGATAAAAATGTTCCATTAACATTCAACAATTACGATTATGAGAACAAACAAATTATGATTACTCCTCATGGACCTGATCCTGTTTTTTGTGGAATACGAGGGGAATCGTGCAATGCTGTTATCAGAATGTGGGAATTAATTAAAATTTTTGAGCCAATAATTTCAACAATGATTTTTCGAACTAATCAACATACTCAAGTGCACTTTCCTAAAATATTTCTTGGTCATGAAATTTCTCCTTATTTATCGGTAACGGTAAAAGGAATAGTAGAAAAGAAACCTCGTGACCATCCTGGGGGCCATGTCATCTTCACTATCAGATCAGAAAACAGCTTAATCGATTGTGCGGCTTACGAACCTACAAAACAATTTCGAAAGATTATTAGAGAGCTAATCGAGGAAGACGAAGTTCTAGTTTTTGGAGGAGTTAGACCAGCTTCAGAAAAAAACCCAATCACCATAAATCTTGAAGAGATTCAAATCACCAAACTGACTCCCATTAAACAAAGAATAACTCCAAAATGTCCTATTTGTCGAGCTTCTCTCACCTCTTCAGGCCGAAACCAAGGGTTAAAATGTAAAAAATGTTCTTATATTTCAACAAAGAAAGAATTCAGCTATAAACAGATAAGTCGAAAAATTCGGACTGGGGTTAGATATGTAATTCCAGTATGTGCCCAAAGGCACTTAACTAAACCTGTTTCCAGAATTGTACCATTACAATTTCATCTCTCACCTGAAATAGATATCCAACAAGCATTTTATGCTTTTTTAGAAAGACGGATCCTATTTACAACAAACACGAAGAATAAAAAATAAAAAGAAAAATGTTTCTTTCGTAAGGAATTGCGCATAAAATTACCTTTTATCATTATAGAACGCGAGTGAAGGAATAAAACATGGCCTTTCCAGAAGATATTCTTGACCCAATCATTTCTTTAATTCCAGTTGAACCTCCTCTATCATCTATATTTATATTGATTCTGTCTTTCTTTGTAACATTAGCATCTACGTTAGTTTCCAGAAAAATGATTGATATTGACAAACTACGGAGACTTACAAGAGAAAGTAAGAAGTATAACAAACTACGTATGCAAATGGTAAAAACTGCTGATAAAAAACTGAAGTTAAAATATGAGAAAAATGCTGATCGAATGAAAAAAGTTCAATCTGAGCTTTCGATGATGAATATGAAACCAATGCTAATTATGTTTATTCCAATGATAGCCATCTTTATGCTATTTTCAGGTATTTTTTCAGTTAAGGTTATTGATGGAATTGCTACAGGTAACCTTCCTGCTATAATACCGTTTGATCTCCCAGAAGTAATTTTATTTAGAATTGGTTGGAACTCCTATGTCGAAGGATGGGGGCACGTTTTTGTACCTAACTACATCTGGTGGTATTTTGGAGGTAGCCTTGCTTTCGGGTCTATTTTACGAAAGGTTGCAGGATTACAACCAGACTGAGAAAGAATCAAAGTAATTGGTGTTCAAATAAATGACTAAAAGTATTCGAAGAAAAAGAAGTCCTAAAGGACGACGTTTAATCCACAGAATTAAGAGAAAAAAAACCAGATCTCGCTGCAGGATTTGTGGTACGACAACACACATTAAAACGATGAAAAACTCTAAAATTGGAAGACATGCTGATCGACCTTATGGAGGAGAGATTTGTCACGCATGTTTAAGAACCAGTATTCAAGCCATTAAACTCTAGAACCTTCATAATCTCCCAACTTCATTATATTTGATAAAAATCTAAAAGAAGGAAAAAAAATGACTCCTCCTAGAAAAAAAAGAAAGAAACAAATTTCTTGCAAAAAGTGCGGCCAAATAATCGATCCCATTGAAACTCCTCCCAAAAAAACCTGGCAACTAGTAAGTCCAATGCCTGATAAAGAAGGCCGAGTTACTTTAACTATAATGGGGTCATTTACCTGCCCAAGTTGCAACAGTTCTGTTCGTGCTTCTCTAAAGAAGATCCGCGGAGATGAAATTGGTTCAGGAAAGTCGAAGAAAGAACTGCTAATTGATGCAATTAAACTTATTCAAGAACCTACACCCATTGACCAAATTGAGATTACTAAGATCTCATCTGCTGTTGTTGGTAAAGCTATAAAGACGCTCATCGATCAAGGTAAAATAACTGGAAGAGTGGAGGAAGGTATTTTTTATCCTTAAAAAAACCATCATTTTTCTAGCACTCTGTCTTAGTTATTTCTCTGATTACAATTGTTGCATAAGAACCTTTAGATAATGAAAAATCAACTTTTACACTTCTCTTTTCAATATCTAGTTGAGAATAATTAAACTCGTTTGGGTAAATAAGAGCGTTTCTTAAAATTCCCTTTGAACGTAGATTAAGTTTATTATTCTTAAAATTCTGTAAATTTATCTCATCTTCCTCCAATAAAGCAATCATTTCATTCCAAATCACTTCATTGGTTTCTTTTCTTTTACTCTCATATCCAGGTAAAGGTATAGCTAAATCACCATTAAGGGGATAATCAGTCTCAAGAAGATAACTAAGGGTTTTATTGAAAATATAAGACTGATAAGCTGAAACTGATAACCTTAGAAAAGATTTTGGTAACCTTAGAATGAGATCTTTTGGTGAGAGCTTTTTTTCCAATCCTAATAACAATATTCGTTCAATATCAAACAATTTAGGGAATTTTAATCTAATATTACGATACGAACTTGTCTTAGAATAATCCTCTCGTAATTTTGTTATATCTTTATACTCTAAAGGACTCGTTTCACCGAGATATCTTTCGATTGCTTTGGAATATTCTTCTTTAAGAAGAAATTTGCCTATCAAGTGTAATAGAGGCCGTTTTGATCCAAAACGCTGTGGTCCATAAAAATTTAGAACTCCATCTGACCTTAGATGATTTTTAAATTCATTCCAGTCTTGATTATCCCAGATTTCTTGAATATCACGGATTTTGATTTCAAATGAATTTCCGAGCAAATCTCCCGTTTTAATAGCAAATTTCTGTCGGATTGGATGAAATAGCTTAATTTTTGGGACATTCAATGCATTGATACGAGATTCATTGATGTTCCAGATTGAAATTCGCTGAAATGTTTCAGCAGCCGCATCTTTCAAACCTGCGAAACCAAAATCAGCTTCAGGTATTTTCAAGTCATTACTTAGTCTTTTGATAGCACTAAAAGTATCGAGACCTGTTTTCCAAAGAACACAATGAATGTACAGGCCTCCTAAATTCTCGCCAATCTCTGAACCATTGAATATGGGTTTTCCACTGGGAGGTATTTCTCGAACGATAAAATCTTCATTTTGCTTCTTTATGGTTCCCCCAGTACCAGAAAATTGGGGGGTAGAATAGCCGCGTATTCCAATAATTGATTCGACAGAATAATCTTTCGACATATTTAATCAAAGAAATTTGTCATACTTTCCCGAATCTATTGCCTCAATTATTGTTTTTGGATCCTCATCATCTATAGTTAAACCCATTGATACACAAGTTCCAACTGCTTCTTTTACTGCAGAACGTAAATCAATGGCTAACATGGAATCATGTTTCATCTGAGCAACTTTAACGCATTGTTTAAAAGAAAGATTTCCTACTTTTTCAGTATTCGGAGTACCACTTCCTTTTTCAACTCCAGCTTCCCTCAGTAATAGAGATGATGTTGGAGGAACACCCACTGTTATTGAAAAGTTCCGAGAATCGTCCACCTCGATCTTAACAGGAACTTTCATCCCTTTGAATTCGTGGGTTTGTTTGTTTATCTGATCAATTACTGCTTTAATATTTACACCTAGTGGGCCAAGAGCCGGCCCAAGTGGTGGGCCTGGACTTGCTTGCCCCGCATCTACTAATGCTTCAATGGTTTTAGCCATTTTGCTCACACAATTAATTGTTGGTTGAAATAATCATTTTGAATTAAGATTAATCCTGAAACTAACTAATTGGGGGAGATTTTAATAGTGAATTAAGAATTTTGATGATGATTTTTAAAAAGTTATTTGATTTTATACTTCCAGAAATGTAGGACTGAATTAGTTTTATCAATTTTAATAACCTCTCAAAACACAAAAAAAACCTTACTAAAAAACCTCCTATCAGTTTAAAAACACCAAAAAAACCAATTTAACACTTCGAAAGGGGATAATTTATGTCCTACGGACCAAATCAACTGGAAGAAGCAATATCTCGAGCCAAAGCTAGAAGTATTGAGAGAAAGCACCGAAACTTTACTGAATCTGTTGAAATTTCCATTGGTCTTCGTGATATTGATTTAA
>JAEOTY010000462.1 GCA_016839625.1 Candidatus Hodarchaeota archaeon
TAGAGCAGCAGTGTACGCATGGAGGCTTCGGCCGACAGGTTTAGCTGGCTGCCACTAATCGCACAAGGGCTAACCGTGTGGAAAACGAGTGGACCTATCGTCAGTTGGCTTTAGGAGCGTAATTCTTCGAGTAGGAGCGAATCGGTCTGGTGTCTGTCTTTTTCATTTTCGGAGACTGAGGATGTGAATTCAGATGGGATTGATCTGGCTCAGGGGAAAGGTGACGGACTTGTCCTCAAAATTATTCTTGTCTGTTATCCTGATGAATTATTGACCCCATTATTACTTTCTTATACTGATGTAGTACAAGATCCCTCTCTCCGGTCTACTTTAGGTTTTGTTATTTCTAATAAACAAATTGAGGTGGACACCACCTTAATTAAACTCCTCCTTGTCGATCTCTCCACAGGTCCTCATTTCGATTCAAGACTTTCCAGTTACTTTGGTGGCTCTTCTGCTGCTGTCTTTGCTTTCTCCAAAAATAATCACAGCTATCTTGATTCAATAAAAGATTCGTATCGCGAGTTTTGGGAATGGCGCGGTCATCCTGCTCTTTCTATTGCCTTCATCGGTCTTCATAGTGATCCTGAGGTTGTCAATACTTCGGAAGGCCAAGAAGTAGCTAAGGAGCTTGGGGTAGACTACTATGAAATGGCGATTGATGATCTCCAGACCTTAGATGTGGTTTTGAGATCTTTATCACGGAAATTTCTAGAAAAACAAGAAGGATAGTTCAGCAACATTGCTACCTGACACAAACTGAGTGGAAAACGAGTATTATCAGAAAATACTATCGTCAGGTGGCTTTAGGAGCGTAATTCTTCGAGGTTGAGCGTTTCGGTCTGATGTCTGGTTTTTTATTTTCAGAGTTTAATTGGTATTATTACATTGCATTTTTTCCTGATTTGAAAACGGCAAACCTAGATGTTAAATGGTAGACGAATCCATTTTATAAAAATACAAGTTCTTCATGATGATTATAATACTAATGAATAAAGGAATAATAAATATTATATGCCGAGGTCCGAACTCTAGTAATGTATTTTCAGGTTCCCAACGAAACGGTGGGAGACATTTCTGAATCTGTATTAGAGTATTATTCTTCCAAAGTAAAGAAACTATTACAAATGCTCCCCAGACTGAACATTGCAAAAATAACTCTGCAATAGATTTTGGGGTCAATAAGTAAAAGAATGGGTGTACTGTTCTCTTTGATTCAGGGTTTAAAAGTTTCTTACAATTTCTTTGAAATTCAACACCATTGATTTCATTTTCTTTTATTAAAGCGTGTTGTTCCCATTCATCATAGAATCTAAACTTTTGGAAAAAGTAGAGAGCGATGAAGATTGTTACAAGAAAAAAAGCAATAAAATCTAGTACTGTTGATGAAGGAGCAGTTGATAAAAGAGTTACGAAACCGAATACAAAACCTATCCAAACCCCAATGATGGCATTTAAGTAGTCAGAACGTTTACTACTGAAGTAATTAACCCAATCAAATTTCGTGATTTTCTCCTCCTGTATTCTCAACTTAAGAGAGGGTAAGATTTTTCTTTAATTCTTTATATATTCGTCAACCACAGTTCATATATGTTTTTCAAGGATCCAGAATTACATTGAAGATTAAGAAATTTTTTAATGAATGCAAGAAACTGAGTAGTATTAGAAAATACTATCGTCAGGTGGCGTTAGGAGTGTAAATCTTCGTCTATGAGTGCTTCGGTCTGATGTCTGGTTTTTGGCTTTTCATTATTCTTGATTAAAAGCCTCAATTAATTCAGGTGGTAAAGGATTCTTAGCAAAAGGATTCTCTATAAAATATGTATGCAATTTATAATCAGAAAAATCAACGAGTACCAATTTAAATAAAAGGATTCCAGAAATGATTTTGGTAATAGGGGATCGCTGACTCATCGCATCATCTTCCCGATAGGTCTCCTTGAAAATGAATTTTCCATTTTGACTTAGTTTTCTAACCTCCACTGATGTTCCTGCTACAAAATTTTCAACTTCTAGATCTATAAGAGACGAATCTCCTATATCAATAGCAAAAATTACAGGATCAGAGATTGTTGCCGCTTTCTCCTCATTAATATTAGGAAACTTTGTCTGAAACTTATCCCATAAATTATTTTCAAATTTTGTTCTATCTATATGCATGACTTCGTTGTAGATTCTTGCTTCATCAGTATCATAGAATCGTTTGACTTCTATCCAGATAAACGTGTTTGTTACATGAAATTTGTAATCGATCTTCTTAGAGCCTGGATAAAGGTTCTGTTCCATTTGACGGTTTGATGCTTGAACGTCGAACTTCTTCTGAAAATAATAAGCAATTTCTAATTCACTTAAACCATCATACATCTTATCTCCATTATCCCTAATTGAATGACGAATCTCTCGTCTTTGTACCACATCTGGCATTTCTTTTATAAGGAGATCCAGTCTCTTAAGATAAGGAAAGTTGGCATTCAGCATATTGAGAAGATAATGACCAAATTTTTTCTCCATTAAAGCCTGATTAATTAACTCACCAAACATTCCTTCAAGATATGAATAATTTTTTAGATTTTCTTTGATCTGATCAGGTTCCAAGGGTTTCAAGTTCTGGAAAAGGATATCTACTGCCAAAGCAATCTCAGATATCTTTCTTTCCTTAGACATATTCCTAACATTGTTATAATCGAGGTTGTTGTGGGAGAAAAAGAGTTTAATTTGATTTAAAATGTCATGAAAGCAAGAAGAGGTCTCAATTGTAGATTTATAAACTGTGATAAGCTGTTTTAGTATCTTTAAAAACCCAAAGAATGATAGATCTTCTTGTTCATACCAAACATTAATTAATTGATACCCGTCTGGGATAGATGATGCCTGCTGAGGACGATTTATTTAGTGAAGGTAATTTATTATTTGAGAGTGGTCAGTATGAAAAGGCTATCGATAAATATAGCCAGATTTTATCGCTTGTGAAAGATACTAA
>JAEOTY010000463.1 GCA_016839625.1 Candidatus Hodarchaeota archaeon
TAACAGATGTCGTGGTTCCATCACCAACTTCCTGATCCTGGGTTTTTGCAACCTGGACAAGGAGCTTTGCTGCTGGATGTTGAACGTCAATCTCATCCAAGATAGTTGCACCATCGTTGGTGATTACTACATCTCCAAGTGAATCTACTAATAGTTTATCTAGCCCTCGCGGGCCTAATGCACTACGTACTGAGTCTGCGACAGCAATTGCGGCCTGAATATTGTTTCGTAGAGCATCTCGGCCGCGTGAGCGCTCTGTTCCTTCTTTAAGGATAATTACTGGTTGTCCACCTAATTGCATTGTAGCAAACCTCGTTGTGTTTTCATTACAATGAAATATTTCATTAACGTGTTTCACTATCACCCAAATTCTGATCGATCAGAATTTAGGGAGTTTTTCACTCATCTAGTGCTTTTTTGTACTTAATTAAATACATTTTTTCCGGAAGCAGTTGGCACCTACAGCTTTTTTTTAGTCTGTTTTTGATTGTTTGAAACCTTAGTAATCGAGAAACTTGAAACGAAAGTGATAATTTCACCACAAAATTTGGAGGAGGAAAATTAAAAGAATCAATAAGGAGTGATTATGTTTTATGATTGATTTAAACGGTTTTTTTTTGAATATCCGCTGTGTATTGTTTATTCTTACCGTTCATACGTCTAATGAAGTAATGTCATTATCAAAACGAGTCACATGATAGGAAAGAGTTATGAAATGGTGAAATATTAAAGCTATCAGTAATTACGAATGGGATTCGTAAGATGGAGTTTGAGCAACTAAAAGGCCTCTATGTGAAAGGTAAGTATCAAGAATTCTTAGATCAGTTTACTCTGCTAGAAAAGCGTGAGCATTATTCTTCATTATCCACGACAGAACAGGTAGAATTTATTTACTATAAAGTTCGAGCACTAGTTCGAATTGGAAAGTATGAGGAAGCCTTAGATACCGCAATACAGAGTCGTTCTTCAATTCCAGAGTTAAAGGACAAAATTTTGATACTCGGCCTTATTATTGCTCAGATATCTCCTCTAATACCGTTAGGAAGACTTCAAGAAGCGTTAATGCTTTATATGGAGGGAGATGACATTTATCATTCATTAACTTCGGATGAACAAGAAAAAGGAGTTCAATGGGTTGCAGCTTTTCTCCATATGAAAAGTATCGTTTGTGGGAGGAAAGGGGATTTTGCTACAGCCTTAGAATATGGTAAAAAATGCTTGCTCTTAAGAGAATCAATTGAAGATTCACAGGGAATCGCAGAGACATTAAGACACATGGGTGGTGTCTATTGGACAACAGGGGAACTTGGTCTTGCTTTAAATCATATACAACGGAGTTTATCTATTAGTGAATCAATTGGGAATTTTTACGATATTGCGC
Organism: Candidatus Hodarchaeota archaeon; assembly: GCA_016839625.1. Lineage (GTDB taxonomy): Archaea > Asgardarchaeota > Heimdallarchaeia > Hodarchaeales > Hodarchaeaceae > Hodarchaeum. The sequence continues at coordinate 1,382 of JAEOTY010000463.1, forward strand.
GAGCGTTGAGCCATTTGGGGTTGGTTTATCAGGATAGAGGTGAGCTTAACTACGCGTTAGAGTGTTACCAACGCAGTCTAACGTTATTTGAGACAATTGGGAACCCCTTATCGAACGCAGTATGCTTAACCAATATAGGACGACTTTATAGAGATAAAGGAGAGTTAAGACTCGCATTGGAATATCTTCATCGTTCTTTAACTTTGATGAAGTCAATTGGTGATCAAGAAAGAATTGCAACAACGTTAGCTAATATTGGCAGTGTTTATTGGAAAATGGGTGACCTAAATCTTGCCGAAGAGTATTTAGAAAATAGTCTACATGTACGAGAATCAGTCGGAACTGATTTATACAGATCACACCATCTATTCTATCTTTTACGTGTTGCTTTAGAGCAACAGAGCCGTTCCAAAGCTCACTCTTACTTGTCTCAATTAGAGGATTTACATGAACGGCAACCTTCCGATAAATTAACCCACCTCCATTATCGTTTAGGAGAAGCTTTGGTTCTAAAGACAAGCCGTCGCTTTATAAATAAAGCTCAGGCTCAGAAAATCTTAACCGAGATTGTAGATAATGAGATGGTGATACAATACTACGGCAGTCTTGCTCAAATAAACTTGTGTGAATTACTACTGGATGAACTAAAAGCGTATGGCGAAGTAGAGGTTTTTAAGGAAACCAAGGCATTAGTCCAAAAACTCTACGAACAGGCTCAAAAAGAACACTCGTTTTCCTTGGAGGTTAACGCCTTGATTTTGCAGGCGAAGTTTGCGATGATCGAGGGGAATCTTGTAAAATCAACAAGGTTGTTGAATCAGGCAGGGTTGACGATCGAAGAAAAGGGATTAGGAGGTCTCGCTGAAAAAGTCTCTTTCGAAAATCAGCGTTTAGAAGAACAAGTTGATACTTGGCATTATCTCATCCAGACTAATGCTTCGCTGCAAGAACGGTTGAAACAAGCACGATTATCGGAATATATTAGAACTGCAGCGAAATTGATTGACCAACAATCGTTCCTTTAGTCGTATGCAGATCAAAAAATTCTATTTCTACACAATTTATAAAAAAGAATGCTTGAACATTCATTTTTTTTGACTACAAAGAGTACCTTCAAAAATAAAGAATTTGGTTTTTCAGTGAATTTATAGTTTTCCTAAGTAATTATTTCGTGCTAGAATAGGTTAGATATATATATACTCATTTTAAAATAAAAATTGGTGAATATATTTGAAACCTTTCTTTTTAATAACTATATTTGACTTGAACTCGGAAATTCACTGTGTTCTTCCAATATATACGACTATATTCATATTTTTTACTGGGTGATAATGCACTGGGTTGATGTGATTTGATGCTTTCAGAGCTATTATTCTAAATGTGCTAGCCAAGATCTTGGGCAGTACA
>JAEOTY010000464.1 GCA_016839625.1 Candidatus Hodarchaeota archaeon
GGTAGAAATGAGAATATAAGGATGAGTCCTAGTGTTGTCCAGAAATATTTACGGGCAAAACGCCAGGAACGCTTAAGACTTAGGATGATCCCTGCTTCATCAAAGACAATGGACATGGTAACATAAGCAAAGAAAATAGAAAAGAGGAATCCAGCAATTAATACTCCAAATATTATCACTATAAAAGCTAGAAGGAATAGTAAGAGAAAACCAGAATCTACTGAGGGGGTAACTGTTCCAATACCAAGTAATACAATAATAAAAATGAAAATGACACCGAATGTTAATCCTAATGAGATTCCTGCAACAATTAACTGAGCTCCAACTGCTCTGGGAAAAAACTTGGAGAAACTCACTTTAAAGCTTTCAGCCAGGTTAAGGGGACTTCTATGCTTATTGGATCTGATCTGTTTCAGACTGGTAAAGTACCAACACTGAAGTAGATTGTTGATTACGAAAGTAATTATGGAACTAATTATAAGAAGGGTAAGTAAATCAAAAATACTCAACATGGGGATATTAAAACCTAAATAATTTGGTGTCATTGAACCTAACAAAAAGGAATTTGGATCCAATATAGACATTGAATTGAGGCCGAAAAGAATCATAACTACGTCAATTATAACAGCAGCCAAAAGGATTATTAGTAGGCGAGGGTAAGTTCGCAAGTAGTACATGCCCGTCCGTAAGACATCCCCTGCATTGAGAGAAAGTTGAGGTCGATACCCAGGACGTAATTCTTGACGAGGTCTTCGGGTTGCAGGAGCGAGTGATTGTTGTCCACAAACTGGACAACGAACTTGAGTTATGACTTCAAAGTTAGTAGTTCCACCAATTTCGAAAAGCTGTTGGGCTAATGATCGAGCTTTTTCACGGTCTTGGTGTGGAAGCAAGTTCTCGTCCATGGCTTGAGCTAAAGATTCATCAAGAGATTTGCGTGAGAGAGGGATCTGGAGATTAGAGTCAATTTCTGCCATGATCGCAGAATCCCTTGGGCAGTACCACCAATCGATTGGGCGCTTTCGCTCCAGAACTGTTAATCTATAGCCACAGTTTCGACAATAATCACCTTTTGTAACTTGCCCACACGCAGGGCATTCATGGTGTGCGATTTTAGAGGGAATAGGAACAGGTTTGGTAGTTTCTAGAGGTCGTCCAATCAAAGATTGGCCACAATTAGGGCAAAATAGTCGGGAGCTGTCTGCTGCAATTCCACATGTAGGACATAGATGGGTTTGTGGCTGAACCTCATCTTCTAATTGAGCTCCACACTCAAAACAAAACTTTGCGTGCGTGGGATTGGAGATTCCGCATTTTAAACATGTTTTAGATGCACTGGGAGGAGAAGGAGATGTTGCTGCTGGTATGGTTAATGTAGCTCCACATTCGAGACAGAAACGAGACCTTGGGGGATTCTCAACTCCGCATTTGTGGCATCTCATGTCTAATCTTCCAAACACCATTTCCGCTTTTAATTATGTTTTATGGTCTCCTCTAGTTTTCAATAGAATAAATGCATACAACATTAAAACTCTTATGATACCGTAATTCATACTGGGAGGCGATAAGTCTGTTTTTGATTTTCGTTTAACATTGATGAATTAGTTGATCTTAAGATTTTTAACATCTTTGCAGGAAAGTATGACGAGAATAATTATGCGAACTTCTAAGCAAGAAGACATTTCCAAGGTCATCGAACTAATGAATATTTGTTTTAATAACGAAATTGAGCGTGGAATGGAACTACCATCAGTTGGTCAAATTCAAACACAGATTGAAGAAGAAGAATTGATACTTCTGGTTGAGGAGGAGGCTACAAAGATCATTGCTTTTACCATGATTATAATTGAGACAAATGAACATCCTGCAGAGATTCAATGTCTTGCAGTAGATCCAAATTTTCAAGGAATCGGGGTAGGAGCACGTTTAATTGAAGCTTCTCTAGATTTAACGAGAGAGCATAACTGGAATAAAATAAAAATAAAAATTCCACCTTCAAATATTCCTATGCGTAAGCTCATGGCTCGCTTTGAATTTATACCTGAAGGGTATCTACGGAAAGAATTTCTGGGAGAGGATGTAATACTTTATTCCTACATTCGTTGAAGAGTCGCACCGCTATTGTTTTCCTCAGTTAAAAGGATCGATCTTGGATTCCTCCTAAAAGCTACTATTATTGTTGTATTATGGTCTACCCCGCCTTTAGTATCCAAATTATGGGTGGGGACGAAAGGAGTCTTTCCTGGATTTTTCTTCGGATTTCTAAGATATTTTTCTGGATTTCTTGCATTATTTCTTATTATATTAATCACTTCTAATTTTAAAAACCTAAGGATTCTCTTAGAGCATCCTTCTTGGTTTTTATTCTGCTCTTGCTGGCTTGTTCTAATGATCTTTGGTCAGAATTTTTCTGTTCATTATATTTTGGGGAGTAGTAGTTCGGTCTTATTAAATTTTAACCCATCACTGATTTATTTATTTGCGCCCTTATTCGTAGATGAGAAATATTCAAGTAAGAAAACCTTAGGGTTTTTTGTTTCATCGTTTGGTATTGGATTGGTCTTTTTAGCATCGTTAGAGTTGGGTTCAATCACAATTGTGGATTTTATCGTAGGCAATGGATTAGGTTTCCTCTCAGGTGTCGCGTGGGCTGGTTATTCAATATCATTGAAGCGGTTCTTTCAAGAAGGCCAATCTGAAGAGGTGACCGCTCTCAATCTACTAATTGCTGCCATCATACTACTGATGCTCTCTGTAATAACCGAACCACTTCCTCCAGTAGAGAGTTATTCTTTGGAAAGTATCTGGGGAATAGTAGTTATTGGCGTGGGAGCCGCAGCCATTGCGTTTACTCTCTATTTACAATTAATTCAAAAATATGGGCCAACTAGGGCTGGAAACATTCAATTTATGATCCCACTAATCTCATTAATCTTTGCTTGGATCTTTCTTAGCGAATTTTCTGTTTTTGTCTTAGTAGGAGGAGTTTTTTGCGCGATAGGGGTGGCACTGGTTAATTATGAGATACCACAAGAAATTGTGAATAAAAATGGTAAGAACGAGTTTGAATCGTCCTGTCAAAAGGAATAGTTCCAAACAAGGCTTTCTTAATTGAACAGAACAGTTGAAAATTAATAAACGGTTTCTTTATTTGCCTATTCACACCTTATTTTCACATTTATATAACGGAAGTAACAATAGTTGCCAACTAAGACAATAACACCAAAGATTAGCCTCCTATCGGCTTTCCTCATTCATTGCATTGTAGAAATTCCGTTTTTTATCTTCCCAGTGATTGTTTTACTTGTTGGCGCAGACATCTTCCCAAATTTAGGGGTACTGAGCTGGATAGGACTTGGTGTAATTGGAACAATAGGAACACTAGCAGCAGGACTTCCTTCTCCTATTTTTGGTAGAATGGCTGATAAATATCGTCGTGGGACGATGATGTTCATTAGTACAGTCCTTAGTGCAGGTGGTTCACTCCTAATTGGCTTATTTGGCGAATCGTTTATTGTAATGGTTTTTGGTGTGATTTTGATGGGTCTTGGTCTAGCTTTATATCATCCGCCTGGCCTTTCATGGATTTCTACGGCATTTGAAGATCCTGAGACTCATTCCTATTCATCTAATTATGTTAGAATCTTAGCCCTACATGGGATAGGAGGTAGTTTAGGTGCCGCGATAGGACCGTTATCCGTTTATTTCCTTATTAACACAATAACATGGAGGCAAATCTATTTTTATTGGTCGATTCCGATAATAATCTTGGCAATAGGATTTTGGATTTTTGTTGGACGATATGAATCACATTTCAACCCCTCTATTTCCTTAACTTCTCAAGGAGCAATGTCTACTGATGAGAAAAATCTCTCTAAATTAAGCAAATATTCAGCATTAATATTTATATTTAGTTTTATTATTGTAATGTCTTTGACACGCGGTATGGTTAACTTTATTCTCTCTCCATTTCTCTCTGAGATGAAAAATGTTGAAATTGCAACAGCTGCACTATTCGTCGGAATTTCTGCACTAGTTGGAGCATTAGGCCAATTTTTTGGAGGTGTTCTTGGTGATAGACTCGGTGAAAGAATGGTGCTTTGTTTCAGTGCTATTCTGCAAGTTGTAATACTAGTAGGATTGTTTTTTCTTGAAAATTATATCATAATTCTTGGATTCTACATATTTTTGGGGATAATAAATGCCCTATTTTGGCCTTCGACAAACAGTCTCGTTGCTAAAAACTCTGCACAGCGAGGTGTTGCTTTTGGTTGGGTAATGTTGATAGCAAATTTCATTGGAGCTCTAGGACCTTCGATAGATGGATTTTTACTTGTTATTGATCCAAATCAGTATCTTCTAATATTCCTCTTTGCAAGTCTATTTTCTTTATGTGGATTTTTGACTCTCCTTTTCCTCAAGAGTAATCCTCAAAAAGTTAAGAACCCTTACTAGTATCAAAACAGCCCTACATTAATTATTGCAACTTATTTGAAACACTTAACGAGTTCAACAAAAACTTGATGTGTGAAAAATCGCTCGTTATTCGTGATCATTATTATGGCAACAATTCTAATGGCTTTGGCGGAAAAGAAAGTACCTAGTAAATATGAGTGGGTAATTAACTTTCTAACCTTAGGACGTCGAGTAAAAATATACAAGCACATTAGAAAAAAATATCTTCAAGAAAATCAACTCCTACTTGACGCAGGATGTGGAACTGGGCGTTTTGTAGAAATAGCAGACGCGTCTTGGGTAAGCAGTTTAGGGATTGATATTTCCGAACACATGCTTCAGCAGGCAAAAATGAGATTTAGAGGGAGAAAACACCATCCTCCTTTGATTCAGAGTTCAATTACAGCTTTACCAGTGAGAGCGGAGTCATTCGACATTGTTATTTGCACCTTTGTCCTCTCGGAATTAATTCTCCAGCAAGTGCAGGATTCATTGAAAGAATTCTATACCAGTTTGAAAAAAGATGGTCTACTATTACTTGTTACAGAATCAAAACCTGAAAGCAAGATGAAACACATTTTTTTCAATTGTATAAGGATTCCTGCTTTTCTAGTTGCTAAAATTTTTGCTAGAATACCAAAACATCCTATTTATGATATGAAAGCATTACTTAAAGCTCACCCAGGTGCTATCCTCGAACAAAAATCCTATCTTGGAGAGCATCTTACTTTATTTGTTTATGAAAAAACCAGTTAGAGATAGGGTGATATGAGTAAGCAAAAATCCCTGCAAATGAAAATAATTCTGCTAGACAATTCCTCAATAAGCTCTAAGGAAAATCTTATTCACTGATACAAGATTAATAATAAAAGTGGCTGAAATGGGTATTTTAGAAACAATTAAAGAAGGATTCTCGATTGCCATTGCAGGAATCGCATTCCCAGGATTAAATCTAAATGTTAAGCCTGGGATTTATCCCATTGGTCATCCTACAGAGGAATCTCCTATTTTGGTCACATCTAACTATTTTGTCACTCATAAAAGGGTTGACTCTTCTCTAGAAAGGCAAAATATCGCTGCTTGGCTACTAGTAGTTGATACGGAAGGTGTAAACGTTTGGTGCTCTGCTGCTGGGGGGCATTTCAATGCTGAGAAGATTCTTGCTCAGATTGATGACACCGACCTATCAGAGACGGTTAATCATAGACAGTTAATCTTACCTCAATTGTCTGCAGCAGGGGTGGATCATCTCATCTTAAAGAAGGCTGGATGGAAAGTCAAATTTGGTCCAATTAATATTGATGATTTAGGGGATTATCTGCAAAATGATCATGCAAAGACAACACGGATGTCTCAAGTTGAATTCAGGCTGAAAAGACGAATTGAAAACAGTATTTCCCACAATGTCTTTATTTCTTTAATTCTATTACCTTTAATCTTAGGAATACAAATCCTAGCTCAACCTCTTGGTTTCCTGCTTCAACCCTGGGCCCAATGGCTCTTATTTAATGTGGTATTCCTTTTCGTTTTTATTTGGGCTTTTGGATTCCTTGTTGGTATTCTTTATCCAGTGATACCATTCAATTCGGGTTTTTTCAAAGGAGTCATTCTTTCAGCCATTCTAGTGCCACTATGTGGAATATTATTCTTTACGAGTTCATTTTTAGATTTTATATTGGCAATCGGAACATTACTCCTCTATGGGATCGTAATAAGTACTGATTTTGATGGATTTTCCCCGTTTTGGGGCACCGATTTCATTTTAAAGGATTATTTACTCTTATCTGGAGCTGCTGTGATAATAGTTTTCATACTAATCATCTCACCAATTATAATCGGAGGATAACAACTTTTGGTGACACACATCAATTTAAAACGTTGTATTGGTTGTCAATTTTGTGTTCAGGTGTGCCCACGGGGCTGTTTCGAGTTTGATATTGAAAGAAATAAGGTCAAGCTAGTGAATCCCATCCTTTGTTTGAAATGTCGAGCGTGTGAACTGAACTGTGAAGGAGATGCCATCAGGATAGAAAAACCCATCTTTCAGGATTTTTTTGCACAATTAATATAATTTAAAAAACTGTTGATATTTACATTTGTTCTAAATCTTGAACAAGAGCTTAAAATCATCAAATAATAGATAGGTTTTCTGAAAACAAATAAGTTTTCATATTGGCCTGTTTAGAAATAGATATTAATAATGACTTAAGTTTACCATTTACACTGATTCCTAATGTACATAAAAGAATGCGGTATTTTTAATAGTTATTCAATGAGGTGGTGAAATTTCCAAAAGGAAAAGTCATGAGAGTATTCCAACACCCCTTATTAAATATAATACCTGTTATTTTAATTATAAATGTTAGTTTAATAGCTATAACGATATCGAAGACTGATTTTCCCGAAATGAAAGAAAGAAATCTCAGATTACCGCGTTTAATGTGTAATAATCCCCTTATTAAGCATATTGTCTATGACGAAGAGACTAAAATGTGGGATTCTTCACCAAATAATGTGACCACTTTTGCGTCTGGAACTACAACTGGTTGGAAAGACGCGAATTGGAGAGCAGGACTCGATCCAGACACTTGTAATGTTTTTGCGAACGGTGGGGATATGGATTCTTGTTTTTTTTCGGATAATAATCGTTCCTGGAGCGAAAAGACTAGTGTGGTTAAGAATGTTGATTCTAGTGGAGATGGAGATAAACCTACATATGATCCGTCCACTGACACTTTATTTGCTACCTATATCCTCGGAACTAATATTTTTATTAAAAAATCAACGAATGGAGGAGTATCATGGGGATCAGCTCTGGAAGTAACAACTGCAAGTGAAGATTGTATTGTCGTCTGTTCGAGTTTCACGTCGTCCCCAAGAGTTTATGTTATTTATTTTGATAATGAGAACAATTGTGTTTATACTAATACTATTTCAGTGATAGATAACAAGTCACCCATCATAAAAGTTTTTAGCGTTGATGATCCAGGAACGGGCTTTCCTCAATTCTGGGCGAATGTAACTGATGGCCTTGAATTGAGTGACTCAATCCTGTTATTAATTATAGTTGGAGTAGTACTTACAGTTCTGATCATTCTTGTAGTTGTGGCACGTAAAAGACAACAAAATAAGATTCAAAGAAAAATACGAGAAATGAAATTAATTGAGGAAAAAATATCAGATATATTTTCATTGGGAGCATTATTTTGTCGGAATATGTTCGGTATTCCTTTTTATACAGAAAGTTTTGTAGATGAAAGACGAGATGGAGAATTAATTGCTGGATTAACCACAGCAATGACCAATTTTTTGAGCCAAGTAGCTCAAAGAAACATTGAAAGTGGGGAATTTGATGTCTTGGAAAGAGTGGGATTTAGCATTCTATCTTATCACGGAGAATACTCCACGACTACCTTAATAGCAGAAACAAAACCAAGTTCCTACATTAAGAATAAACTTGTTGAAATAACTGATCGAATAGAAAGAATGTTTTCTAGGGTTGTCCTACAGGACTCAGAAATTTCAGGTACTCAAGAACCAATTAAAAAAATACTTTATGAAACTCTTCCTCTGGGACTTCTTAAACCATTAATTGTGGATGAGAAACGTCTTAAAATACGAAAGAAGCATTTCAATAAAGATGAGAAAAAATGGTATGAATATATTAAAGAGGTCCCATCATTCGTTGATGGTCAGCAAGTATTCTACGCAATGACTTTCATAACTTCTCTCACTCTCCATGGGATTCCACTTGCAAAAGCTTTCAGTTTTCTTGAGACCTGTTATGAGCTTGATGCGGTACGTAACCTTTCAGAAAGAGAGAAAAGATTTTTTGAACCTGTTGTAGCAGTGGAACAACAGCAGCTTTAAAATTTGGAGTTTGCAAGGAAAAAAAAACATCAACGATTCTTCTTTTTTATTATGAAAAGAGTTGACGTGGAAAAAAGTTTTATTGGTTATATTTCTTAATTACTAATATTACTCAATATTGTCGGTTTTTCTAGCTCATAACTCCCCCAGAATACCTTTTTCTCCCGCTAAGTGTTAATAGAGTACCTAGTTAAACTTTTAAAATCCGATTACATGTATTTTATTAGTGAGATCACTTCCCACTACAATATTTCTGGAATTCCTCCCACATTATATCAGTACAACAAACGCCTAAGAAAGTTGGAAGAAGGAATTATATGAGAATATTCCAAAAGATATTCGAAAGAATAAAACAAATGAAAGCAATTCAGATAATTGTTGGGAAATTTGACTTTTTGAAAGAATTTCAAACTATAACGTAAAAATGGCTACTAATTTTTTCCTATTAATCTTGATTAATAATTCCTTGTTTTTTCAGTATTTCTTTGGTTAAAAGAGAGAAGGTCTCGCGAATATTCTCATCTTGATAAGCTGAAGTCTCAAGATATTTAATAGGTAAGAAGTCTGGGATGATTTGATCTTCGAGAAAACCATAATCAATTCGAATCATGTCTTCCAGATCTGATTTATTTCCAATTAGTATATTTGGAATCTGATCTCTTCCGAGGCGGTTGTCGATTTGCTGTTTCCAGTCGTAGAGATCATCAAGGGTTTCAGGCCGAGTGAGATCGAATACTAAAAGTGCACCATTAGCTTTTCGGAAAAACACATCTCTTAATGTTTGAAAACGTTTCTGACCTGCCACATCAAAGATAACAAGATTAACAAGAATCTCTTCTACTTCAATTTGCCGATTAGACGGATCAAGCCCTATAGTGAGTAAATAGTTATGCTCAAACTTATCTTCGACATATCTTCTAATTATTGATGTTTTTCCTACTGCTCCTGAACCGCATAAAATGATTTTCAAATGATATTTTGCCTTTTGATTGTTGTAGCTCATTGATTTCACTCTTTAAATTGGGACAGAGAAGATGAAGGGAATGGGGTTTTAAAATCTACTCTTTTGGATCAAAAGATATGTCAGCAATTACTGGATGAAGCTGTTTTAATATCAACTAATAAGGTAATTTTCGAATCATTCCCTTTTTGCCGATAGTTGAAAGATTCTCATAAAATAAATAACGTTAAAAAAATAAAGAAATCAGCTACAAAAACAAGAAAATCGTTCCAGAGGAGCAATGTAAGATGGCAGAAACTATTCGTCGGATTCCATGGAAAGAATATTTTAAAAGTCAGATCTTTAAAATTATTGGCTTTCTCATCCTCGCTCTATTAGTCATTGGCGTAATGATCGTTTCTGAAGAGATTGACCTTTCACCCCCATTTGATTTTACCGATGCACTTGAAGATCCTGCATATGTGATTGCAGTCGTTCTTTCAAGTATATGTTTCATCTTAGTCCTAGTAGGTTTTTCCAAGATAATATTGTTTGACATGGCGTCGGAATTCGGACTACGTGACGAAAGAACAGATCAAATGGTTTATAATACACGTTTTTTTCTTTTTGCGGCGTTGGCATTGTCGTTTTGTTCAGCCATCTATCTACTTCTAGATGTGTTCCTTTATCAGGATAATCCTCTCTTAAATATACGGCCAACTTATCTTCAACTTCTTCCTGTTCTCATTATGGAATGGTTGCTTATTTCTTCTGATGCGGAAATTCCTGGATTAACTGATAAGATAGGAACAGGTCGTGAATTTTACCAAACTGCTCGGAATACTTATTTTGGCTTTTTCTTCATAGTAATAATCGCATTTTCTGTGTTAGTGTTCCTATCCATTTTAACAAGTCTTGCTCGAAAGAGAGCGGTTTCTCGCTTTCAAAAAGAGGAGAAAGTGAATGAAGAAGAGGAAAATAAGCGACTTTACAAAATCTTAGCTTGGATTGGGATTCCCATTCTGGGATTATTTCTTATCAATTTATTAGCTACTCCTATTGCACCAATCATTGGAATTTTACTAATTGGAATGGCTCTATGGTGGCTCTATCAATTAATTAAAACAATTTTCTTAATTTTATGGCGGGGAATGAAAATAACTGCCTTTATCACAAGTATTAATGCTTTATTGATAATTCCCTTAATAGCTGTTTTATATTTACTCCCAGTCATATCATGGTCAATTTGGGATATCGCTTCTGGAGATACCCGTGATCCATGGTTTGCTTTCTGGGACAATGCGTTCAGTGTACTTGATATAGTTCAACTAGACTTCGTTTTCATCACAATTATCGCTACGTTCATAGTTGGATTTGCAGAGGGATTTGCTATCGTAGCTATCTTTTCAGCTGTCTCTAAAGGAGCGGAGGTTGCTAGAACAGGACGAGTCATCACTCATTCACCTCCTAAGTTAGCTGTGATAGTGAAGTATTTGATTATGTTTTCAGCGTGGTTAGGATTATCGTGGAATAGCCTTCGTAGTGTCTTAGTAATGTTAACAGAAGAGATTCACGTTGAATTGCCCGATTTTTTTACTAATATTCTAGAAATTCCTTCCTTAGTATATCTAATCTATGACAGAGTCGTAATCCCATTATCAAACTGGTTTAATATTGCGTTACCGACCCTCAAATATATCCCATTTTTACTTTTACCACTCTACTTCATAATAGCTGGTGCCTTCAAGTTTCTCTCTGTTACACTTATTACTCCACGAGTAAAAGAGCGTCTCTCTTTCTTTTTTCTACTCGTTTCAACTGCTTTTGTGTTGATAATCACGAACATTCTTGGTGACATCTATAAGCTTGGGTTTCCTGACGCACCTCTAAAAAGTTGGAATCTTGAGGGTATTCTGACAAGCGTTGTAGGCATTTTCGATTATGTCGAATCTGTTGCGTTCTATTTGGGCTTTATTTTCGGCATTGGCTGGGTTATCCGAAAATTTGTCCAATCACGAAGAGCTCCTGATGTTACGATTCCTTCAACATCAGATCAACCCGAAAAAACACCAGTAGAATCTCTTGATCAGGTATTATCCTCGTTTGATGCAACTTCTGGTGAAAATACGAAGCCTGCGGATTCTAATGAATCTGAAGGGAATAAAAATTTCGATAATGTTTGAGAGATACAATATAAGGCAGCCAATTCTTTCAGGTAGCATTGAAATGCGTCAATTAATCGGAATAACTGGCCTAATGGGATGTGGAAAATCCACCGCAGGAGCACATATTGCAAAAAAATTTGGTTTTACCCGTATGCGCATTTCTGGTAAGATGAGAGAAATTGCCTGGGAGTTAGAGCTAGAACCCACTCGTGATTTTCTTCAAGGGATTGGGAAATTATTGAGGGAATTTGATGACAACGTCTGGGTAAGATATCTAGCTAATAAGGTTCAAAAATCCTCATCCTCGATAATAGTTGATGATATAAGAAGAAGAAACGAGATCGACTATCTTAAACCTTATGGTTTCATATTCATTAGAATAGACTCATCTTCAGCTAGTCGTAGAACGAGAATTGAAGCCCGTGCTAATGAATTGATCTCAGACCAAGACTGGAAAAGATGGTCTAATCATATGACTGAGATTCAAGTATCCCAACTTCCTGTAGACTATATTCTCAAGAATGAGGGCACATTACAAGAACTCACAGACCAGATAGATGCACTGATGATTCAAATTAAATCCCATGCCAAGAAATAGATAGAAATCTCATTTA
>JAEOTY010000465.1 GCA_016839625.1 Candidatus Hodarchaeota archaeon
AAGATTTGAATGATCGATTTATTTCATTCAAAAAATCTAAAGACATTAGAGTAACAGGGAAAAGATAAGATAATCTTCATCCCTAAAAACAAAATCCTTTTTACTCAAATTTGGGTAAAATCCTTTTCAATACGAAGAATTAATAAGAAGAATCAAAATTTGGAAAATATTTAACTCAATAATCTAATTACTTTAATAGAAGTTTTTAATCTTATTAAATAATTGATTAAAGAGGTAAGCATGATGAACCAAGCCATAAAAGAAGAAGAAGAGGAAGGAGAGGAAGGAGAAGAAGAAGACGAATGTGCAGTGATGCTTCCGATTAAAGTGCTTGGGAGGAAATGGATTCCTTGCATATTGTGTGAGCTCCTATCACAAAAAAATTTGCACTTTTCTGACCTTTTAAAACAAACTAAAGGGAATGATGGGGGAAAAATATCAGCACGAGTTTTATCAGAGTCTTTAAGAAGACTAGAAGATAATCAAATAGTTGTACGAACAGTTATCAGTGATACAATGCCAATCAGAGTGAAATATTCATTAACAGAGAGAGGGGAAGATTTTAGAGTGATTTTTGGGATTATGAAAGGATGGGCTATTAAATGGGTTGAATCAACCCAAAAATGTAGATCTCCTAATTGTATTCATACCTGTGTTCCAAGTATTAATATCAACAAAGTTAAAGATCTTTTTGAAAAAAATTCACTTTACTCTTCGCATTAATTGACTGACAAATAAATGCCTTCCCTCCACCTTGTTCCTCATGCTATTTGCCCCCATTGGAATCATATCCTTAAACCTCGGTCTTTTTTCCCTCTTTCAAGTAAGTTCCAAACATGAAGTAACTTATTTTCGAACAATCCCTTAGTGTAAGAGATTTCTCAATAAATGAGCTAATTCTTGGGAAAGCCTGATCAAATCTCCTAACTTAAATTACCCATGTGAAAAATACTTAATAATAAAAAATGAAATGAGTAATCGCGGAGCAAAAAAAACGTTGAAATTAGGCTCTATGCAACCTCCGAAGAAATTTAAATTCTTAAAGAGCAAATTTTTCAGTCTTCCCGCATCACCTCATCGAAAGATCACCTGTGGTAATATTTCATCTCGTACAAGACGAAGAAATCTTCGAGCGGTGAACTGAAAAGGTTCTGATTATTTAATGGGGATATATGACGGATTAATAAAGGTATCGCCAACTGAATCGTGTAAACGAGCTGTAAATGTAGAGTAGACAATCCACAGAACATCAAGAAGCACAGCAAGACCAAAGAGAAGAGATCGAAGCTGAGGGTTGGTACTGTTTGTGACAGCCTTAAAAGTACCAATACACCGAATGTCAGTTTCAATAATCCATCTTTTGCTATATAACTTGACAACATATCGAGTCGAGACCCTACAATTGGTAACATACAGATACAAGGTATAACTCCAGCGCCTAGCCGGGTCACGATTATGTGTCCTGACCCTGACAAAAGTTGCTACCAGTGTGGTAGGTGTGCCTCTTTTTTTCAAAAGAATATCCCTTACTTTAAAGGTATCTAGCCCACGCTTACGACACCATTGACCCAATGCAAATTTGTCCTCTAGATCCACGTCAGAAAGAGTGGCGAGCTGTTCAACACACGCCCGCACCTCAGCGAGGGAGGTTTTCACCGATTTCACTCTCTTCGCTGCTATAACATATTCAAGGCCTCTGTACTCCAGAAACTCAATAATTGGATCCTCACAAAACCAGCGATCAAGATAGACCCTTTTTATGAGAAAACTTTTCGGTAGTATGAACCAGGTCTTAGCTAGCAGGCCGACTTTATCACTATATTCAGTTTTCGTCACCAACTTTGTATTAATCGGACAACGGATCTTGTCGGTCGTTATCGAGACTAATAGGAAGCAAATACAATAATTTGTGCCTTTTTTTCGTTTCATGCCGATGACCCGTTCAGGAAAGGGGTCACCGTAATAAGGTTGCTGATGAAAGTCAACTGAAATGGTTAAGTGCGTATTTCCATGAAAATGCAGTCGCCCAACTTGGTCATTTATCCACCCATTTATTAATTGATCAATTTGATCCAGTTCTAACTCATTGATCCGTTTTTGAACAGTATCCACCGAGGGGTTCTTTTGTGACTCACAGAGGTCTTCTAAAGATGTTTTCTGCAAACAGGCCTCACTGACTGTCTTAAGAATATCTTCAGGTTGCCAAGTGCTCGTTGGGTGATATTCCCCTATTATTTCTTTAGTTTGTTCTCCGTCACAAACTTTATAAATATCGCGGGTAATAGCTTGTTTGGTAGTTCTATTGAATTTCATTTAGGGTTGCCTCACACCTCTAAATGAAGAACTACCAATTTAAATGTTTTCATTCATCGAAAAGAATTAAATTCACCCTCTCCCATAGTTACGGGAAGACTGAATTTTTGAGAACATTTGGTCTTTTAACAAGAAGAAATATCCGTACTATATCGCTCAATATCGAAAAGAAAATCGGAATCTACCACGAGATTGGCAGATTCTATCTATTATCAGCAGAACAATCATCGAAATCGTTCCTGAAGAATTTTTCTTATGGAAAGCTTCGAAATCAACCCTTATAAAGTTCTGAATCTAGATGAGATAATTATGAAAATTAATTGTGAATACAACGGTCAAACGTGTGATTTACCTGAATTCATGATCCATTTTCTTACAAAATCTTCATTCTTATACTGCAGTACTATAAATGTAAATAAGAAACCTCACATTCAACCGCTAATTTTCGTCATTGAAAGTGGAAAGTGTAGTTTAACGTTCCTGCTGTACAATCAATCGATAATGAAAAAGAGTCTTCATAGAAATCCAAACTTGTCTCTTACAATCGATAAGACCCACCCCATAAATCCTTTCTGGAATAGTGGTATTATGATAGAAGCAGTTTCCCAGCTCAGCAATGCTCAAAAGGATGTCCAATTATGTTATGAGAACCTCCAGAAAAAGTACAATTCTGATAATGTAATCAAGATCCTAGGAATAGATATAATTCAAAAGTATACACGACTCAGAGCACTTCCTAAGAAGATCGTTTTCTGGAAGGGACCACATTTTAAACAATTTTGGTGTAAGTATAGAAGAAAAAAGAAACTTTAGAAATATACTCTTAAATAAGATCTACTTAAAGCTCTCGCAGAAGGGATTGAGAAAAATACTAGCAAGCAAGTCCTTGTTGAGATTGGTAATGCAGGCAAAAGTGCTTGGACCAGTGAGCGTGCAAGAAGGCAGGAAATGCTCAAAGCCTTAATCTTGGAGTTACATGAGGGAGGGGATTTAGATGATCTTCAAAAGCGATTCAATGAATTACTAGGTGATGTTGATGCTACTGAAATAGCAGCCATGGAACAAGCACTTATTGATGAAGGTTCGTTAACTGCAGAACAGATAACTAAACTGTGTGATCTCCACGTGGGGATTTTCGAAGACGCGTTGGATCAACATAAGCGCCCTGAGATAACTTCGGGCCATCCTGTTCATACGTATATGCAAGAAAATGAGGTTGCTAGATCGTTGATTACAGATCTTCGTCATAAGTTTAGTCCAGAATTGATTGAAAAACTTCAACAAATCGAAATACACTATACCCGACTGCAGAATCAACTTTTTCCGAGGCTCGAAGATGCTGGATTCACAGGCCCCTCTCAAGTTATGTGGGCAAAGCATGATGAAATAAAGGATTTATTTAGACAAAAGGCAAATATTAATGTAGAAGAAGTAACAAAACAAATTGAAGATTTAACCTTCAAGGAAGAAACTATTCTTTTTCCTACAGCACTTGATTTGTTAAGTTCAAAAGACTGGGCAGAGGTTAGAAATGGAGAGGAAGAGATCGGTTATGCATGGGTAACACCAGGTACGGAATGGATTCCTATTACACCTGAAACCATCCATCAACCTGAAAGGATTAAAGAGCTTGACTTACTGCAATTAAGAACAGGTCAGTTAAGTCTCTCACAGGTGTCACTCTTATTAACACATCTTCCAATTGAAATATCCTTTATCGATGAAAACGATACTGTCCGCTTCTATTCGGATACACCAGAGCGTATATTTCCTCGCAGTCCAGGTGTGATTGGAAGGAAAGTCCAAAATTGCCATCCTGCAAAGAGTGTTCATATTGTTGATCAAATCTTAGAGGTATTCAAAAACGGAAAGAAAGATAGTGCGGAATTTTGGATTCAGTCCAATGGGAAGTTCATTTACATTCGTTATTTTGCTGTTCGTAATAAAGATGGGAATTATCAGGGAACATTAGAAGTCACGCAAGATGTCACAGGAATACGTGAATTAGAAGGAGAGCAGCGACTCCTCAGTTGGCAAGACTAGTTGCAGAAATACTCGAACGTGCCAGCTCTGTTTAAAAATAACTTCATAGAAGTTAAATCTGATATTTTTCTTCCCTATCAATTAAACATCCATTTTTCTGTATTAGTGTGAAAAAAGAGAAGAGAAGCCATTTTTGCTGTTGAGACTCGTCCAAAGTTCTTGGAATGTTGTATTTAGTTCCATCGCGAATTTCTTTTGCCACACAAAGATCCATGCAAAAAATTCATCAGGTCTTACAGGATTCATGACTTTTATGAGCACTTTTTCACCATCTATAACATCAAATGCAGTTGTGCTTATTTGGGTGTGTTTAACTTCAGCTCTATCTAAAGCAACGAAAAATTTTGCTACAGAGGCTAAATATTCTTCTTCTAAACTTCTTGGCGCTACCCCAACTAGTAAGACTTTGACAGATACACCACGTTCACATAATTGCCCTATTGTGTTAGTCAAATTTTTTATGATATCCTTCTGTGGTAATCGAGCAGCAACCCGTATATTGATGATTGCATGCAATTCTTTTTCCGCCTCACTAATCTTTTCAATATAACGATTGATTGCCTTTTCACCAAGAGCAACACTCCAAAATAAACTCTCTTCTGGCTTTGTCGAGTGCAAACTGCTTAGTTTCTCTTCAATTACACCTGCTTTGTCAGTTAGGGATTGGAGTTCCCCCTTTTTCATTGTTAAAAGGTTATTAAGAGCAATTTTCGGTCCTTTTGCTACAAATTTTTTTGGTCTTGACTCCTGTGTATCCACAAGGCCCTTGTCCTCTAACGAGCTTAAAACGTCGTAAATTCTCCCAAAGGGTATTTTAGATTCATCAGCTATTTCTCTTGCAGTTCGAATTCCTTTTGATAACAAAGTAAGATAAGCCCGCGATTCATAGTTTGACAAACCAAACATTTCAAGCTCTTCAGGAGTGATTTCTTCGAGCGCACTAATTTTAACTCACCTTGTAAAAAAGGAATTTTCACCCTTATATAGTTTACAACTGTTTGTTGTGGAAAAATGAGTGAAATGTATTTAATACACCACAGAGAGTTGTTATATCATTCTTCTTATATCGTATATTACGAAAAACGTAAATTTTGGTGGTCTTTAATGGAAAAAAATCAACTTTTAGGATTTATCCTATCTATTGTGGGAGCTGTGGTAGGAATGTTCGGTGGAATGGTGATTTTTGTCTTAACATATGAACCATACATGTGGTGGGAGGCTAACAGTCCTATTGCAGAAGAAGGATGTGAAATCATAATTGAGGAGATTCTACCAATTATTTCTGATTTGAGTATCATTGGTGGGTTATTATTCGCTGTAGCTGCTTATGGATTTTATACAGACGAGGACTGGTCTGTTTCATTGGCAATAGTCGGTAATACACTGTGTTTATTAGCTGGATTCTGGCCTACTATCCCTGCGATGCAAATGGGGTTAATGCCTATTTGGGGAATAATTTTTCTACCCAATCTAATTATATTTTTAGTTATGACCCACTATGTAGAAGGTATTCCATGGATTACCGTAATTTTTGCTTTACTTACTGGTATCGCTTATGTGATGTGCTTTTTAAATGGTGTTGCTAGTACTAATCGCATGAAACTATTCCTCCCAGCAACTGGTAGTTCTCCTGATCCAATCGTTACTATACACGCAATCTTTAGGGCTTTACAACGTGTGAGCTGGGTTGCAGCAATTGGATGGGGTGTTGTAACAATCGGAATCCTACGCCGTCCTAAAGAAGATTGGGTACGAATTCTTGCTTTTGGAACAGGTATTTTAGCAATTGTAACTGGTTATCCTATTGCTCTTGCGTCATCACTTACTTTCGAAAAATTATCCATGTTCTTTATGGCGCCAATAATCTCAACCCTCTTATTTCTGGTTCCACTTTTTCCACGCATGTGGAACCGAATTGTTTTTCCCCAAGAAAGTAAAGGTACGTGATTCTGGAAGTGGGGTTCTCCCCACTTATCTTTTTACAATGAAAAAAGGAAACTCCCTCAAACAACCAAGAGGCAAATAGAGGTGAATAGATCATGCTTTCCCAAGCCGAAATCCTTCCTTTTGAAGCAACTTACGGAGTACCAATGCTTATCTCCTGGATAGTAACCTTTTTGTTCTGCATCATCTTAATTGACGCCAAAATGATGACCCGAAAAGTACGCATCGGGATTTATCTGATCACTATACTTTTGGGAGGTGTTTTGCTAGGCGGAATTCCTAATGCGGTAATGCCTGTCCAACAAATCCTTACTACTATCGGCATACGAGGTGGATTTTCCTATCTTCTTCCAGCGATCATTATTTTAGGCGTTTTATTAGCTTCTTCACTACTT
>JAEOTY010000466.1 GCA_016839625.1 Candidatus Hodarchaeota archaeon
ATTCCTGAACTTCCTTTGGGATAGATTGAAATCAATTGCATAAAGATTAACCTTTGATGAAATGATAATGGTGTGGTAAATAGAAATACTAAGCTAGCGTAATAATCCCGAGTTAAGCTAAGAAGTCTGTTTGAGAGAGACATGACAAACTTTTCAATTTCTGGTTTCACTTGAGCCGTGGTCTCAAGGGAAGATAGGATATCACGAAGTGAATCTATCTTTTCAGCCTCAGCAGGTCGTGAGGTCATTTGATGGTTGAACTCCTTTAGTATTGTTTGTTAATATTCATCCTCAGAAAGGGTAGGTGACAACACCACTCCTGTTTTATTTGAATATTGCTATATGATTCTTGGTTGATAAGTGAAAGAATACATTTTTTTGAAGGATTTAGAATGGTTCATCAATACACAAGAAACATGATGAGGAGAGTTAAAGGCTTTTCTGATGATCAAAATGATCAAGGTGAAGAATCTTCGAATATAAACCTTGAAAACGTTATTAAAGGCACTACACTGGATGTTTATTTCTATTTAATTAGAAAGAAAAGTGCTGCAGGAGTCCGGGAAATCCAACGAAGTTTAAATCTTTCCTCTCCTAGTGTTTCAAGTTACCATCTAGAAAAATTAGAGACGCTAGGGATAGTTCGGAAGAATCGGTTTGGTAACTATGAAGTGACAAAAAAGATTGACATCGGAGCTTTAAAGCAATTTGTGATGGTGGGAAACTTTACTCTCCCTCGATTCTTCTTCTATGCTATTTTCGTTTCTATATTGTTTTTAGGATATGTTATCCTTTTCTTGACATTTCCCTTCTCTACAGGAGAGGTTTTTGCTCTCATCTTCGGTTTATTTGCTGTAATAGTCTGTTGGATAGAAACTATTCTAAGTTGGCGTAGTAAACCGTTTTAAAAATGATTTAAAGGAAACGAACTCTCTCCCGAACATCAATTTCTGGAAATTTCGGTTCTTGCTCGGTATCACGCCAAAGTTCATTCATTTTATGGTGCTCAATTAGCTCCGATATCTCTTTCACGAACTGAATCAATTCCCGAATTTTTCTAGCAAAGCGGTACATAGACATCTCGTCATAACGACAGCCGACAAATACTCGAATATGCTCGTGGGGGCCTGTACTGATAATTCTGCTAGTAAAATACTGACCTTGGAGTTGTAATAGTTTTCGAAGAAAAGACTGTACAACATCTTCAGATTCTTTTGATAAGCATGTGAGGCCATTTGAAAAAAATGAAAGATGAGTAAAATCATGCTCTAAGGTTATATTAATATCGGGACATTCTTTGATAGGGAGAAGAAACGTATAGCTTCCATCGAGGGAATCAGATAGAATAACATATTCTAACCTTAATAAGTCTAACCAGTGCTTGATTTGTTCAACCTGTTTGGGAATCTTGGATTGTTTGCTGATTGGATGAATAGATCTCATTAAATAACAAATCCATTTCAAATTGAAGTACAATAAGTTCAGGTTAAAATGAACAATACACTGTTTTAATGATTTTTCTTTTTGTACTCTTTCACTTCACTTTAAGTTCAAAGAGTGTAGGATTCAAGAAAGGGATGAGTGCCATCATCATACTTTGATATAAAATATCAAATCGTGTAACGATGTTTTGAGTTAGAAAACCTACGGCTCCATTTTTTTGTTTAATATTGGGAATACCACTGATTTTTGCAACTAGATCACCTAGCTCTAATTGAAGAGATCTTTTCTCTCGAACAGATACCAATGTCTCATACCATCTATTTGGTAAGGGGATTTCACATCCTCTTACCGTCTCGATGACTGAATGAGTACCAACTGAACAATAAACAACTATTCTGGCTTGATTTTGTTGTGTGAGTACAATTCCTCCTTCAATCCCGACATAGAAATCAAATTCTGGGTTGGAATTACGAATATATTTTACTCGTAATCTAGAATTTTTGTAAGTTTCATCCTCACCTAAGGGTTGTGATTTTAAGCGATCCCATTCAGAATCAATCTCCTGCATTTTAAGACTGGAAAAAGTGATTTCTTCATGAAAACATGAAAAAACCGCACGAGCCGCACGAACTTTCACAGGATTTGTACTAGCTATAAGTACTCTAATTACCATTGATAACCACCAAATTCTAACCAATGAATGAGTCTGGCTGCAATCACCCAGGCGGGTTTTACTTCGTCATATAATGTAAGAAGTGTCCAATCTTGTGTTGAAGTAGGTGATTCTAATGAACGGAATTCTGGTTCCCCATGTTGGAACCCTCCAATTAAAAAGACCTTTGAAGAATAAAGAGAGAGATCGGACAGAGTTTTGATTGGAAATTGTTTTTCTAACTTCTCTGTCGGAGTATCACAAAGGAAAATCTCTGAATCATCAAACTGTTGAAGAAGTTTTTCCAAGGTACAATGTTGAACAGTCAGGATCGGATCACCTGAAAGAGGAACTCTCCTGTTAAGCAAAAGTTGCGAAACTAGTCCACAGAATCTGTTGTAGTTCACTGGTACCCTCCAATTGGAGGGAATTCGAATACAGAGATCAGATCGAGTGTGAATAAAGACTAAAATCTTTTCTTCTTTGAATAAGGGGGAATAGACTATGTTCATAAGTGAATGATGAATGATATCAGGCCTACCTCGCTTTTCGGCCCTCTCTATTGAGTCTAATATCGGTCTGTGTAAAGCACCATCTAATAAGATCCCTCGGTTTTTCTTTTTCACATTCCTTTGCCACTCTTTTCGAACTAGAGGATGCTTACGATGAGAGTTGGGAATTAGCTCCATAGCTGATTCAAAAAAGATCATGGTAATTGTCATTAATCTTCACCTATCCAAAGTTATTACGATAGTCTTTATTGTATTCAGATTAGTTGATTTTAGAGGAAGATACTGTTAGCAAGTTTTAATTAATAAATTTACTTCGTCAAATATCTGGTACTCCGATAAAAAGCAATTAATTTCTTATTAAGATGCCTTTAAGATCATTCTTTCTGTAGAAACCGTCTCGAGCTTCAATTTTCATACTAATTTTGTTGTATTTGATATGAGTCTCACATGAACTCCTCTCAATTGACAATTTCTTGGAAATTAGGGTGTCGTCCCTGATTTAATAAACTTAAGATTGAGATGATCAAATGAGATAACCATGTTACAGAATTATCGTGTTCCTAAACAGTTGAAGATAATTCACTTCCCTAGTCAGAAGATGGAGATTTGGGTGTTCTAGCTGCTTCTGAAAAAGTTTTTCTCACTTGAAAACATGGAAGATAGTACTGAAGGATTAAAGACTACAGATACTTTTGTATTGTTTAGTCAGACAAGGTGACGGATGATTTCGCAAAATCTGCGAGCTTATAGCTTCAAACTAGATCCTATGAATAGTCATCATGCTTCTCTCCAGCATTTTCATGATTTAGTCCAACTCTCAGCACAACAGCTTCTCCAGGAATTATGGACTGAAGACTGGATTGAAAAACTCGGTCATTCGTCTAATAAAGCCTATAAAATCGTCGATGAGAAGCAAGTCCAACTGCAATTGAATTATCAAATGGTTTATTTGCCCTCTCGCTTTCGACGGGGGGTGGCGGAACGAGTGGGTCGTATTCTCCGCTCTCAACAACCTCGGAAGGATTGCTTTTATTCCTGTCTTAATGCTACTGTGCAACTGGGCCTGGAAGGTAACCTGAATCGACTAACAAAGCAGGTAGCGTTAAGTATTCAGCTAATGCAAGGGCGATTCTGGCGTCATGCCTTGATCCGTCAAACGCTCAGATTGCTTCGACGCTGGTACTTCAAGTATGGAATAGATGTATGGACCCTTTGTTATACTGATGTTGTGCAACCAGTCCTCTATAAGTTTATTTTCCCATATGGTCCTGATGATGACCAAATGCTTCACTATAGGTGTAATGGGCAAAAAATCATTTATGAAATCAAGCTTCCTGTGAATGCTGTACCTTTCAGTCGATCTGATTGGCACTGGATCCAAGGGACAATTCTTCTCCCACAAGCTATTCAGCAGAAAATTAAACCTGCTACAAAAATTCACCCTCAGAGACCGTTATTGCGTCAGCAGACTTTAAAAGGAGGTCTAACACCATTCATCCTTCAATTTCCATGGGGATATGAGAATAAGTCACCGAAAACGAATCTTAGTAATCTCCGTGATCTTCGGGCGTTAAGTGTGGATTTAGGCTTGGTTAATCTTGCTACCCTGGTCGTGCACAAAGCCGGGTATCAAATTACCCCTCCCTCTTTTCTCAAGTTAACGCCGAAGCGTTATCGGAAAATTGAGCGTCTTTACAAGCATAGTGCTAAGCTTCAGCGTAAATTAGATCGCTATCCTAAAACATGGTGTGCCCAAGGTCGTCGCTTTTCCGAATATCATCGTCTTCAGCGTAAATTAGACCGCTATCGCAACGAGCTTGCCCATACTCTCTGTAACCAGTTGCTATCCCAAGCACTGTTGTTTAACTGTGAAATCATTATCCTCGAAAATTTAGGCTCCATTGGCACTCCTAAAGGTGCTAAACAGCTTTCTCGGCGTTTAAGTAACTGGCTAAGAGGACGTATCTCCCAATTATTAGCATATAAATGTCCTTCTGCTGGTCTTCATTTCTTCCAGGTCAATCCTTGGGGTACCTCCAGTTATTGTCCTAGATGTGGTCTTCGTGGGTTAAAAGTCCGTGCTCCCAATGATTTCACGGTCTCTAAATCTGGTCGCTTCTTTCATTGTCCTTCTTGTGGTTTTACTGCTGACCGTGATTACGTGGGCGCTCTCAACATCTATCGTGTCTTCCGTCTTAATACTTCCCCTCTAAAATCTCGTGCATCACGTCGTCGTCAGACGTTGCATACTGCTATCCCTGTTCTCTATCAGAGGACAGGAACCCCGCTCAACCGTCCTAGTGGGGGTTCCGTAACTATTGCTGATTGCTCTCCAGAGCAATGTGTTTTAGTGACGGGTGGTCCTTGTTGGTCTTGAATATTCTTTAAATATTCTTGTCCCACTTTGTTCACTATGAAAGGAACGGTTAATGAGAAAAAGCTCAAAAAATTAGATGATGTAGATCCCGAAGAAAGACCTTTCATGAAAGACTTCATTGATAATATTGAAGATTTGGGCTGAGAAGTGTTAATTAAGTTATAATATAGAGAAAAATAACCTCTAATAGCAACCCGTTGAAAATTGACTAAAATAAACGTTTTTTATGCAAAATAATAACTTTAAAATTCTTTAGGACTTTCGTGTATTCCTATATGCTTATCAAAGACCTCATGTATTTTTAAAAATTCCTCTTCGTCAGGAGTGTTTTCTTTTAATGTTGTTGCTAAGCTTTGAACAACAGTGCTTCCTTGTAATTCACCTATCTTGGTGAAAAATTGATCATAGGTTCTTGCATCAACACCAGCCAATATATCTCCTATCTGCGCATAATACTCTTCCGTGATTTCTCTGTTTGACAGTAAATCTATCAATAATGGAAAACTTATCAATTTTCGATTTAAACACGCTTGCTTAATGATTGTTTGTTCTTCGTCTGATGCTTTTTCAAGATACGCGATAAGTATTCTGAAAGCTTCAGTAGTGCCTATTTCTTGAAAAGCATAAATTGTTTGTAACTTTGTATACTCACCAATAGTATCGCTTGTTAACAGGTTTTCTAAAGTAGGAATACTGTTTTCATGTCCTATTTTTCCCATGATTTCAACAAACATCCCACACTGAGTGTCACCCTCGCAATTCTGAACCGCATCAATTAAATGGGGTATTGCCATTTCCTTATAGCGGGCTAGAATCGCACGAATCATTTGATCAGTTCGTTGATCGTATTGACCAACCATTGCAATCAGTGGTTCAATTCCACTCTCATTTCTCATTTCTTCTAATGCATATCCAGCAGAAACTCGCGCTTCGAGCTCCAAACTATCATCAGTCAGAACTTCGTGCATTTTCATACCTGCTGGTGAAGCATGTTCTTTCATTGCAGCAAGGATGAAGGCAAACCGTTGTTTCTCCTTTGGAAGTGCCTCATCATACATTTGTAATATTGAAGGAATTCTTTCAGGCCAACAAGCCTCCCACATGATTTCTTTGTGACATTTCTCAAAAATTGCCTCATTAAAAGGTTCAATCTGTTCTGCTCTACAAGAGAAAGTAAAAAACTTTCGTTGAAGAAATGGGCATTTGGTACGATAATTCATGTATGGCACGCCTGTACGCCATGAAACTATTTTATAGCCCCAAATTTCAAACCAGCGTTTACCCATATTAATAGTATAGGGCAAAAGAAATAATATAACAACAAATAGGATTACTAACCCTAAAAGACCGAGGGAAAAGAAGTAATCGTAGAATAGAAAGAATAAGTACCAAATCATAATAACGATAAAGGTGGAGAGAATAACATTCATCAGGTCGGTCATAAAATTAGGTACTTCAATAGTTGGAGAGCTAGAAATAATATCAGATTGTTCTGAGGCCATGTTATGTTCACTCCTTGAATTTTGATGGAGCATGAAGTAAAAGTCTACTTTGGTTACACAAAAATAATGATGTTTTGAATTTTTTGAATTGTACTTTTTAGAAAATGCTATTTTATTGTGGATTTAGATGAAAAAATATGAAAAATGATAGAAAACCACCGAAAGGGACACTTTGTCCCTGTGGTAGTTTAAACTTTGAAATCATAGACTGTGAAAATGAAAAAAACATCGAAACCTGGAAATGCGTTCAATGTGGTAATCAATTCGAAATAGAATGGAAAGAGTAACCATTAAAGAAAAATTCAATACAAGATTGTATTCGTTGGATTATTTTTATTTCAATTTAAGTCGTCAAATATCTGTTTGACGACGTTTTGTATTTAGGTTGAACACAAGAATCCAAAATTCTTCATTACACTCTATTCTAGTATTTGATGAAATGTTTTATTGATGAAGATATTAAAGAATCCGACGTTATTTATTTCGATTATAAAAGGATTAATAAAGATCCTTGTTGACAATGCATAGTCATTAATTCAAAACTTTTGTAAAGCTTAGTTATGAATCTCTTTAATTACACGCAATTTAAGATTTAGGGATATATGGAAATAAAAAAGGGACAAATTAGTTGGTTTCTTCGTAAATGAAAAACTATCAGATTCTTTCTCTTAAAAACAAAGATAAAATCGTCCCCTCATCAAGAAAAACCATTGCGAGTTTTCCAGGGGGGAAGAGTGGAAAAAAACATCTTCCACTTTATTCTGTTGTTCCAAATAAAATTGATGTGTTAATTGAGCCATTTGCAGGTCTCGCTAATTTCTTTTTCACAACATCAACACTAGTCAAATCAGCGTGGTTAAATGATAAAGATATTGAGGTTTATTCTTTATTAAAATGTATAAAGGAGCCAAACCTCTTAAACGAATTAGTATCATGGATTCAAGCTATTAATCCTATTGAACGCGATGATTATTACTACTGGAAAAAGAGAAAACCTTTCAAAATAGTAGAAAGAGCAGTTAGGTTATTAATCGTTCTAAATTGTTCTCCGAATGGAGCTGGTGGCGGTTACAGTAAGGAGAAAGCTCATCGAAAATGGTATGAAAATAAACCTAAAATTTGGGTTTGTCTTTCAAACCTATTAGATAAAGCTGAGATAACTAATTTGGACTATAAAGATGTTCTTATCAATATCAGTAAAAGAGATTATAATAAAATGTTTATATACCTTGATCCACCTTATTTTAAAGTAGCAAAGAAAGGAAACCTATATCCGAACTATAACGAGATAGAATGGCTTGAATTTAAAAAAATTATTGGATCACTTGAGTGTCAATGGCTCATGTCAAATCGTAATTGCCCAGAGATGCGAGAACTTTTTTCAGAATTTTATACATACTCTTATAATACATATAACGATATGAATAATAGAAAAAATGGAAATCCAGAATTACTAATTTCCAATAGACCTCTAAAAAACATTAATACCATTAAACTGATTAGGTAGGAAAGATTTACATAAAATTAAATGTCTTAAAATTTGTACAATAGTATATGTTTCTTTTTTCTTTCAGATATTCATTTATTGATTACGAACCAACATTGATTTTTGACAATTTCACTATTACCTGAACACAACGATATAAGAAAACTGTAGTCAGTATTATTAACCAAAATGAAATAAAAAATAGAATTAAATTTTTAGGATCATTTAAAATCAAAAGAATGATGAAAAATAAAGTGTCAAGTCCTAAAAGATAAATTGTCACTTTAAACATTTGTATTAATTCATCTAATAGCCCAGCTTTTTTATACTCTGAAAGAATCTTTTTCTTGGATGCTATTGTAATTATTGAGAATCCTGTTACTACAAATCCTAAAAGACCACCGGAAACTTGTATCATTGAACCATAAATTGTAGAGTAATTAGCTAATAACCCACTAATGATCAGATCTGATACAAAAAACCAAAGTACTATATCTAATAAAATACAAAAAACTAATATTAAAATAAAGTCTTTGATCATAATTTTTTTTCTAAAATATCTTCTGATTTTAGTGATAAAACTATCTTTTGTATAAAGCTCCTCAATTTCTTGATCATGCAATTTACTCCTCCTCCATTTCCTCATGAGGCATAGTTCTAGCTATAAAATCTTCATTATGATCAATATTTCTGTATAAAGCTCCATAAATGGAATCTTTATCAACCATTCTTGTATCATTCTGGTCAACATATACATCTTCGGAAACTACAACTTTATCATATAATAAATCAATATATCCCCCATCTCCAGACTCGGTTTTTCCTTCTATGAGTGCCTTCCTTATTGCCTTTTTTTTCCTCCCTAATAAGAACCAATTCTTCAATGAATTTAATGAATCTTTGATTCTCCCCAAATTTTCGTTTCTTTTAGCAGAATAACGTATGGAGACGAATATTTCTCCAAAATTATTTTTTGCTTCAACGATTATATCGTCAAGACCTTCAAGAGGTGACATTTCAGCAAACGCTTTATCCCAATGTTGTGTGGCAACCCGAACTTCAAGGGATATTATGCGTTCAAAACGATCTATACCTTGAATATTCGCTCGATCTACTAAATAATTATGTTTAAAATTAAACCTATTTGTTGGTAGCAAACATTCTAGAATGGTTGAGAGAGATGCTATTGTTGGTCCGAGTCTATACGACTCCGACGAAATAATGGCATATCTGCCCTGTTTTTTGAGGATAAAATGAGTAGGTATATATATACCTTCATCATCTTCTAATTCTAACCCTCTTACATCTAGGGTGGAAATAGAGACAGCTCCAGGTAAATCATCTTTCTTAACAACAGCTAATTCGCCAATTAAGTGATCTTGGTCCCGACCCTTGTCCAGTTTCAAAGTTAAGAACATTTGAGGTTGACCTTTAATTGGTGCTACTTTGAGTTCCGATTCTGTAAAAATATTGTTTATGATACTAAATACATCCTCTTCAATAGTAGTTGAACCAAATATTCTATTAACTTGTAAAATGGATAATTTGATTCTTCTCTTTACGGTAGGTAGTGGTTTCCCTTCAATAGAAGGAAAAAAGATACTTTCTTTAGTAGAAGAGTTAATTAATACCTTATTTTTAGAATCAATGTGAATTATACCAGCTTTGCTCATTATTTTCATTAAAGTTTTCAAACCGTTGATATACTCTTTATTACCTGCGATTTCTAACATTTCAGAAATTTCAGAATATAAGTCGTCAAGTGATGGAAGACCTTTGTCTTGAATGTAGTTCAAAATTTCATCAACTACATAATATTTTGGTAATAGTTCAGCTAATTTTGAATAAGCATTGTCATAATTTTCATTCATTAATTCTGTAGCCACAAATTCCCCATCTGCTGTGAGTTTATAGAATTGAGTATTCTCAATTCGACCTTTAACAAGAAGTCGCATTGCCCCCAGAAATCTAATACTTTTAATTGTACCACTCGGACTGTGTGGACTGTGTTTTAATCTAAGTGCAACATCATTAGTCCTTAGTGGTCTATTATTTTCATTAATAAAAATTGTAAGTATCTCAAAGATTTTTGATGGATCTGTGACTCTAGTAAGATGATGATGATGAATTCTCTTATAGAAATCATTTTCTTCATCAGGTACAAATTTTTTATTGATTAATTTTTTCTCTCTTGCCAAAATATCTGAATAAATGTTCTCAAAAGTCATTGTTGGAGTTTTACGACCATTAGGTCTTGAACCAATCATGATTTTATTATCAGATGAGTTATAGATTAAATTGGAATTTAATAACAAATCAAAAATAGTACTTACAGCTTTTTTATATTCCATATTATCATATATCCCCAATATCTTGGATACTTCACCAAGTATCTCTTCTAAACTTCGAGGGGGATTATCTTGAATATAACTCAAAATTATTTGGACAACATAATAGTTAGGTAATAATTTTCCCAATTTCGCATGAATTGCATTATTGTTTTGATTTATTATCTCATGTGCTAATTCTTCACCTTCTTTAGTAAGTAAATAATTCCAATAATTACCAGATCTTTTAGTAGAAATTACTCCTATTTCATTAAGAAATCGGGTAATACTGGGAATGGGGCTTACACTCAGATTTAGGATACTACCAATCTGACTGGAGTTTAACGGTTTAGGTTCTATATCCTGAATAATGAATGCAACGACAACTTCAAAAATCAAAATTGGATTTGACACAACAGGTAAATTATGGTGACTTGGTTTTTCACTAAAATCTATCATATACATCCCCCTTGTTTAATCAATCGTTAAAGAGAGACGACTGAAGTCATTTAGGTGCAATTAGTTAATTTATGTTCTAATAAAACCGAATCTTTTTCAAATATTTTAAATATTCTCTCTAGGAAGTATCTTGACATACAAGGATTTTTAGTATATTATTGTAGTATTTTGCAGATTATTGAATGTAAACTTCCGTTACTTCCAAAAAAAGATCTATATTTAAATATTATTCCATTAACCTATATAAACACGATTTGGTCATTCTACTGTACGAAAAACTTAATTAGATATTAAATGAAATTAGATTTAGGTATTCTATTAGCATTCACTATAAATTATCAAGTAAAGGATTATTTAGAACTATGTGGAATCCCCAACTCCAAACTCTTGATCTCACAGAAGAGAAAATACTTCCAAAACAAACAATTGAAACAAGAGTTGTTGAAAATTTTCTTGGTGGACGCGGAATAACTGTTTATCTTGGTTACCAATCAATTCCAACTGACGCTAGTCCCCGAGGTCCTGATAATGCTGTAATTTTTGGAACAGGAATTCTAACTGGAACATTATTCCCATCAGCAGGTATGGCTGTTGCAACTTTCAAATCACCTCATACAAACACATTGTGTACTTCGATTGCCACAGG
>JAEOTY010000467.1 GCA_016839625.1 Candidatus Hodarchaeota archaeon
ACTTATATTTCTTTGCAACAAAGTCGAAATGATCTTTACCTTTTTCAAAACCAGGTCTCCATCCAAGGATGTCATCAACCATATCCAATCCATTGGTTTCAAGATACTTAGTTATGATAGATTCAATTGTTCCACTAGAAATTCCTAATTTATATCCTCGTTGTTTCAATTTTCGAATAACATCTTTCGTATCAGCAAATAGTTGTTGTTCATAGATTCTTTCAAGTTTCATTTTCTCGAACTTCTCAACAATTTGAGAATTGTCGATATTCGGGGATATAATTTCCATTTGTTGAATAAATGGAAGACCTGTTGTTTCCCGATAGCGTTTTCGTGCTAATTCCTTAGAAAAACCGCGATATTTTGTTAAAAGACTAACTGCATTATTTTCTAAGAATGGCATCGAATCTACAATGGTTCCATCGAAATCAAACATGATGTATTCTACTGCGTTTTTCCTCATAATGATATGGTACACCTGTGTTGGAACGTTTTTTTCTAATTGCCCTTTCTCTAATTGAAGAATAGTTATAATTAGTTACTTGAACTCATCAATCAAAGTTACTATCAAATGTTTTTAAAAGCCTCCTGATTTTACAATTGTCAACCCTACTCAGAGGAGCCTAACTTTAGTGCGCACTTATGACAACCTTTTCACATGGTTTGTGTTATGGGTAGTGTTATTATTAGTTTATTTCTTTACTCCACAATTTTTAATACCAGAATTCTATTTAAGGAATGAGTTTCTAGTACTTGGGTTGATCTTAATACTTCTAGGTTTAAGTATCCTCTTTCTTTACTTTTTAGCGTTGAAAAGACAGCGAAAACAGATCTATACTAGTCTTGAAACTCTTCAAGAAGCAGGAATGCAGATCTTCATCAAGAAGTATGAAAGGCTGATTTATGGCCGGGATATTGGCGATCTTCCAAAAATTTTACGATTATTATTCAATTTCAATTGTCTTGCTGTCATTCAACCCAAGAATGTTGTTGAATTAAAATCGATTGTAGTTCTGTGCGAACACTATAAAATCCCCCTTATTCCCCGTGGTGCAGGAACAAGCGGATATGGCGGAACACTGCCTATAAAAAACGGTATTATTGTGAATTTAACATTTTTTGATAAAATAATCACTCTAGACGAGAAAAAAAGAATTGTTGAAGTCGAATCAGGTGTGACGTGGGAACATCTGCGAAGATTTTTGGAATCAAAGGGTTTCACTTTGCAATCTTATCCCTCATCCGCGCCATCCTCAACGATAGGCGGGTGGGTAACTCAAGGTGGATATGGTATAGGGTCATCAAAATTCGGCAGTGTTGGCCAAAGCGTTGAAAGCATCACAATTATTGGAACGGAGGGAAGAGAGTTTCATCTTGATAATCCTGAAAACTTTGTTGGTAGTTGTGGAAGCTTAGGTATCCTGTGGAAGTTAAGTATTAAAATCAAAGCTGTTTCAAAAATGGTTCATGTGGCTGTATCGTCTACTCAGCAAGATCATCTATTGAGAGCAATCCCAGTCTATCAAAACTTATTTCCTTTTTTTTTACGTTATGATGATCTTCAAAATTTACTCTGGAAAGATTCTGATATTAATGAATCTTCTTGGGATTCACAAGATCATACTGGAGGGGTCATTTCAATGAGTTTTCTGGAGGAAAATTGGGATCAGGAGAAGTTTAATGAAATATCAGATAATTATCAACTTTCTATACTCTCTAGTGATCTAGGTGAGAAATTCTGGAGTGAACGTTTCTATACGATTAAATTGAAACGAAGAGGTCCTTCGTTAATAGTAGCCGAGTTAATTATTCCCACAATTCACCTCGAGAAAGTTGTTAAAACAATATCCAAACGTTTTAGGAAAGAATCATACGCAACAGAAATTCTATCTACATCAGATGGTAGTATTCTTTTTGTATGGTTTCCTGCTGATTTTAGAAGCAAATCCATACCAATTATTGGTTCTTTTCCATATACTTTACATTGGTTAAGATTCTTTTTCATTCTTCAAATTGCTCGTCGCTGGAATGGAAAACCATATAGTGGGGGGCTTTGGTTTAGTCCTTATTCAGGGTTAATTTATCAGAAAAAATTACCGCAAATGAAACAGCTGAAAAAGAAAATCGATCCTAACAAAATTTTTAACCCTGGGAAGGTATGGGGTACTCGGGTTCCTCGGTTTTTTCCAATTATTCCTTGGGCAATTCCTATTCGTTTAGGTGCTCCTATTATAGGTATTTTCTATCGTCTTTTACCCAAGAGATTTAGATGATGCACCATCTTTTTATCCGCTCTACCCAAATTCTAAGTTGATTGCTCCTCATTACTCTCTTTGATGCAATTAGATTCAATGAAGCTATCTATCTTCTCAAAAGCTGGTTGGGCTTCTTCTGAATAGAAAAACCAACGAGCACCCTTTTCATGGGTCCAGCGTTCTTTGATGGGACAATTCGTTAATTGATCAAAAATGAAATCTGGAGAAAGACTATCATTCACATGGTGAATAATTAATGTTGGTTGTGTTATGAGTTCCAGTCGCCTGTTTGTGAATCCTATAACTCTGTATAATTCGATTAAGGCTTTTGTTGGTCTTTTTGCATAGTAAAACTGCCCTCTCTTCTTTTTTAGTTCATTATCACTTTCCATCTCCCACTCTGGCACTGTTTCAAAATCTTTTTTGATATATTTAAGGAAAGGTAATACAGTTTTAACTATTGTTGATGGTGGATGTTGGGATGGTCGAATAAGAATTAAACCACTGATTTGTTCTCTTTCTGGAGATGCAGATAACATTGTTGCTAATACTGCTCCCAAAGCAACCCCAATCACAATAACTTTGGAATAATTTTTCAATAAATAAAAAAGACCTTCTCTTGCATCAGAGTACCAATCCAGCCAGGTAGTCTGTCTTAAATCATCTGGATCACTCCCGTGTCCTGGTAATAATGGAGCAATTCCAGAATATCCGCAATTTCTCAAAAATACACCTAATGGTCGAACTTCACTTGGACTTGCAGTAAAGCTATGGATGAGTAGACAACCAACTTCCTTTTTAGAACCAAATCCCTTAAACTCAAAAGGAAGGGCTAGAGGATCAACATCATACATAAGTAACCGCTCCTCGGTGTTTTCTTAGGTTTTTCTAATACAGTGTAAAACACAATAGGTTGATTTCAGCCAAACTATTAAATATTTACATTAACCTAGAAATACTTTTTATTGAAACAGCAAATAAAAAGAAACCTTTTTATTCATATTATGGTTACAAAAATAATATTATTGGTTATGGTGGAATCTAGCAAGATTGTTAGACTCGTACAGTCGTTTCTAGACGAATCCCGCGTCTATCTACGCTCACTGGAACGGAGATTGGTAAGAGTATACTCTTCCAAGACTTCTGAACTGAAAAATTGATAGCTATCTTTCCTTTCCCAACCCGACCAAAAGAAATATCAAAGACAAAATCGGATAAATGCGATGCCAATACCTCAACTGTGGGATCGTGCAGATTCTTGACCATTAATATAAAATGTATACCTGATTCTCGTCCTCTCACAACATGTTTTAAGGTTTCAATGGCAATGCTAACACTTTCTATTGAGTTAGAACGAATTAATGAAGATATTGAATGGATACATGTGCAAACTTTGTCGTATTGAAGTAATTCTGGAATAAACAACCTCGTAAAGTATCTTAATGAATCTTGCGCATGTTCACTTCTAAAATCTACTCCAGGGAGAGATTGTAACCCGATGACAGCTCCTTCGGCAGCTATCCTAGCAGTAAAAGCATCCATGAATTGCCATTTCTCTCCAGTTACCATGTATGGCTGAAGATGGAAATTATATATTTCCATTTCCTCAACAATTTCACTAGGCCTGCCATCATAAGACAAGTAGATGACTTTTTCTGTCGCTTTTGATTTCAACATCTCAAACAGCACTTGTTGGGTGAATAATTCAAATTTGGTGCCAGGTTCACCCAGTACAAGAATTACACTCTTATTTGGAATTCCAGGATTGTCCTCCCCTCCAAGGAACATGTCTAACGACTGAACACCTGTACGAATTATCTGATTAGATCCCAAAGTCGGTTCCTCACGAAACTGTTCAATCTCTATGTTTGGAACTTACTGTCAAAGATATTGCTACAAAATTATAAAATATAACAATGAAGAAATATGGTTTCAAATCATTCAAGAATGTTTACTTTTAACAATATTGGTTAAAAATTTATTTAAATTCCTTCAAAAAACCTTTACTTCTAATTACCTTCATTTTAATAAATTATATTCTTCCGATATACTGTATTTTTTGTAAAAATAAAATCAGGTAAGTAGTGATATAAAGGGAATGATAC
>JAEOTY010000468.1 GCA_016839625.1 Candidatus Hodarchaeota archaeon
ATGTCCAGCAGCTTTGCTCTAAGTTGATCTGAAAGGTCATATTGCTTAGCCTCACGTAAATCATCTCTCAAATTGACTAGAAGGTCAACCAAAGAAGAAATGGAAACCATTCCTTGTTGAGTATCACTTTCAAGTCTAATGCCTAGAATACCAGTTAAAGTAATAATTTTGGTTTTAGCTTCTTCCAAGAGGGTGTTCTCGTCATCTAAAGAAGCGTTAACCTTCTTGATAAACTGCATGATGGCTTGAATAGCTCCAACGGTATTTAAATCATCATCCATTGCCAAAATAAAGTCAGTTTCAACTTGAGTGATTGCGGTACTCAAGTTTGAGTTATCCCCGCCTGGTGCTTGATCAATGGCAGCAATCGTGGTTTTAATCCGATCAAGAAGGACTTGAGTTTGAGCAAGTGCGTCACGATTGAAATCTACACTTTTTCTATAATGAGAATTGACCAAGAAGAGGCGGACCAGCGTTGGATCGTATTCTTCAAGGAGGTCTTGGACGAGAATGAAGTTACCTTTAGATTTTCCCATCCTTTCTCCTTCAACAGTGAGAAAAGCAGCATGTAACCAGTAATTTACGAACTTCTCCCCAGTCCGCGCTTCGGATTGAGCAATTTCATTAGGATGATGCAAAAAAAGATGATCTATTCCGCCTCCATGTATGTCCAAAGTAACCCCAAGATACTTTTGAGACATAACAGAACATTCAAGGTGCCATCCTGGGTAACCAAGCCCCCAAGGAGAAGGCCATTTCATTAAATGTTCAGGAGGAGCTCGAATCCACAAAGCAAAATCTTGTGGGTTCCGTTTTTCAGGGTTAACTGCAATCCGCGCCCCTGCAGTTTCTTCTGAATAACTTGACGGACTAAGCTCTCCATAGGATGGAAATTTTGTTACATCATAATAGACTGATCCATTTACTTCGTAAGCGTAATTCTTTTCCAATAAATCCTTAACGAATTCTATCATGTCTAGTACTTCTGCTGTGGCTCGTGGATAAATATCTGCTCGTTGAATATTAAGAGCATCCATATCTTTAAAGAATCTCCGAATTTTGGTTTCTATTAATACCATTGGTTGAATTTCTTTTGCTATCGCGGTACGTATGATTTTATCCTCACCGCTGTCTGCATCATCTGTTAAATGGCCAACATCTGTAAAGTTTTGAACCCAAAAGACTTTATATTCCCTCCAACGGAGGTACCTAACCAAAGTATCCCAATAGGAATAGGTTCTAGCGTTACCAATATGCGCATCCTCGTACACAGTCTGCCCACACGAATAAAAACGGACTTTTCCTTTCTCGATAGGGATAAATTCTTCTTTCTTTCGGGTCAAGGAGTTATATAGCTTCATAAGGATTAATTCCATCTTTGGATGTGAATTTTAGCTACTAATTCTGAATTTCTCTAATCTTTATCTGATGTTTGAAAAATAAGAACAATCTAATAAGGATTTCAACTGAAATATCGAAATACCTCGATCCATAAATAGTTAGTAATATTGGCAGTAATAGAGAGGTTTTAACTTTATTCAAAGGTTCAAACAAGGGTTTGATGATGGATTCCTCTAATGCGTGTTTTGATTGGGCATCACATTTTTACGACTATACACGAGCCATTCCTGATGAGCTGATGAATCAAACTATCGTCGCATTGCGAGAAAGGATTGAAATTTGTCCTGGAGATAAATTACTCGACATTGGTATTGGAACTGGTAGATTAGCTATTCCGATATCGGAAAAACTTAACGTTGATTTAATTGGAATTGACATTTCAGAGAAAATGCTTCAGAAATGCCGAAAAAAAGTCAATCCTCTCAAAAACGTGTGTTTAATTGTTGCAGATGGTTTAGCGTTGCCTTTTACAAATAACCAATTTAATCTCGTCTTCACATCCCATGTACTCCACTTATTGTCAGATCCATTTCAAATCATTAGAAATATAACACATTTATTAACAAAAAATGGTTATTATGCCAATCTAGATGCGTACGTCAATTATCATAAAACGATTCCTTTTAAAATTTATTATAACAAGCTTTCCGAATCAGGGTACCGTCATATAGTCCGTGGAAATCTTATTCGTCAAGAAATAACTATTTTTTTATCTAAAAGAGGATGGTTTTACCATAAACTCAAAATTAATGGCCAGAAAGAAATGATTCTTAATGATATTGTGAAATTCATTCGTGATCGTGTCTTTTCTCATCAACGCGCTATTACAGAGGATTTTCATCAGCAATCTTTGAAATTTCTCTATCAAGAGTTGGAAACAAGGAGTATTGATCTTTCAGAGAAAGTAATTGTCCCTGCAACGTCTCATATTACCCTTTTTCAAAGGCATGTAAAAACTAGCAATTAAAAATCTCCAGAATTGATTATAGTCATAAAATCTACGTTTTTCCAAAGAGGAGTAAACATTGAATGATAGTTACCCTATAGACCAAGTGAGGCTAGAAAAGTCTAATGATTCCCTCCCCGTAGAGCCAAATATAGTAACTGATTTTGATCCAGATCGTCGAGAATTAGCACTTTCCTATACACGTGTTTCTCATCGTCTAAGCCTTTTTTTGATGATCATTTCTCTTTCTGTAGCAATTATCATCTTGCTTTCAAGAATAACTATCATTTTTCGGGATTTTCTCTACCAATTTATTTCAGAGGATCCATTCATTGTTGTTGGAATATTCTTCATAATGGGCTTCTTAATTACTAGTTTAGTGGAGCTACCAATCTCTTTATACATCTTTTCAAATTTATCACGAAAATATGGGTTATCAAAATTAACAAACAAAAAATGGTTTATTCGTTATGTGAAGGGGGAGCTCATTGGCTTTATAATAGGTTTCCCCTTATTTGAAGGCTTTTACTGGTTTTTAAGGATCTTTCCAGATGTATGGTGGTTTTGGTGCACAATTGCGGTTATTGTATTCACTTTAATTATGTCTTTTTTAATTCCGATTGTTTTTCTTCCCCGTTTTTATAAATTCGATCCTTTAGAAGACACTCACCCCGAGTTGGCATCTGAACTTACCCGATTAGCACAAGAAATGGGAGTTAAAACTACAGGGGTTTTCAATTGGCGATTAGGAGAAGTTGCGACCGTTGGTAACGCGGCTCTTTTGGGTTTGGGTGTTACTCGGAGAATAATTATTGCAGACACAATTTTGGAAAAATATACAACAGATGAGATTAAATGGATTCTAGCTCATGAAATAGGTCATTTCAAGCATCACGATCTACAAAAAAGACTCGTTCTTTGGGGTTTGACAACCTTCTTCATGTTTTTAATCACACACATATTGTTTACACCACTTGCAACTCTCCTTATGTATTCAACAGCCATATCGGATGTTAGCACTATTCCAATACTTGGTTTATGTTTCTGGATTATTAATGTGTTTTTTATAAACATCCCAAGCCTTTGGTATTCTAGAAGAGTAGAAAGAGCAACAGATAGGTTTGCACTAACTGTTGTTTCTGATCCTATCACTGTCAAGAGCCTATTTATTAAAATGGCTGACCAAAATCTGTCTGACATTGATCCACCATGGTGGGAAGTTCTCTTTTTTATGTCTCATCCTTCAATTAGTGAAAGAATCAAATTTGTTGAAACAGCAGGAAGACCAACTGAGGAATAAAAGTCTATATGTCTAAAAGTCTGCTTAATGTTTTCGTATAGTAAAATTCATATTTTTGTTTCGATTCGGTTTTCCTGATTTTATGAAAACAAGTTCAACTTTAAAATGTCCTAATTGTGGGTTCTCTGAAGTCTTAAATATGCCTGTTGATCGGTGCGTTGTATTCCATAAATGCAGTAATTGCCAATTTTTGTTAAAGCCTAAGCAAGGTGATTGTTGCGTATTCTGCTCTTATGGCGATACTCCTTGTCCTTCAAAGCAAACCTAGGGAGATTCAATTCAGCTTAATAAGTTCATCAAATGAACAATATCAGCTTCTTCAATATTCAAAAACACAGCTCTAATGAGAAAAATAGCTAAGATGAGTAATAATGGTGTTATGATTCCACTGAGTAATACAATAAAAGGCCATAGGTCAACACCAATAAGAATAATTAACCAAAAGAACGTAAGATCGCCTAAAGCGCCCATGAATAGAATCAAAGCAGTTCCTACAAGTGTTTTGATAAACCCTTTATCCTCAATGGTAAGCTGATCCTCTTTCAAAAGATGATAAGATCTTACTACAATTCTTATAACGAGAATTGTTATTAAAATTAAAGGTGTGATGTATGCAATTATCAAAAGGATCGAAAACCAAGGATTCGTTTCCCTCATTCCTAAAATTGCAATTGAAATTCCCGTAGTGATACCGAAGAAAAAGGGAATGTATTTTTCCCAAAGAGTTCGCCTATTTGTGAACGCAGTGACATAAAATAAACTCATTTCAAGAGATAATATTGAGTATGCAATACCAACAACCCTTTTAATTATAAATATAGTTGTATCAG
>JAEOTY010000068.1 GCA_016839625.1 Candidatus Hodarchaeota archaeon
CATTAAATTAGTTCCATCTGATGGAAAAGACGCGTTAGGCTTGAGGATTATCTTAGCATCAATTTTTCCTGAAATAGATTTTGTTTTTCCGTTTTGTGATGGATTTCTTGAATAATTATAAGGAGCATGATTATACTCCTTTCCCTTCAGAAGGCGTTTAAGGCATTTCGACCAAGTTCCTCTTCCATATTTTGTTCCCCAAACATTATTTTCAGCATAGGTGGAGAGGGGGTGAAAGTCATGCCTAGCAAAGATACCCTCAACCTTCTGACCTTTTGGAGAGTACCTTGTAAAGACATTGTTATGGTTTAAAAGATTTATAAATGCGGCCAAAAGCATTTCTTGACAACTAATATTCGGAATCTTTCGAATGTAGTCGAGAATTGTCGCGAGAGCTAATAATTGTCGGCCATTGAACAATTCTACCCATTTTCTGTAATTATGATTGTTTAGAGTCTTACTAGCTACTCCTGAAGGGATTAACTCTTTTGGCCACAAAATTTTAGCCGAAAAATGTTTCCATTGGTCTTCTGCTTGGTTAAAAAGATCAATATCAGCTTTGGAAACTCCCTTGACAAATTTATATCTTGTGCTTCTAAGAGGAGACTCGGGATCATCGTCATCAGCACAATTTGGACAGAACCCCTCTATAGCGTACAATTTACTTTTTAGAATTTTTTGGTTTGATTTAAGAAAGCCTAGAATATTCGTTGAATTACCACAGCTTGAGCATTTACAAGCGTTGCGTCCAACTCGATTCCCAATTAGGGGATTGAATTCAGTTAGGCATTGTGGGCAGCTTACTAAGGTCGAGACTGAATTTAAGTGATCAAAAACAGTGTCACACGAGGGACATAAGATTGAGGTTATTTTATTTTTCACAGCAACAACAAAATTTCTAAATAATGGAATTTCGTTTTCACATGTCCCACAGGGCACAAGTTTAACCCAATGAGCATAGATGATATCAGCTTGGGATTTGCAAATCGGACATTCAGTTAAATACCATTTCTTAATTTGAGGCTTGATTTTTTCTTCACAATCTTGAAAAAGGTTCTTGAGTTCCTTCAGATCAATCAATTCAGCTTCGGTTTTAGTAATAAACCAAGCGACAGGGTTGAGGTCAATACCAATACAATTCACACCCAATCGTAAGCCTTCAATGACTGTTGTTCCTCCACCCACAAAAGGATCAATTATTGTAATATTAGAGAAATCATGTCCAGCATAAAAATTGTTCATGAGATCAGACGAAGATGGAAGAATTGACCCCAATAGAATTGCTCGAAAAGTTGAAGAGGAACGTCTGGCAAACCACTTGGAAATTTGATAGATTGGTTTATAGCTACTTCGTTCGGGGATTGCTAACTCGCTTATCTCACGAATGGGAAATTTCTCTTCAATTAATCGAGAATCCATTTAACCTGACCTTTCTCATGAAAATACAAAGTCTATAAACTCTTGAGGGGTTTTAAAAACATAATCAGGCCCACTTTCTAAAAGCTTCTGAGTTTCTACTGCTCCCCAAAGCGCAGCAGCGGTTTTAATGCCCGCAGTTTTACCAGCAATAATATCAAGGTGACTATCACCAATGAAAAGAGTTTCATTTTTATTCAAATATAAGGAACTAATAATCTGATATAAGGCATCTGGATAAGGTTTTGAACGAACAACATCATTTCCAGTCAATATGAGATCAAAAATTTCAATAATTCCAAGTTTTTCTAAAGTAATTGCCATAGTAGTTCTACTTTTGCCTGTAAAGATGGTGACATAAGGAACTTTTTTCCGTATATCGAGTAATTGTTCTTTAGTGAAAAATCCTGTTGTATCATGAAGATCTCTGTATTCTTGAAGGAATTCCTCCCAAGCAGGCTTAACTTTATCAGGAGGAAATATCTTTCGGAAGATCTCATCACCAGGAGGACCCCAAAGAGCGAGAACTTCCTGTTTTGACATTACTTTACCAAGGTATCGTTCAACGATTCCCTGAAATAAGCGAATAATGACTTCTGTATTGTCTATCAAAGTACCGTCGACATCAAAAACGAGACATTGGAGTTTCATGATATTTGGAAAATGGAAATCAAATCAGTTTAAATCTTTTTAAACAAGACCCCACTTGAATTATAACGGTTGGAAATGGACGAAGAGCCCCAAATTGATCCCCGAAACAAGCTCAATGCCCTCACAGGACGGGAATGGATTCGTTTTACAAAATCATTGATTAAGAACTCTTTGATTAAGAACACTTCAGATTTCAATCTAACTTTTGAAGGGGAAACAATCGCGACGTTTTATCAATGGAATGAGAATGAGAATCAGACAACGTTAATTGTGCCTGACGCTTCGACAGAATATTATCTCACGATATGGGTACAAGACATCTCAGAGCAATGGATAGTGTACAGGTATCACTATGTAGTAGATAACAATCCTCCAAGTATAACAGGGATAATCCCTTTAAACAAAGTCAAGTTAGGACAGTCTATTGAATTTAATTGTTCTGAAAAGGTTTATTCACTGATTTACAAATGGAATAATGAGGTTAATTTTACTACAATATTATTTAACGGTACGAATGACTTCATCTTGGCTGCACCAGAGAAAATTGGAAATCACTCAATTAATCTGTGGATAAGTGACCAACTAGGTAATGAGGGGGAATATGAGATAGATTTTATTGTTGAGAAATCGCAGGTACAAATTCAAAGGGAATTTTTTGGTCTCATTACAGGAACAACGCTACTAATAGGTTTAGTCGGTGTCCTTGCTGTAGGCACAGTGATTGCT
Organism: Candidatus Hodarchaeota archaeon; assembly: GCA_016839625.1. Lineage (GTDB taxonomy): Archaea > Asgardarchaeota > Heimdallarchaeia > Hodarchaeales > Hodarchaeaceae > Hodarchaeum. Next base: position 2,794 of record JAEOTY010000068.1, read on the forward strand.
TATAAAAAAGGGTTTTTAGTCCAAGGGTAGGACTAACAAATGAAAATTAATCGTTTTTTACCTATTTTAATGGGAATCTTAGTCGTACTTGTTAATCATCCTTCAAGAATTCAAATGATGGAGTATATACTCAAGATCAATGAAACAGATTCTATTGATGGAATTACGGAATATTTATTCGATAATAATATTTCAATACTGACCTCCATTCCCGAATCAAATATCTATACGGTATTAATACCCATAAATCAGATCACGGATATTTTCTTTGATTATGCAAAAAAAATTACCGCAATAAAGTATTTTGAACCAAACTATTACCAGAAAGTCGAATATATTCCAGACGATCCAAAACGGGGAGATCAATGGTCTCTTAATAAAATTGATATGGAGTCAGCGTGGGAAGTGAATAAGGGTTCTTTTGATATTACAGTGGCTATATTAGATTCAGGGGTGGATTATACTCACCCCGATCTAGTGAACAATTACCTCCCTTTAGGGTACGATTGG
>JAEOTY010000069.1 GCA_016839625.1 Candidatus Hodarchaeota archaeon
ACTTTTGAAGAACCCCAAGTTAATTTTAGCCCTAGTTTTGTGAATTCATCCATGAGTTCACGTGTCGGATTGAGAAAGACACGGATTGGTAATTTACCTGCTAAATCAAGCTGAAGATAAGCTCGGATTATATTTTGTTGACCCCCAGGCATAATTGTAAGATTATCTACCACAGCTGTTATCCCTTTGGAAGCAGCTATAGACACAGATTTTTCTATGCTCTCAGGAATAAGTTGTTTATAGTACGGTGTCAAATCGAGCCAAACATCTTTCAAAATTCCAGTGAACTTTCCTGAAGAGTCTTTCTCAACACCAGGATGGGATTCAGAAATTGGTAACTTCTCAAGAGCTAGTGAGTTTGCTACTACTAAATGACCATCTTCTCTATGAGTATATAAAGGATTCTGGGGACTAATGGCATCAAGAGCTTCTTTTGTAAGAAACTCCTTTCGGTCCTCCCATCTAGATTCATCCCAATTTGAAGCAAAAACCCATTCTCCAGGTTTTCTCGCTTTAACTTCCGTTTCTAGATTTCTAATCACTTCTTCATATGTTTGAAAGGATCCAAGATCGATGGATATTACATAAGCTTCCTTCCAAAGATGAGTATGAAGGTCAATGAAACCAGGGATAATAGTTTTCTTTTCGGCATCCCAAACAGAAGTTGCCTTTTCTAAAAGTTTTGATTTGTGTTCACCAACATAAGTGTACCTATCTCCTGTAATTCCAAGCATTTCAGCTGATTCATTACTTGGATCCATAGTTACAATGTTTGCGTTGTGTATCACCCAATCATAATATCTGTCAGACATTCGTTAACATGCTCCTTTTTTGTAGTGGTTAAGAGTCATGTTAAAAGTGGTTTTCGACATCGTTGTTATCAAGTGGTGGGCAAAAATTCATGGTTGAAAAAACAACTGAGAACAGAATCGTCGAACTTGACATGGGACAAGGGGGGAAAAAGATGGACATCTTACTAGATTTTATTACCAGTCGAATAAAAATAAAAAAAATACCAAAAGGAATTGGTGTTGAATCCTTCGATGATGGAGCAATTATTCCATTTGATGTGTCTTCTTCCGACCTTGTAATCACAACCGATTCGTATACTGTCACTCCTCTTTTCTTTCAGGGAGGTAATATTGGAACCCTCGCTGCATCAGGGACAATCAATGATCTACTAATGATGGGAGCGAAACCCATTGCTTTCACGTTGGCATTGATTATCAAAGAGGGGTTCAAATTCACCAATTTAGGAACAATCGTCGATACCATTGCTGAAATAACAGCGAAATTCAATATTGGCATTGTAGCAGGTGATACTAAAGTCATGCCCCAGAATACTATGGTTGAAACTGGAATGTTCGTAAATACAACGGGTGTTGGAATAATTCCTTTAGGAAGGAGAATCACAGATAGTTCAATCCAGCCTAATGATAAAATTATTGCTTCTGGCACCCTAGGAGATCACGGTTTTGCGATGTTAGTTAGTCGGGAAGGAATTGAACTTGAAACAAACCTTGAATCTGATGTTGCACCCCTCACACCCTTAATTCTACCTATTCTCAAGTATCGAATTCATGCAATGAAAGATCCTACTAGAGGAGGATTGACGTCAGTTCTTGCAGAATGGGCTGAAAAATCCTCTGTTTCTATCTGGATCGATGAGAATCAAATTCCTATTTCCGAAGAAGTACAAATTGTATCAGAAATTTTCGGTATAGATCCGCTACATGTTTCTTGTGAAGGTAAAGCCATTATTGCTGTCCATCCTGAGGATGCTGAAGAAGTCCTTCAGTCGTTGAGATCTTCTCCTCTAGGTCGAAAAGCTACGATAATTGGCGAAGCAAGAAAAGAAAGATCAGGAAAAATCTTCATGAAGACTAGTATTGGTGGTCATCGGATTCTTGATAAACCAGTTGGCGAACCTATTCCACGTGTTTGCTGATTTACACGAATTAAAGGTCAGTAGAGGATGATTCACTCTGGTCCTCAAGCTTCCATATCTCCTCCCACATTGCCAGTGTTTCTTTGGCCTCTTCTGGCTCCATTTTTGAAACTGCATAACCTGTGTGAATCAAAATCCAGTTTCCCACCTCAACCTCTTCAGGCATAAGTGCAATACTTACCTCACGACGAACACCTTTTCCAAAGTCCGCTAGAACAAGGTTATCCTCGATAAATTTCATCACTTGAGCAGGGATTGCTAGGCACATCTTAGATTAAAACATCCGATCCTTGTGTTAGATTAACAATCTTTGTATTAGAATATATATTTTATTATTCGATGATCTTGGAAATCAATTATTTTGTTGATTCAGATGGGGAGTCTAGAACATTAAGAATCGTTGGTACGTCAATCTTTTCGAAATCTATTCTAAAAGATCGAAGTAATGCACCAAGTAAGATTGCTGCATACATGGGCATGTTAAGATACGTAATCCAGTCAATTATTTCCCAGGTACCAATCTCTAAAGAGAAATTTGAAATTCCCTTTATAACTAACCATCCAAAACAAGTGAAAAAGGTATATACCATGCAACAAGCTCCTAAAAATAACACTAGTTGAGACAATTCTAGGAGCTTCATCTCTTCTCCTTCGAATTGATCAAGAACAAGGTTTACTCGAATAATTGCTCTGATAACAGTGTATAAAAGGGAAATAAATGCTGTAATATACACAAGCAGCTCTACGTTTAGGGTTATATCAAATAAATAAAGATCAGGTTTGATAGCAATTAATATGGCTGATCCAACAGCAGCACCGAATATTGGCAATAAATAACGCTCAATTTCTTTTGAACGATTTAGGAAAGCTGATAGATAAGAATAGCCAATTTCAAGAAAAAGAAGCCATACAATAATATTTGCGAGTAGAAAAGGTTGTAGCTGAATTGAAGGAGGAAGGAAAACCGCGATGAACAAGAAGGTGAATATCAACGTGCTAAAAAGAAAAGTGACTGCAATATGGAGGAGAGTCGTTTCTTCTATCTGCTTATAATTTCTTAGAAATACAAGGAAATTAAGAAAAGATAGACTTGTGGTCAAAAATAGGGGTACAGCAAGGATAGCAATTTCCAAGAAACCCACCATTAATAATAACCCTCCGTATTTTTTTCGTTAACTCCCAACTCGTGGTATATTCTTGCAGCATACTCTTTCGCCCATAATTCTGTCTTTTCCTCTAGAACTCTTGCAGCTAATACGCTAACCTTTAAATTGAGAATTCTAGCGTTCTTTTCAAGAATTTCTCTTGTTTTATTATTGATTCTTATAGATAAAACTGTTGTTCGTGGCATTTGAGTACCTCGCACTAGGTAAACGTTGTACACGGGGAGTTATCAAGTCATCTATTAAACTTCTGTATGGATTTTAATACGTTAATGATCTCAATAGGTGGCTTCTTACGCATGAGCGATCTCACTGTCAATATAGAATCAGAGAAAAGAATTATCGCTCCTTCCTTTACTGATCGAATTTTAATCTGGTTTCGTGCTATCCGAGCTCCGTTTTTTACTGCTTCATTTGTTCCCCTTGTAGTTGGAATGGCGATTGCGTGGTATGAAACGAGAATTTTTGACCCATTTTTAGGTTTTTTAACCCTTCTCTCAGGGATTTCTATCCATGCTGGAACGAATTTAATCAATGATTATTTTGATCAACCCACGGATGATATTAATCAGAATTTTTCTCCCTTCAATGGGGGGTCACGAATGATTCAGAATGATGTATTGTCACCCCGACAAATTTTGATCGCATCAATCTCTTGTTATCTTACTGGTATTGTGACTGCTCTCGTTATTATTATTAATACAGGAGGATTTCTATTAGTATTCTTCCTAGGAATAGCCGTATTGCTAGGTTTATTCTATACCGCTCTTCCTGTTCAACTTAGTTATCATGGACTGGGAGAAATTGCCGTTTTTGTAGGTTTTGGCCCCTTAGGAGTCTTGAGTGCCTATTTTATTCAATTAGGATATATCAACTGGGGATTATGCTTACTAGCTTCTGTTCCAATAGCTTTCTTAATTGCTATGGTTCTTTTTCTTAATGAGTTCCAAGACCTGGAAGCAGATGAAGAAGCAGGTAAAAAAACTTTAGTTGTTGTCGTAGGAAAGAATCAAGCTGTTAAGATCTATATAATAGGCATACTCCTTGCATATGTTTTTCTTCTCGTAGGAGTGATAAGTTCAATATTCCCTGTGTTCATGTTATTGCCTCTTATCACCATTCCATTAGCAACGAAAGCTATTCTAACAGTGATAAAACATTACGAGAAAATAGAAGAGTTACAACCTGCTAATGTCATAACAATTCTCACACATTTCACTTTTGGCATCATGATGGCATTAGCTTTTGTATTAGGGTAAACTATGCCAAACTCTCTATTCAAACGAATATCTAATTGCTTTTTGCTCCATATGACTAGGAAACTCTGGAACCTCCCATGTGAGGATAGTTACTTCATCCGCTCGTTCAACTGTCGCGTTTTTAGCTAGACCACTCTGAGCAAAATCCTTCAATAAGAAAATTCCAGCACGATTACCCATAATCAGTTCAGTTATAAACCGTGTAATTCCTCGTTCAACAGCTCGTTTAGTTAGATATGTAAGGAAATATCTAGCAAGACCTCTATTTCGATAATCATCGTGGACTAGGAGAGAAATCTCTGCTGTTTGATTGTCATATAAAATGTAAAAATGACCTGTGCCAATTATCTTTTCAGTAGATATTGGTCCTAGAAAAGCTGCTATTCCCATGTCCCGAGAAAAATCAATATTTGCTTCTTTTTGTGCCTTTTCATGTGGTAACGCTCTAATTGCGCTGAAATATCGTGAATATCTACTCTGGTCGGACAGAGTATAAAAAAATGTCCTCAGTTTGTCTTCATCACTTGTTAAGATTGGTCTGACACGAACAGTGGGTCCGTTTTTCAATGTGTAGTATTCCTGACAATCTAGTGGGTATAACATAATCTCTGGTGGATCATTGTATATTTGATCTTGATAACAATACCCGTATTCCTTCGCTTTTTCTAATAAGCCCTTGCGAAATTTGGGATGTGCTATTTCAATCATAGCTAGAACACGTTCTCTAAGAGTAGCACCATGAAGATAAGCGATACCGTATTCAGTTATCACATATTCAATATCAGCTCGTGTGATAGCAACGCCAGCTCCAGGTGATAAGTGAGATACAATTCTCGATTTCTTTTCATCACGAGAGGTCGAGGGCATAGCAACGATTACTTTTCCTCCCTCTGATCTTAAAGCTCCTCTGTGTAAATCCACAGCTCCTCCAATGCCGCTATAAAGATAATGTCCTAAACTATCAGCAGCTACTTGGCCCGTCAAGTCAATTTCCAAGGCAGAATTAATCGAAACCATTCTAGGGTTTTTAGCAATTACGTCTGGATCTAAGATATAATCTGACGGATAGAATTTGAATTTAGGATTATTATCAATCGTTTTATACAACCTTTTAGACCCAATGCAAAAAGCTGCAACTGTCTCCCCTTTATGATGTGTTTTCTTAGAATTTGTTACCACTCCAGAGTCTATTAAGTCTAAAACACTATCCGTAATCACTTCGGAATGAATACCGAGGTTTTCTAGGCCTAAAAGATATTTTGGTACAGCATTTGGTACATTACCAACACCCATTTGAAGAGTTGATCCATCCTCTATTAAAGTGGCAATATTTCTAGCGACGCGTTCAATCTGAGGGGTTGTTCGAGGTGGAACCCATTCTTGTAATGGTGCATGATTTTCCACCATATAATCAATGCTAGATGTGGGAATAAGGCTATCACCATGAGTAACAGGCATTTCAGGATTAATTTCCGCGATTACTAGTCGAGCATTTTCAACAGCTGATTTAGTAACATCCACACTAATTCCTAGACTAACATGTCCTGACTCGCTTGGCATGGAAGTTTGAATTAAAGCAACATCAACAGGAAGTAATTGCTTCTCAAACAATTCTGGAATCTTTCTAGAGGACACAGGAGTATAATCCGCTCTTCCTGTTCTTACTGCTGCTCTAATATTATCAGTAATAAAGAAACTATTATACCGAAATCGTTTTGCGTACTGCTCTTTGACATAGGGAGCTGAACCAAGGGAAATCACATGATAAAGCTCGTTATCTTCAGTATGAGTTTCCATGTTAGAAAGATGAAGCATTAATAAGCGGGGTTGAGCACATCCTGTTCCAATAAAAATTCGATCTCCAGGTTTTATATGAGAAAGTGCTGAATCAGGTGTGGTTATTTTAGGTTCATCTGCTTCAATTGGTTGATACAGAAAGGGCCACCTTGTAGGACTATTTTATCATATTTTAATCGATTATCGTCTAGGCTATGATTTCTCTAATTAAATATCTATTTTTACTAAGTTTGATTTGTCTCACCTTTTTTGTTCCTTCTTATTATTTATTCGGATATAATTCGATTATTTCATAAGTACATTAATAATTGATTTTTGTTCAAAACCGAGATGGATTTAACAATAGTTAATGCAAAATGCCTTTATTCACAGAGTTAGAGTTATTAAGCGAAGTCTAAAATCTTACCAACAAGTGGGATAAGAATTTCATGACTATTTCCGAAGGAAAGAAAGTGATTAAGAATGCCTAAGAGTAATTTCAATCCTAAAACCATTGAGAGGGAATTAAAAAATCGGGTAAAGGGGGATGTTGCAAGTGACGAAATCACTCGCAATTTCTATAGTACTGATGCTAGCGTTTACAGAATTGTGCCTTCGTGTGTTGTTTACCCCAAAGACAAAGAAGACGTGAAAGAAGCAATTAAATACGCTAATAGTAAGGGGATTCCTATTCATGCAAGAGGAGCAGGGTCTGGACTAACAGGTTCAAGTTTAGGACCTGGGATTGTACTCGCTTTTAGAAGATACATGAACGAAATTCTTGAAATTAATGTAGAAGAAGTACATACCATTGTGCAACCAGGTGTAATCTGTGGGAATTTGAATCATGAACTAGCTAAAATTGGAAAAATAGTTTATGTCGATAACTCTTCAGAGAATTATGCCGCCATTGGAGGTATGATTGGAACAAATTCTTCAGGGGCACATGCTGCAAAGTATGGATATATGGCTGATTTTGTAGAAGAATTGACTGTGATTTTAAGTAATGGAGAAGAAATAAGAACCCGACCTATTGAAATTGGCTCTGAAGAATACCAAAAAATCATTGCTGCCGATACACTAGAAGCAAACCTTTACAAATCAACAGTAGAATTGTTAGATAATCCAGAGGTTCAAAATCTCATTTCAGAGAATTGGCCCAAAGTTAAAATGAATGTAAGTGGTTACAACATCAAAGATTTAGTCAAAGACAATGTGATCAATTTATCTTATGCATTTTTAGGATCAGAGGGGACATTGGGAGTTGTAGTAGAAGCAAAACTTAAATTCATTGACAAGCCTAAAAAAGTTACCTTAGTGGTCATGGATTTTGATGATCTTGGGAAATCAGGAAGAGCGGTTGATTTAATTGTAAACCAGATCGGGGTAGCTGCAATAGAAGTTCTTGGCAAAAGCGTCCTTGAAATAGGAGTGAGTATGAACCCTGCATTAAAGGAATTAATTCCTGAAGGCGTAGACAATATTCTTTATGTAGAATTTGACGAACAAGACGAGAATGTACGAGCAGAGAAAGTTAAGCAAGTTAGAGAACTGATTGTTGACCAGGAAAAGCTTGCTACAGACATGAGATATTCTGATGATCCTGTAGAACAAGCAAGCCTTTGGAAAGTCAGGAAAGATGCCGTACCGTTACTTCAGAAGGTTCGCGAACCACGTAGAATTATGGCATTTGTAGAAGACCAAACGGTCCCCCTTGAACACTTAGGAAGCTACATGACAACACTAAGAGAAGAGGTTTTTCCAAAACATGGGATACGAGCAGCGATATATGGTCATGCATCCAAAGGACTCATTCACACACGACCATTTGTTAATACAAAAGATCCAAAGGATTTACAAATTATAAAGGATGTAGCTGATGAAGTAAATTCGTACGTGATCAGTATAGGAGGAGCAGTTTCAGGTGAACATAATGATGGATTTGACAGAGTAAACTACATTGTAACGATGTATGGTGAAGAAGTTTACGAGGTTTTCAAGAAACTCAAAGCCCTTTATGATCCAAATGAGATTCTTAATCCTGGTAAAAAAATCACAGAGGAAGAAGACCTAATAATAAAGAATCTTCGCTTTGGAGGAGAGTACTCGACTTTAGATATGGAACCGAACTTAGTTTGGCCAGAGGAGTGGGGATTTACAGATGTAATTGAATCGTGCCATGGCTGTGGTAAGTGTACAGTAGAATTAACCCCTCAAAGAGATTGCCCCATTTATCGAGTAAAAAAGACAAGCACAGGAGAGTTAGCTTCTCCAAGGGCTAGGGCAAATTTGATGAGAGGGATCATGTCGGGACAATTGGATTATAATATCCTGTTCTCAAAAGAAGCTAGACAGGTATTAGAAGACTGCGCAGGTTGCATGATGTGTAATATTGACTGTCCATCAGGGGTTAATATACCTAAAGTTATGTTTGACGCAAAGATTATGCATTATAAGAGGTCAAAATGGCCATACATTGGAAAAATTCCGAGAGGGCATTATTTTGCTGGTAACTATGAGCTTATTGCACGATTAGGAAGTGCTTTTGCTCCTCTATCAAATATAGGCCTTTGGGGTCCCAATAAATATCTTATGCAGGTATTTGGTGGAGTTCATCGAAAAGCAAATTTTCCAAAGTTCCGTCGAAACACATTCCTGAAACAGTTCAAAAAATATCGGAAGAAGAATCCTGCTCCAGAAAATCCAACAAAAAAGGTCGCAATTTTCCATGGATGTTTTGCCAATTATACTGAGAACACAGATATTGCTATGGCTGAAGTTCAAGTCCTAGAGAAAAATAATATTGAAGTAGTTGTGCCTAAGAAACAGTACTGCTGTGGGATTCCACTTCTATCCAACGGACTTGGTCAAGTTGCAGTTGAGAAGGGAAAAAAGAACACAGAAACATTTGCAGAGTTCGTTAAACAAGGATATGATGTTGTTACTCAATGTAGTTCTTGTTACGCAACCCTAAAGGACGAATTAAATGATACACTTGTTGGTAGTGAAAATTCAAAGTTAATCAAAGACAATACATATTTCTTCTCAGACTATATTTTGAAATTGTTGGAAGAGGGAAATTTAAATACAGATTTCAATGGTACAATGAAAAAGGATCTTCGTTTGGGGTATCATGAACCATGTCATCTTCTTAGCACAGGATCCAAAGGCGTTTCCGTGAATATGTTAAAGAATGTTGAAAGCGTAAATGTAATACCTCTTAAGACGGAATGTTGCGGTCAGTTGGGATCCTGGGGCTTTAAATCGAAGAATTACAAGTATGGGCAAATGATTGCTGAAAGATCTTTGTATCCTGAAGCAAATAGAGATGATATCGATGTGTTGGTCACTGATTGTCCAACGTGCAAACTTCAACTTCTAAATGTTGAGAAGGAGATATATCATCCCACTCAAGTTCTTCGAGACGCTTATGGTTTAGAGAGACCTTAACCGTTCCTGTAGATAGTTCACAACCCTCAATATATGATTTCATTATCTTTGGAATAAACTTCCACGTTAAAGAGATAAAACAACAACA
>JAEOTY010000469.1 GCA_016839625.1 Candidatus Hodarchaeota archaeon
GATTATAAATCCGAAATAATCATAATTGCATTAGTAAAACGGGAGAGTAGTACGATGACCTTAGCATCAAAAGAATAAAGAGGAAAGTAATCATGTCTGATGATGAATATGTAATTCCCTCTGTGTTACAAAACACAATCAAACGATTAGCAGCGCGACGTGGAGTTAAAGGGATATTGGTATGTGATGAGGATGGGTTACCCCTCCAAAGTAATCTTCCACAATCAGACGCAGAAAGAGTGTCAGCTCATGTGGCAGCATTAACAAAAAAGGTTCGCAGTGTTTCAGATGCTCTCGACCATGGACGTCTTCAAAGCGTATATGTAGAAATGCCCAAATCTGAAATTATTATAACTCCTGATGAAGCTGCAGGGTTTACTATTGTTGTTTTGAAAGATCGTTCAATTTAGTCTTCTTTTTTTTAAAATCCCCATCTCAAATTTTAATTGGCTCTTCCACCTACCTAGAGATTTTTCTATTTTTCTTCAAGTGTCTTTATTGAATCTGAAGAATAAATTTAATAAATTCAAATCAATATCTCTAATGTTTTCAATGATAAGACTAAGACAAATGGAATAAAGAATAAAGTTCCACAAGACTTAACCTTAAAAATGATTAAAATAAGAAATCTCATAAATAAGATTTTTAATTCAAGTCTTTGTTGCTTATAATAGTATTTCACTCCGAATTATCGGAATAAAGTTGATTTTCATGAGTGATGATTTTCAGAAAACAACCCCTAGATTTTGTGGAAACTGTGGACAAAAATTACTCGAAGGAGCTACTTTTTGTGCCTACTGTGGGTCTCAGGTTCCACCTGTTGATTCAACAGGCATCGTTAGTACTAAGCCCTCTTCTGGCTATACTCCTATTCCTCCAGCAGTTACAGATAGGGTCTCCCCAGCCTATCCAACTCCTTATGGACCTCCAAGGATTAAAACAGAACCACCCCTTCCATTTGCTCAGCATTTTCAAGGAGTGTTGATGTCTCCTCAAGTGGAAATGCCTAGAATTCTTAAACGACCAAATCTAAAACAACCCCTTTTAATAGTTTTAATTGCTGGAATTTTAGCGGGAATTGCGACAATTATTCTTTACTCAAGGTTGGATTTTTCACCAGAATTTATAGAAGATATGTTTTCAAGTGTAGGTTACTCTTCTGATATGTTTGAAGACATAGATATGGATTTCAGAAGTATTGTTCAGTTCTCATTAATGCTGGGTGGATTATTCATTCCAGTATTCTATATAATTGGTTGGCTTATTGTTAATACTTTGATTCTCTGGGGTCTTCATGCAATAATATCCTCAAACGTACCCTCCCACGAAAGAAACTTTAGGATTATGGCTACCATTACGGGATGGTCTTATCTTCCTCGAATTTTCGAGGAGTTGATCAATTTAGCTTTAGTGGTTATCTTTGTGCCTCAAACTGAAATCAGTAGTATGGCTGATTTAACAGCTATCGAATCATTTGGATCAACGGGTGGATTAAGCCTCATTCTTTTAGCGATAAGCCTTTTAACTTTGTTCATATCCTTAATCTGGGGTAGTTTTTTGGTATATTTCGCCTCTAAGACGATTGATCCCAAGGAATCACATGCAGCCATTATTGTGATAATCTATCTCACAATTAAAATCATTGTAATTTTCGTGATTCCAATCGGAATTCCCATTTAATCGGTTCTATCATTTATTAACTGCATACTTGTTTCTCACCAAACTTCAAGGAAAGAAATCAAGTAATTCGTCTTGATTGATAATGAACTATCATTCTGAGCCATAACATATCATCGATTTGGCTATGGTCAATGATTTCAAAAAAAGGGGACTTTGAAAACTTAGGAAGTGCACTGGGAAGTGTGAAGAATGGCACTCCATTACCGCAAATCACAGGTGCGATGGCAAGATGGACTTCATCGATGAACTGTTGATTTATCATTTCTCCATTCAAAGCACTTCCACCTTCCACCATTAATTTTTCGACGTGAAAATCTGTTTTTAACATATTTAAAAGGTGGTGAAGGTTTGTTCGGGGGCCATTTCCGCATTCAAGGACTATACAACCCCTATTCTCAAATTTTTGTTTTTTTTTGAGAGAACATTGCGATGTTGTAGCAATTATAGTCAAGATGTCTGGTTTATAAGTAATAATCCTGGAATTTAATGGGATTTTTCCTTTTGAGCTCACAACAACACGAATAGGATGATTTTTGATTGTTTTACCAATTATTTTTTCGTCAATGGTCAATTTTGAATCATCAGCTCTAATGGTTCCACTTCCCACCAGTATTGCGTCACATTCCGCTCTCAGTTGATGAACACGAATCCAGTCTTTTGAGTTTGACAGAAGAGTATCACCATTTATTGTAGCAATTTGACCATCAAGGCTAATTGCTGCTGATAAAAACACAAAAGGACGATCAGAATTGGGTTTAACAGAGATCATTAGAAATAACTTCTCCATGGTAGAGATTAAGAGAAACATCTTCTGGAAAATGACAACGAAAGAGAAGACTCATTATAGGGTCTTTTCCAAAAATGGTTCTACTACTTTGAAGATCAAGTAGCACCAGATCTGCCCAATATCCATTTTCGATGCAGCTTGTCTGCAATTTCAATGCTTTAGAAGGATTGATTGTAATGAGTTTTATAGCCTGTATCGGGTCGATCGGGGTATTACGCTCTTTTAATCGTAACACAAGCCATCGCAGTTCTTCTAACATATTAGGAGCCATTGTCATGACATTATCGGTTCCTAGGCCAATTAAATGATTTTTATCTAAAAAGAAATCTATCGGTGGAAATCCTAATCCGAAATATGCGTTGGATCGTGGGCAAAAAACGATATATTTAGATGGAGGTATTTCTATAAGGTCAGTTTCACCAAGTACTGTTAAATGAATCAGAATATATGGATCAAGGTATTTTAGAGCTACAAGAAGATCTGAAATTCCAAATTGTTTTAATGAATCTTGAATTACTTGTTGTTCTTCTCCAATATGAGTTGCTACTAAAATATTTGGAGCAGAGGTTTGACGACGAATAGTCTTTAACTCCTCTTGAGAAAAAAATATTGGGCTAGATAAGCCCAATCCATCACATCTTAAAAGAACATCTTTTAAATCAGTGTTAGAGTTATGACGTCCTAATATGTGAAGATCAATTTGAAGATCTGTCGCTGCTTCCTGAAGTTCATTGATCCCATTTATTCCCCCTTCTCTGAAGTCATAACAGGCTGAAGTACCATTTTCGATCATTTCTATTATAGCTCCCCTCATAGCAGCAATTCGACGGCTTCTAGTAACTTTTTTGATCTGATATTTATGACCATTTGCCCCCACAGCTTCATTAAGAGACATTCCGAAGGCTTGATCTTTTAAACCCGCATCACCAATGTGGGTGTGAGAATTGATGAACTTTGGTATAAGTAAATGATGTGTAAATGAAAACTCTTCGTCACAGTCATCTCGTGAAGTGTTAGGTGCAATATTGGAAATTCTACCTGTACTATCTATATCAATTCTCACATTCTTCATTAAGGCGAGATCTTCTCCAATTAATGCGAATTTGCTAAATATTTGGCGAAGAATTGCCATAGTAAAAACACGATTTCAAGTTGTCTGGAAAACTCCTATAAACAGATAACGTTGTTCAATCCTAAAGGAGATAGTAATGTCATCAAATGGGAAAAATAATTTAAGATTTCCTCCAAAATTCAATGATTAATATAATGTGTTTTCGTGTTTCTGATTCTTGATTACGATTCTCGTAGTAATTTGTAATGTATTACATTCAATTAAGATCGTTAAATATCCAATAAAAGTATCATAGGTTTTTAATTTTTGAATAAAAGAAAATAATATGATTTTTTTAAATTTCGTCTAATTTTTTTTAAAATTTCCATTAATAGTGGCGACCAAATTGATACATTCAAAATTATCATTAGATAAACTGAATTCACCTCGGGATCCATTATGTCATTCAATTACAGTTGAGATATAGATGAAAAACCAATTAGGGATTTAGTCCTTTTTGTAAAAGAGGAAAAAAAATACCATAGAATAATCTCCAAGAAATAATAGAAAAACATAAGCCTTTCAAGCTATTAAACTTGAAATAAATGATGTAGGTGAAATTAATAACCTTGAAGGTATAAGTGAAAAGATGTTACAAATTACAAAAATCGTCACATAACATAACATTTTTATAGTAAGTTTTCAGAAAATATTATCTGCCATCAATTTTCATTAGGTGGCATTTCCATGCAGGAACGCCTCACCGTATAACGGTCGGTGTGATATAGCGTAGCTATATCGGAAAACAATCCCAGAATCGGAAGTTTTCCATTCAATAAAAGTAATGGAGGTAAAAAATTGACAATCGAAATCGAAGAGAATGTAGATCTTCACCATCGGGCCGAACTGGAGCTTGTATGCCCTTGGTGTCATACTCAAAGCATCACAACAATTGTTAATCATGGTACACTCCGATTGAAATGTAATGAGTGTAGTATGGATGCATTTGTAACCAGAATCCCACGAAACAAAAAGCTAACTGATTACATCTCACGAAGATTAATTGCGTGATCAAATTAGGATAGCTAAATTTCATAGGAAGGAGATCGAGTTACTCAAAAGGAAATTGTTGTATGAGAATTATCTCTTAAGCAACAATTATCTTTCCTTTTGTCTTCTCAAGGATAATTGGAAGATAATATTCCAGTTTCATGCCTTATCTGGTTGTTTTGCTAAACCTAGAACTTCAGAATAACCATCCATATCCATGAATCCGTGTCCACTCACGTTGAAAAGTATGGTTTTATCTTCATTTTCCTTTTTACACTTTAATGCTTCATCTATAGCACAAGCGATGCTATATGCTGATTCAGGGGCGGGTAAGAAACCTTCTGCCTTCACGAATTTTCTAGCCATTTCAAAGACGTATTTCTCGTCCTCTGGATAAGCTACTGTATCTATATATCCATGGTGTCTTAATAAACTTAATATTGGTGCACAACCATGATATCTAAGACCATCTCCTCTAATTGGCACCATCGTTACTTGATGTCCAAGGGTATACATTTTCAACATTGGAGTCATCTCTGCATGGTCAGCAAAATCGTACTTGTATTTACCTTGTAAGTTAGGAGCTGCTTGGCTTTGAGAAGCAATGAACTTAATGTCTGACTTCTTTGTCAGGACATCGTGCATGAAGGGTAAAGCAATACCACCAAAGTTACTTCCTCCACCAAGACAGGAGATTACAACATCAGGGTATTCTCCAGCAAGTTCCATTTGCTGTTTAGTTTCAAGACCTATTATAGATTGGTGTAACATAACGTGATTCAATACTGAACCAAGACAGTACACAGCTTTTGGATCTTTTTTGGCTTCTTCTAATCCCTCAGAAATAGCTATTCCCAACGAACCGTTATGATTCGAGTTTTCCATGTAGAGTTTTTTTCCAAACTCTGTTTTATTGCTGGGTGAAGCGTATACGTCTGCACCATACATTTGCATAAATTTTAATCTTTGTTCTTTCCAACGGTAAACAGCTCGAACCCAAAAGACCGTACAATCTAAATCATTAAGGCTGGCAGCATAAGCGAGAGCATTACCCCATTGACCAGCACCCGTTTCCGTAGTAACTCTCTCGAATCCCTCTTGTTTTGCATAATAGGCTTGAGCTAGAGCAGTATTGACCTTATGACTCCCAGTTGGACTAAAAAATTCTGATTTGAAAAATAATTTTGCAGGTGTTCCCAATTTTTTTTCA
>JAEOTY010000470.1 GCA_016839625.1 Candidatus Hodarchaeota archaeon
CTCCAAAAAAAGAGTTTCTTCACGATAAAATTTTAGTGGATGGATATGGTAATTTAATTCAAGAAGCTAGGCGCAATCAAGGGTTGGGACGAGCTGAATTTGCTCAGATGATTAAAGAAAAAGAAACTCTGCTTGCACGAATTGAAGCAGAGAAAGTTTTACCTACAGATCGGGTTGTGGCGAAAATTGAGAGAGAGCTTGACATTGAGTTGAAAACCGAGATTACTGATGAGGGTACATTCATTGATGACTTCATTCCTAAATCAACAACAATTGGTTCAATCGCAAAAATCAAAAGGAAAAAACCCAATAATTCGGAATAATTTTGATAATTCTCCATAGAAATCAGAAATTCTTTTCGATAGCTCCACGATAAACTTTAACAACTTAGCACATGGACGAAATAGATGGATATTTAGAGATTTTAGACCACTCCTATCTAATAGATCGGTTGAATAAACCATCTTCACAAGTTACCATTGTAAAAGAGAAGATAAAATTGGTGATGCTTGATCCTCTAGCCAATGCGATGTCAACTATAGCAAACGCTGAAATTCTTGGTCGTAAAGAGGTAATTATTAGACCTGCAAGTCGTATCATTGCAAATGTCCTTCGTGTGATACAGAAATACGGCACCATTGGTGAATTTGAAGTGATGGAAGATCTTTGGATTATTTCAGTCCAGCTCTTAGGTCGAATCTCAAAAATCGGTGTTATCAAACCCCGCTATCCTGTTAAAGTTAATGATTATGTTGAATGGGAAAAACGTTTTCTTCCTGCTCGTGATATGGGAATTCTGGTAGTTTCAACATCTGAAGGGGTAATGTCTCATCAAGAAGCCAAAGAACGAAACCTTGGTGGACGATTACTTGCTTACGTTTATTAGTTTTAACAAAGGAAGGTAGTCATTGTGAAACATTATGCGATTGAAAGAGTTATTGAGGTACCAGAGCAATTAAGTGCAACTCTCACCCCAATCCGCGGAGGAAAAACTGTTCAGATCAAAGGGCCAAAGGGTGAACTCATACGGAATTTCGAACGCCTGATAGTACATATTTCTCTTCAAGATAACAAATTCACTATTCAAAGCTACTTTGGTAACCGAGCAGAAGCAGCAATGGTTGGAACCATTGCAGGAAATCTCTCCAATATGATAAAAGGAGTTCTAGAAGGTTTCACATACAAAGTTCGCGTGATTACTTCACACTTTCCTGCTACAGTAGAAGTTCAAAAAGAAAAAGTACTGGTTAAGAATCTTTATGGAAGGAAAGACCCAATAAGAATCCCTTATGATAAGTCGGTAAAAATAGATGTGAAGGGAGAGATAGTAACGATAACTGGAATAGATATTGAAAAGGTGTCTCAAACAGCAGCACGCTTAGCAGAAGCTACTCGTCTGCGAGGACGGCGAAGCAAAGACCCTACTGTATTTCAAGATGGCTTGTATGTGGTCTATCCCTAGATGTGTCCTAACAAATGGTTCTTGAGACGTTACACAATTCCTTGGTTAGAGAACAATAGTTGATTCGTCAAACAAAATCAGATAGGAATTAATTGGGCTGCCTTTAGTAGAATCCCAGGCAAAAAGGTTAAAAAAATCGACATCTCAAGACTAAATATAAATTCTAATTTGAGAAGTATTTCAATATCTACTGGAGTACTCCCATCAATAGACATCTGAAGGGCCTGTAGCTCAGTTTAGGGTGATAAATATTTTCACTCTCTGAAATGGTTAGAGCGTCCGGCTCATAAAGCTCGCGTGAGCTTGAGAGACCGGATGGTCGTGGGTTCAAATCCCCCCAGGCCCATCATCACTGAAATAAGGCATCATAGCTCAGTTAGGTAGAGCGTCCGGCTGTTATCTCGCGTCTCTTTTGAGGAGAAGTGGCAGATACCGGGTGGTCGCAGGTTCAAGAGTCAAAAACTAGTAGTTTCTGACTGAAATTCCTGCTGGTGCCGTTCTTTTTCTCTCTACTCCTTTTTTTCCTCTTCAAGTGGAAGTCGAGAAGCTATGAAGCCTTCTAATACTGGTTGGATCATAGGAAAAGGAACTCCTGCTGTAGCAATAAGACTACTGACCAAAATCATGTCAATCTGATCCATTTCTTCCACTTTTAGTTTTTTATCTGCGAGGAGAACAGCAATGAACTGTGATGCTAAAAGAGGGAATTCTGGATCAGTAATAGGCACTTTCTCTAAAACTGTCTTGATGTTATTAATAAAGGAAATTCCTAACTCAACATAAGTATTAGATAGTGGTATCTCAAAGAAATCAAAATTAAACAGAAGTTCGTTGATTTCAGTAGTAGAGGGGTCAGCAGCCGAGGAAAATATCGCTTCTTTTGTGATTGCTTCTAGGTGAAGAACAAGCTGTTTCTGTTTGAAAACATTATCACTTCTGATTAATCGTTTTACCGTTAATCGGACAGAATGATAGTATTTGTCGTCACATTGATCACCCAAATAATTAATTGCTTGAAGAAGAGTGAGAATAGCTCGACCAAAATCTGTGATAGGTGTTTGATGTCCGTGAAAGACATCTCGTCGGAAATCTTGCGACAAAATCATGATTGACAACTGAAGAAGGTTTTCAAATAAATGCCCAAAATTCTCATCTTTTGCTTGGGTTATTTCGTCAAGAGTCTCTTCAAGTTCTGAAATCTCGTCTGGTTCAATAGTGTAGCGCATCACTAATGCATCAAGTTCATCAACGTTCCGTTGTTGAATCCCCGCGAGATGTTCTCTTTTGTGTACATAAGCTGCTTTTAGAATAGGAACTATTGCAAGTCTTAGCCTTTCAAAGTCTTTTTGGCTTGAATAAATGTCTTCCACTAATTCTGTCGCCTTTGATAAATGATAAAAGACGAAATCTTCACCCAAAAGATATTCAAGAGCAAGGTTAAAGACGGCTCCAAACCATTTCAAATGAAAACTCTTTGAAAAGGAGAAGCTGGTCAAAAAAAGATTCTCAATATGCCACATTTCACGAGTAATAAGTGAGGGATTAATGTAATACTTGTCAAAAATAAAATGTTTGAGTTTACGAGAAGGCACGTAGTCGATAGAATCTTCACCTAGAACCATTGAGGGTAACCATGCAGGAATAAGAGAAAGAGTGTAGTTGAATGCTGTGGCAAATGAATCAAGATCCTTGACCCTTATTGCGCCTTTTTGCAGGGGAGTTTCAAGTTTAGGTGGCGCAATAAGGCCAGGTTCTTCAAAATTAAGTTCGATATTATAATATTCTAATAGTGGATTGCTTAACTTTCTCTTCATCATTTCAACATTAACATAAATGTCCTTGAGCGAAAACAGGGCGAACTGCGAAATTTTCTTGAGAAACGTAATCATTTCGTCTTTATTAAAAACTTCAGGTGGTACAATGGAGGCTAATTCGGTGAAAAATTCTAGACTGAAGACTAAGGAATTCTTTAGTCGAACCTCCAAACCCCGTTGACGCTGAAGAGAGTGAAAGATTTCATGGAGAATTAATCCAGTAAATCCGTTGCGATGAACAGGTTTGAGTAATGGAGAGGTTTTTTTTAGCCGAATGAACACGAATTCTTTATCTTTGTAGCCAAAGGAAAAGGAAGTTTGGAAAGGATCATCAAAAAAACGTGTTAGACCATCAATCTCCTCCTGTGGCAAAGATGTTTTTGAAATAAAGGTTTTTACTTCGGTTGAGGCTTCAATATCGGAAAAAACAATTGTTAAATCCACGATAGGATCACAGAGAGAAAGAATAGTCGAAGAATCTAGAATATCTTTGATTTTGGCTTCAACTTCTTTAAAAAAGTCCAAAAAGGCTATTTTTCGAGAATTAATTACATTTGCCATAAAATCTAATCCCACGAAAAAATGTTCTTGACCAAGCAAGTTACTTATGTAATGTTAAAAATCCATCTCTATATTGAGAGTCCCCCTCTTTAATCCAGTTCGATCTTTAAAATCAATAATATATAAAAATACTTTTTAAAGAATATAGGATAAAATGTATTTACTAACAAATTCAAGCTTTTTCTAGGCCGCTGAGGAATATTCTACCGTTAGAAGGTGAGTGAAGAGGTGTCTCATCAGCGCAAGACGTGGAAGAGATTTATGGAGACAATTTTATCCCAACTTCCTAGCTACATTAAAAAATATCCACCTTCTGATCAGGTTATTCTGAATGATTTCCTTTCGAGTCTTCAGTTATACCTAGTTGATACTCAAGCTGATCGCAATCAACTTAATACACGATTTAAAGAATTAATTCTTAAGTATCACAAAAATCAGGAGTATTATGATCTACCTTTTCTATGGTTCGCTGAAAGCTATTTATCGAATTCTAGTAGGCTATTAAGCTTAGCGAGTTTTCATGCTGATGATTTTTACAGGTATTTAGTGAATCATCTCCGTGGATACTCTAGTACGAAAGGAGTTTTTCAGTTAATTGCTGAAGGGACATCATTATCAGATCTTGCATGGGAACAATTGCAATATACTTGTATGAAGCTCTCTATTCCACTCACAAGTGAAGAGTTGCATGTCCTTGAGACGGTACTAACTCTATGCAATGAAGACGGAATTAACGCTTTGAATTTTGCTCATATTAAGTCTACTGTAATGAATCGTTTTAAATCGATTAGAATTTCGAAAAAACTTCCTCAACTTTTTTCAAAATTAAATGCCTTTTGGTCTCTTCATTTTTTTCCTCCTGCCTTCGACTTGGAGCTTTTATACGTTCATTTTCAGCTTCGTGAGTCCTCCTCTTTAAAAGAAATCATCGATTTTCAAAATCCCGCAAATACAACTTTAGATTACAGCTTTATCTACAAAATCAGAGATTTCCCTAACATGTATTACGGGATCTTAGTTATCCCTACGCAATTTTTGGAATCACTCTTAGACTATCTCCAATATTGTGAGCGCCAAGGGCAACTGATCCTCCATGAGGTTACAAAAATAATTACTTCCCGTAGAAGCATCTCATTAGCTCTCTATCAATCATATAAGGGCTGGCGTAATATAACTTTGACAGATTGGCGCCGTTTAGTTCCATTACTAACAACCAAACATCCCCGTAAAAGACGTGTGAAAAGTAAGCCATTATTTCTCTCACCCCCTTTCAAAGATTATTGGAACTACAAACAACATTCCGATCTCTATAAGATCATTACACTTTATTGTAAAATTCCTCATTTTTTTTCCTTTAACGAACTGCCAATAGGTTTGTCCACTAATAAAAAAACCGTTCAACTTTCTAAACTCGAAATTACTCTCTTAAAGGATTTCTATCACAATCAGGTATTCCAAATTTCCTTTTCCCCCTTTCAATTAATCATTGAGTTCTCCTTGGATCGCTATTGGATTAAAATTCCAAAAATTCCACTTGATCAACTTTCACGATTATTAGGTTTTCTTCCTTCTTGCCTGCTTTATATCACAGAGACAAACATCCATATGGAAACTGTATTAACTCCTGAATTAGCTCAAAAGATCCGTAATGACCTAGAGTGGACAGTCATGCCAATTATACTAGACCATCCTCCCCAAAAACCCGTTCTTAATTGGTATGATCCTGAACTTCAGCGTTGGAAACCTCCACTTGTACTGAAAAGTATTATTTGACTAATATATCACGATCAGATTATAAATGAAGGGATAATATCTTATACTTCAGTTTTGCAGAAGAAAAAAAAGGAGGAGTAGAAAGGAGAGCTTTATAGAAAGCACGGTTCTTATGTGGGGCCATTTGGTCCAGGTGGGTTTGGGGGCATCAGTTTTTAACCTCATTCTCAATATTTAACTGTTTGAGTATATACTCAAAAAGTAATGAATTTCTTGAGTTATAAGGTCCAAAATTTCTTGGTTAGATAGCTTCTCCCATCTTTTCAGATGTTTTTAAACACCTAAATTTTTCTAATAGTATTTTAAAGAACCTAGAGTCGCAATTCGTCAATTAGTTATTGATTCTATCTAACATTTCAAGTGTTATAAACGGATTATAAAAACCCAGAAATTGTAATTTTAACTAAGAAAGGGAGTTTAAGAAATTAATGAGTTTCGATCTCTAAACTCAAAGCTTAAGTTGTTTTTTTGGAAAAAATGATTAAAATTTACTTCTAAGGAGATATCCTCCATATTAGATTCTTCAATACAAGAAAACTTAAGATTCTAAAGATTCTATTTAGTATAAGGAGTATTTAATATAATTATACTAGAAAAAAGGCTTATTTCGGGGGCATAATCTCTTCAAAGGGATCAAACACTAAATCCAGATAAGAATCACGTAATTTTTTCTGAAAAGTCTTAACATAGAGCTCATCAAAGTTCATTGAAGATTCTAGATTAATAGAAAAATCATGTGTTCTCAGGAGGGAAATCTGTCCATTAATCGAGACGATGCAGCGTCGTTCATCATGTTTGGCCTTTAACAGATTACGCAATTGTTCATATTCTTTCTTAGTTATACCAAGTAAATTAGAAATAACGAACGGATCAAATTTCGTGAAAAAGACGGTCAAAATCCCCGCATTCGTCAGCATCGGCTGTTCAACAACTGGATCAGTACCAATGAAAATCATCGATATATCATAAGAGCGTAATGTCCAAGGTCCCTTACCAATCATGGACTCTGGAACCCTCGTTCGATAGCTTTTCAACTGAACGAGCTTTTGGATTTCATCGAAAATAAAAATATTTTTTGGGAGGGTTTCCTCCTTAAATGGAGCACGAAAGCTCCTAGCAAAATAGTATATATATTGTAACACTACATCTAGAAAGATTTGTTTCCCAGTTTGATCTTCCATCGCCTCGAATGCAGATAGATCAATGATCGCATTATGTTCCAGTAGATTGGATACCTCAAACGTTGTTTGACGCACAGTGAAGCATCTTCCTGTATTCCCAAAAAAAAGCTTTTCAATTCGATTCAGGACCCCTGCTACTGTGTTTTCTAAATAAGCTCCTTTCATTCCCAATTTATGAGGTCTATTAAGCCATGATATGAACGTCAGTAGATCTCCTTGATCTTTTAAGGTCTGAATGACAGCTAAGTGAAGAAGACGACGCATTTGGGGTGAAATAGTGTTCGAATCTTCAAAAATGTGCTCAAATATAGACACCACGAATTGGATATGGTTTTCTAATGGAACAATATTGTCCCCTGCCTCATTCCTGGGGATTTGGAAGATATTAATTCCCCAGGGAAAATGTGTTGATCCTGGCTTTAAATAAACAAAGTCATTACAAAAAGACTGGACAGGAACCAAATATTCCCCTTTTGGGTCAAAAATGAGAAATTTGACATTTTTCTGAATAAATTCCTTAATCAAACCGTAAACAAACCGACTTTTTCCCTCACCAGTCATACCAAAGACTGCCATATGCCTATTTAGATCTTTACCATCAATTAGGAAGGGAACATCAGCAGTTTTTCCACTAATGATAGGAACACCAAGATTAATGGCTTGTAGGGGGGATGTTTCACTGATACCAGTGGATAATAAATAATCAGCCTTATTGGGAACAAGTTTGTAACCCTTAAAGGAAAATTGTTTATGAGGAAGATTAATGAAACCCATCAAAGAATAACCGTCTAAGATGACTGGGGATATTAATCGTCGCTTTGTACATAGTCTCTTGAAAGATGAAAAACGATTCCAAAACGTCGGATAATAACGTACTTTAAAACCATTAGACACTAACAAGACAGATAACCGATCAAGCTTAGATTTTAAAACCTCTCGACTTGTTTCTACAACTAATATTCGAGGAGAGAATTCGAAACAACCTGTTTCTTCCATAATATTTACTCTTGGAGGTTGAAACCGTCTTTCGACTTTCCCTTGTTGAACATTAAAACGAATTTGAGACATTTGTTTATCTGGATCATCCTCAGTTTGAAATTCCTTGGGTAGCTTGATTGATTTGAAAACAAACTGCATAAACGCAAATTGGGGACATTCAGTTAGAATTTCAAGAATATTGTCAGTGAAGCTCTCAGCAGATGTAATAGGTCGTCTAATATTGTCTTCTAATCCAAGAATTCCTCCACAGTAATATTTGGGACCATCTGAAACCACTTGAAACGTAGTTTGAAGTAGGTCTATAGCAATATGTATTGGGGTTGGCCTTAATTTGTGAAAATCAGGATGTAAACCCAGCGCGGTAGCATACTGTTGGATAGTTGCTAAACCTCTATCACCCCCTTTTTTGCGGAATCGCCCTCTTCTTACGGGAACCATGTTGATTCGAACAGTTTTAGGATCAATTATTGTATACTCAAGGGAAAATGTTTCTTTACTATTCTGGAACACTTTTATGCTAGATTTATCCGCGTTCAGAGGAATATGTTCGAAATTAAATGCTTGAACACTTTGAGTCAATAGGGCCATCTCTCAATCCATAATCTTCTTTGATTATCTCTCCTCCAAGTTATTGCTTGATGATTTATTTACTCATGAATATTCTTCGAAACACACTTTATTGTTGCAAACTATAGAAAAAAACTCATTTTTCGTAATATTATCGGATTTTCTTATGGTAAATCATTTCTCCTCTTCCAATCTACCCCCTGGGAATAAAAAGTAGGAGTAGGGATAAACTAATTGCTTTTTAAGATTGAAAATTATTGGAGAATTCCCTCTCTCATGTGTACGGTTAAAAACACTTGAGGTTAGGAATATTTGAAGAGAACAACCAATTCTGAGAGATGTTATTGTGTTCGAGTATAAAAGGAATCAGGCTTGGTTTTGGTAGATTCGTTACAATAGGGGAAAAATATGATTAAAGTTGAAAATATGGAAGATGAAAGACTAGTTTTTAGTATAATAACTTACGACACCCCTAAAAGGATAAAAAAGAAGCTCTTCGACGCAATTGAGGATTTCGAAGAAAAGCGATCCATCTGAGGGAAGATTGTCCACCCGATTGATATTGAGAGCGGACATTTTTTATAGAATGA
>JAEOTY010000471.1 GCA_016839625.1 Candidatus Hodarchaeota archaeon
CTATCACATTCTTTGATTTTTGGTAGTATTTCACGATCAACAAATTCTCTAATTGATGATCTCAACATAAGATGTTCATCAGACAATTCAAAATCCATAAGAAACAACCTCAATTTATTTTAACGCTTTTCCAAAATATAGAAAATACTATTTAAGCCAAGAAACATCTACATTTGGCGTGATGCCAGTTCTTTAATTAATACTTTGGTTAGTTCGGGTACAACTTTATTTAGATCACCAATAATACCATAATCAGCTACATTGAAGATCGGAGCTTCAGGATCCTTGTTGATTGCAATAATAATATCCGATCCAGACATTCCAACAAGATGCTGAATTTTCCCCGATATTCCACAAGCAATGTAAATTTTAGGGGAAACAGTTGTACCACTTTGACCAACCTGATATGATTTTGGTTTCCAGCCTAAATCAACCGCAGATCTACTTGCTCCCACTGCAGCATTAAGAACATCTGCTAAATCCTCAATAACCTTGAAATTTTCTTTACTACCGATTCCTCGGCCACCTGATACTATAATCTCAGCCTCATCAAGTGGTACTACATCAGAGGATTTCATGCTTATTATTTCCTTTATTACGGTTCTTATTCCCTTAGGATCTATTTTCACAGGCATTTTTACGATCTCAGTAGCTCGACCCTTGATCAATTCGCCTTTTTTCATCACATTAGGCCTTATTGTTGCCATTTGTGGTCTAGTTACAGATATTATATCTGCCATGATATTACCACCGAATGCTGGCCTTGTCTGCAATAACCTACCATCTTGTATTGATAATCCAGTACAATCCGCGGTAAGACCCACTTCTAAAGTAGCAGCAACTCTTGGTGCTAAGTCTCTGCCAATTTTTGTGGCAGGGTAGATTACGATATTTGGTTCATACTTAGTTATCAATCCAACAAGCACTGAAGTATAAGGCTCTGTATAATATTGCTCAAGACTATCATCTTCTGCCACAAATATTTTGTCTGCACCATAATCAGAGAGATCTTCACATAAGTCCTGAACAGCCTTTCCAAGAAGAATAGCGCAAACATTTTCTCCTAATTCATCTGCAAGTTGTCGTGCTTTGCCAAGTAATTCATATGTGACATTGCGTACCTTATCGTCTTTAATCTCAACAAAAACCCAAATATCTTTGTAACGGGAGAAATCAATAAGTTTCTCTTTTCTTTCAATTTCTATAGCACAAGCTTTACATACTTGAACACAGGCACCGCAAAGCGTACATTCTTCTCCGATCACCGCAACTTGATTTATAATCTTTATAGCGCCGAAAGGACATGCCTTAACACAGCTACCACAGTGATTACAAAGCTCTTCCTTAACGTTTATCATCAGATCACCTTATCTTTGATTAACATTTCCATTAATTTCTCGACTGCTTTATTAGGTTCATCGGTGATCATGGCTCCTTTCTCACGTATAGGAGGAGCATAAACCCTTATGACCTGTGTCAGAGAACCAGTCAAACCGTACTTATCCTTTTCACCACCAAGGTCATCTGCATTCCAGGTGGTGAACGGTTTTTGCTTCGCTTTTATTATACGAGGCAGTGGGGGGCTTCTAGGTTCAAAACCTGATGGAGTTATTCCTGTTAGAAGAACTGGGAGTCTAACTTCGACAATTTTGTACCCTTCATCCGTTTGAGATTTTGCTATTAATTTTCTTGTACTTAGTTCTTCAACGCTTTCTATGTAGGTAATCTGAGGAATACCAAGTTGAGAGGCAAGCTCTGGACCAACTTGAGCAGTATCCCCATCAATGGCTTGATATCCGCAAAATATTATGTCGAAGTCTCCTATTTTTCTGATAGCTTGAGCAAGGGTATAAGATGTGGCCCATGTATCTGCTCCTGCGAGAGTTCTGTCACTAAGAAGGATTGCCTTGTCAGCACCTAGCGCAAGACATTTCATCAGCTCTTTTTTTGCTTGAGGAGGGCCCATGGAAATCGCAATGATCTCGTCTCCTTCTTTCTTTAATCTGACGGCCTCTTCAAGTGCAAACTGATCAAAGGGATTCAATATACATGGAACCCCATCTCTAATCAATGTGTTAGTTTTAGGATCAACTTTAACCTCAGTAGTATCGGGAACCTGTTTCACACAAACTATGAATCTCACTATTATCACGTTGTGTTTTTTTCGTAATCGGTAATATTAAAAAAAAGAAGAAGAAGTGAAATTCATTTATATGCAATGAAGTCTTTTCCAAGTAGCTCTCTAGCGACAATCATCTTCATGATTTCTCTAGACCCTTCTGCAAGAGCAAATGATCTCACCGCTCTCCATGCAGCTTGATCAACACACTCTCTTGAATATCCAAATGCTCCCTGCCACTGCATGACATCATTTATTGCATTGCAAGCCCAATCCGACGCGAACATTTTTGCCATGGCAACAGCTTTGCTTACTTCAAACCTACCAGCTTTTCCTTCTTGTTCTCTATCGATAAGCCACAAAGCTTTGTACCCCAAGTCTCTGAGTGCACATAGCCTCGTGTAGTGTTCTGCTAATCTAAAATTGATTTCCTCAAACTTCCCAATAGCAGTTCCAAAAACTTTTCTTTCTTTTATATAAGCCATTCCATTTTCCAGTGACTTTAAACCTGAAGATGCGCAAATTACTGCGATTAATGCTCTTGCATATTCATACCCTTCGTGAATGATATGAAATCCTCTATTTTCTTCTCCAATAATGTAATGACTGGGAATTTTAACATTGTCAGCAGTGAAACCACCACAGGATATACCTTCCCTACCGAGGTCTGGGATGTATGTAGGTGTAATTCCTTCAGCAGTTAAAGGTAGATAAAATACAGTCATACCCCTACTACCACGCTCAGGAGTTTGATGTGCGATTGTTACATGGCCTCCACCACCAGTCGCAGCTTCTCGCACACCACTGATGTACATCTTTTCACCATTAACAACAAATCCATCTGACTCTTTCGTTATCCTCGTTGTCGCTCCAACTACATCTGACCCAGCATCAGCTTCAGTCGTCGCTATTCCAAGAAACCAGTCCCCACTGATGACTTTCGGAAATACTTCTTTCTTTGCCTCATCGGTGCCATATTTATTGAACAAATGACCCCACGCGGCCTGAACAAGGTAAAAAACAGGGATAGATCCAGTTGGATCTGCTCTTCCTAATTCCTCAGCGATAACCCCTGCACTAACAGCACCTAAACCTGAACCACCATATTCAGGTGAGGCTGTACATGCAAGAAGCCCAAGTTCAGCCATCCCTTTCTTTATTTCTTGAGGTATTTCTTTGGTTTCTTCCATTGAAAGACCAAGAGGTACAATTCTCCTTTCAGCAAACTCTCTCACACTTTCTCTGAACATTTCTTGCTCTTCATTAAATTCAAAGGCCATAAACTTCACCTTTTCTTGGAGTTTTTTTATTACAAAGCCTATATAGAATCATTTTCCAAATGTAGTCAGTTTCTATCTTACATGACTACGATAAGGGCGAATAAATCCACTCATTAATGAGTTTTTAGAACTACTCAATATTTTGAATCAAAAAAATCATATCAAAGAGTCAACTAGAGAGTCCTAGGGAAACGAATTTAGAGTAATTTAACGATAATTTTAAGATTGATAGAAAAAATAAAAATTATTTCTTATTCTTTGAGCACATCATTAGCGTTTATTCAAGAAAAACACTTATAGCTTTCTCAGGGCACTGATCAGAGCACAATCCACAATTGATACATAAAGAGGGAAATATGGGGACGATTTTCCAATCTTTTGGGTCATGATAATCCTTATCAGTAAATGTGAGTGTCAATGCTACTGGTTGACATATATTAATGCATATCCTACAATTTTCTGGAGTAATACATTTTGAATAATCTATTTTAATCTTTATTTTTCCCATTAATACATCCCTCTTGTAATTAGAATCTCATCTCTATCAATGAGATTGATTGCTTGTTCCTCGCAGGCCTCTTTACATAACCCGCATCCATAACATCTTTTTGCGTCTATTATCGGCCTATTTATTGAAGAACCAAAATTTATCGCTCCAAACTGACACCGTGAAACGCATTTACCACAACCAATGCATTTGTTGGGGTCTACGACGGCAACATACTCTCCTTTAAACACTGTATTGATGTCGAAATCCATCCGTGTTCTCAAACCCATACACTGAGGATATTCACAGGAGCACAACGCAGCAATATAAGGAATTGGCCCCCACCAGATTGTATGAACTTTTCCTTCCCGATTCATATTCTCTAAGAACAATTCAGCTTTATCAGAAGTCAGAATTTCCAAACCGTTTTCAGGAATGAAGCGAGGAAGCCTGGGAAGCACTTCTGCCAGAGCAGTAAAACCCATACAACTCTCTACTCTTATTCCTCGATGCATATACCTGCAAGGACATAACGCTTTTACCTTAACATCAGCTAAATTTGTTGTAATGATTTTCGCTTCTTCTAGCGGAATGACCTGTCCGAAATGGCCTTCTGCAATCTGGGGATTTGGGTTTTTTTCCTTTGTGAGCTTTCTATTAACCATCCATTTGATCATCCGTCCCATAATGGGGATTTTCATTCGATAGCTTATCGTGTTATTGATAGACATTCCCATGGCTTTCCCCAGATAGATTCTTTCGAGATTCCCCCAAAGCACCTCTAGATATTCCCGAGAAGCATCATAACCTTTAGATGTTTCTTTCAAATAATTCTTGGCATTTAGGTACCATTTTCCATTGGCCCCATGTTTCAAACACCATTTACACAAATACAAACACCACTCACTATTCAATTCGATATTTTTTATCAAGCTCTTGGTTTACGTATAAAATAACTATAGAAAAGTTTGTGCCCTTTCCTGAACAAGCCATTAGCAAGGGTTAATAAATAGAAAATTTGTATGTGTTTATCACTAGAGCATTTTGCTAATAAACTTAAATCTTCGGAGATTAAATTATGGTTTGCCCACATTTTGATGATGAAAACCAAATGTGCAAAGAACTTGGCCAGAAGTTTTATAAAGGCATGCAAAAACCTTGTTTAGACATAGATGATCCAGAGTTGTGCCCAATTCTTACTATGCGGGGATAGTCGCCTTTTTCTTCTAAAAAAGTTCACCAGCACAGTAATCAGAGATAATTGCCACCTGTTTAGCTTTTTCTGCTAGGATGAGTAGATTTACTCACATTCTTAAACCACCATCGACTTGAACTACTCCACCAGTCATATAATCAGAATCTGGGGATGCCAAAAAGACGGCTACTTTAGCTACATCAGTAGGGTAACCAATACGCATTTGTGGGATTTGGGCGACCGTCTGTTCTTTGTAAACACTTGGGGTATCCGCAGTCATTGCTGTTTCAATATATCCTGGCATTAAACAATTCACATTGACTTTGTAACGAGCTAATTCCCTTGCTGCAGTCTTTGAAAGAGCAATAATACCCCACTTAGATGCTGCATAAGCAGCTTGACCAACATTACCATATTTGGCAGCAGTTGATGTGAAGTTAATGATTTTACCACCAAGTGGCTTTTTCTCCATAAAATGGGGAGTTATTGCTCGGATACAATTAAATGTACCAGTTAAATTGATATTGATCACTGAATGCCAGAGTTCATCAGTCATTTTCGCAATTAAAGAACTTCGAGAAATACCAGCGTTGTTTACAAGAATATCAATTTTTTGAAATCTCTCTAATGCGCCTTCCACCAAACGACGTACGTCTTCCACATTAGAAACGTCACATGGAATTGCAATTGCCTCACTCCCTAACTCATCAATCTCATTAACCAAGGAAGCGATATCTGATTGTGTTCTGGCCGCAACTACGACCTTTGCGCCCTCTCGTGCATATTCTAAGGCAATTTCTCGTCCGATCCCCTTACCAGCCCCAGTCACAATAGCAACCATATTATGAAGCCTCTTAGCCTTAACTTCATCTTCTTCAGGAGTAGAGACCTCTTCAAGGGAAACTTTTATGGCCTTGCCTCGTAAAACACGATAAACCACCCGGTCTCCCTCAATAACTTCTGGTCTAACCATTACATCCTCTCCGATCTCGAGGGGTTCGGTCATGTCATCGACCCAAGCCACTACTCGCCCACCCTCCGTTAAATCAATAACAGCAGTACAATAAGGCGCAAATTGCTCAAACCCAGCAGGAGCTACATGAACTTCGGAAAATGATAAAATTTTTCCTTCTCCTGAAAACTCCGCTGGTTCAATAAATTCATCGGTCAAACATTCCTTACAATTTGCCCTAGGAGGATAATAGAGGGTAGAACATTTCGTACACCTTGTTCCTTCTAGCTTTCCTTCCCTTAAGGCTTTTAGAAGTCGTTCACCAACTTTTGATTGAGAAATATAGTCTCGGTAACCGAATTGCTTCATTTTATCACCTGGTAAAAAGATGTACAACACAATATTGCCCGTGTCCACCGACATTATGTGTCAATCCTATTTCTGCTCCGTCAACCTGACTCTTTCCCGCTTCACCTCGAAGTTGTTTGACAATTCCATAAACCTGGGAACAGCCAGTTGCTCCAACAGGGTGACCCTTAGCTTTTAGCCCTCCATCAACATTTACTGGAATTGTACCTCCAACATAAGTCTCACCCTCCTCTGCAAATTTACCTCCCTTACCTCTTTCAGTGAAGCCTAAATCCTCGTACGCCATGATTTCTGCAATAGTGAAACAGTCATGAACCTCCGCAACGTCAATATTACTAGGTTCCACCTTCGCCTGCGTATATGCTATTCTTGATGCCTCAACAGCACTTGATAACGTACTAAGTTCTGGTCGAGTTAGGAGTGAGAAAGGAGCAGTTGCAGCACCAAGACCAGAAACCCAAATTGGTGTATCAGAGAATTGTTTTGCTTTCTCTTCATTTGCTACAATCAACGCTGCAGAACCATCAGCGTTGGCACAACAATCAAACAGGTGTAACGGAGAAGCGATAATTCTTGATTCTAATGCTTTTTGTATGGTAATTTCCTTCTGAAACATGGCAAGGGGGTTCAATGCACCATAATGATGATTTTTCACAGCCACAGCAGCAAGTTGTTCTGAAGTAGTGCCATATTTTGCCATGTGACTAGTGGCATACATCGCATAGTAATTTGCAAATGTTGTCCCATAAGGAGCTTCCCACTGAACGTCCCCACTCCGTCCCATAATTTTCAGGATTTCGCTAGTTGGATTTTCCAACATCTTCTGAACCCCAAGCACCAAGACGATTTCATGCATTCCAGCTTTAATTAGAGCATATGCAGTCCTAAGAGCTACTGCAGAACTACTGCAGGCAGCTTCTGTTAGCCAAACTGGCTGTGGATTTAATCCAAGGTATTCGGTAACTGGTCCAGAGATGCTGCGTTGGGTCATATAAACAGGAGAACCACCAATAATCGTTGCATTAATATCTTGGCGTTGAATCCCTGAATCATTAAGAGCCTCTACAAACGGCTCATATGCAAGCTCTTGAACGGTTACATCATCCCTTCGACCAAATTTACTATGTCCAATACCAATAATGCCTACTTTCATAAGATCTCAAATCCTAAAATTGTGAAAATGGTGAAATTGATAATTACTTTTGAAAAAAACAAAGGGGAAGAACTAATATGCGATATTTCTAAAAATTTCGTATGCCTCTATCTGATCTGAAAGCCATTTATCTAATGATCCGTCAGCTACCCAAAAACCATACATAATTTTCCTAACAATACCACTTGAATACCATGATAAATCATTTGCCTTCTCTACATTAGGAGGAGTAGGAACGTCGTTGAAACGGGCATTTACTATATCTGCAGCTTTATCGAATTCTTCTAACGTTCTGAAAGAACACGAGTCTTTTTCTCTAATCAAATCGTGAAGAATTGTTCTATTAACTTCAGACTTACTCTTGATAAGAGGAGTTTTTCTAATCTCCACTCTAATTAAATTATCAGTCTTCTTTATTATCTCAACATTACTTGTCTCAAAATTTTCTTTAATAAGAGTCAATATTTCCCCAAGATCATGTTTATTATCAGCAGATATTATAATTGGATCTCTTAAAGAGTCTCTATGAGGTTTCTCTTCCCGCGTAACAGTCACGGGGAAAGGAATATTTACTTCTAACCATTGTTTTAAAGTCTCTACATCGGTGATATTTACTTTCCATCCCTCTTTATAAAAGAGATCAGTATCCATCTTATGTTTTCGTGTTTCATACCAATTTGACTTAATCA
Organism: Candidatus Hodarchaeota archaeon; assembly: GCA_016839625.1. GTDB lineage: Archaea > Asgardarchaeota > Heimdallarchaeia > Hodarchaeales > Hodarchaeaceae > Hodarchaeum. The sequence goes on from JAEOTY010000471.1 coordinate 8,245, forward strand.
ATCTAACCTTTTTCTCTTCCCAAGATACCATTAATTTAACCTCTTAGAGTTTGTATATTACTTTATTAAAGTAGTCATGATATTTCAAATCCTCAAGATATTGAGACTAATGATATTATTTTTGACATAAAATAACTGTTCGAATTCCTTCACCACGTCGCATTACATCAAAAGCTTCATTGATTTCAGCAAGAGGATATTTTGCTGTTACTAAAGGTTCGACGACTAAAATCTTGTTTTTAACTAACTCAATTATACGTGGATAATCTACAGTACGACATCCTAAACTTCCTACTACTTCCATTTCATAAAACATTACACGGCCAACATTAAAGCCATCCCAGCGCTTGGGAGAATATCCAACTGCTACAAGGCGTCCTCCTTTCCTCAAACTATCGAATGCTTGCGCAAAAGTTGCAGGATTTCCTATTGCTTCAAATGCAATATCAGCTCCACCCCCAGTTATTTTTCTAATAGCACTGACAATAGCTTTTTTATCCAAATCTTTAGCTAAGATCGTTTCAACTGCTCCAAGCTGTTTTGCAACCTCTAACTTTTCAGGAACAATGTCAACCGCAATGGGTAATCCACCAGCCGCTTTAACATTCTGTACTACATTTGAACCTATTCCTCCACATCCGATGACCACTACCCAGTCTCCTGGCCTTACTTGTCCACGATTCTTTACAGCATGATATGGAGTAGAAACAGCATCAGAAATGATGCATCCCTCTTCTAAAGGAATTTCTGAAGGAAGATGAAAAATGTCTTTAGCTGGAACCATTATCTGCTCTGCAAAACCTCCATCGACATTGCTTCCAAAGAACGTCTGATTTGAACAGATATTTTCGCGCCCAGTTCTGCAATAGAAACAGTTTCCACAGGATACCACAGCAGGAACAAGTACATGATCACCTTTTTTGAATGAGGTGACATCGTCACTCATTTCTCGTATTGTTCCTGACATCTCATGTCCTAGAATTAACGGTGGGGATTTTCCAGTTGGAACACCATGATCTAGAAAGCCCAAATCTGTGTGACAAACACCACACGCCTTAATATCTAATATCACTTGACCTGATTTTCCAGAAATTTCAGGTGAAGGATAGTTTTCATCAATTTTCATCGGGGTTTTTACTTTTTCAAAAACAGCTGCTTTCATGTTTATCCCTTAATTTGTTGTGAATTTGAGTCTGATTTTTAATTCTTGCGACAAGATCATGCTTCTTACAAGGTTAATAGATTTTTAGCTAGGATCAAGTTTGGGACTTGTCCAGGCTTCTTGGAGTTTTTTAGCCTCTTGAAGATAATTCAACACTTGGGCTTGTTCGATTCGGTCTTTTAACGGTGCATTCCGTTGAGTTAATTCATGCCACTTATCCAGTTCTGATCGGATAACCTCTTGTTCCGTTTTAATATTCTTGGATAGGGAGAGAAACTTTTTTTGATCAGCTATTTCTTCAGCTCTAGTAAGGAAGCTATTAGCTTCTTCGATCTCACCTCTAACTAAAGAAATCTTTGACTTCAAGATAAGGGCTATTACTAGAAAGAATGGAGACTTTTGAGTATGTGCAATATCATAAAATCTGTTAGAAAGGTCGATAATCTCTAAAAAAAGCTCTTCAGCGGAATCTGAAATCTTTAGCTCTAGAATAAGAAGTTCGCAGAGAAAAATCATGGCATAAGTAGTTATCTGGAAATCAACAACAGGTTCATTTACAATACTCTGAAGTTGTTCAATAGCTTGTAATTTCATTGTCCCTCTTCTACTCATCTTGAGGACTAGACCTTCAACAAACCGTGTGCGAAGTTTCACATAGACATATTCGCTTGATTGTCGTAATTCTCGTAATTTTTGTAAATAACTTTTCGCTTTGTCTGTATCGTTTAGATCTTCCGCTATTAGAGATAATTGTACGAGTACAGAAGAAACTATACCACTAAGCTCTTTGTCATCTCCCTTAAAGGTCTGGTTCAGTAGTTGAATCCCTTTCTCGTAATTCTGAATTGCTAGTGAGTAGTCTCCACGAAGTCTAAAAATGTCTCCAAATCTCCGATAGCTGAATGATATCCCCCAATGATCCTCCAATTCATTGAAAAGTTCCAAACTCTGATTTTTCTTCATCAATGCTTTGTTGAGCTCTCCTTGAGTTATATAAACGCGTGCTAACCATTCCAGTGACCATGCGATTGAACTTTTATAATTAACTTCTTTTGCTTTGCTTAAACTCTGGTTAAAACTTTCTGCTGCAAGTTCTAAATCCCCTCTGAAATAATGGATCTGGCCTATCCCTAATAATGTGCCAATAACGCGTATAATATTACTAGATGACTTAAATTCTTCTAAGGTCGTCTGATACAGATATAATGCCTTTTCTAAGTCACCTCTAGCTTGGTGAATATCACCAATCAAAGCTAAGGAGAGTGAATAAGTTGGACTCCCAAGTTGCTTAAAAATTTCAGCACTTTTTCCGATATAATCTAAAGCAAGATCATAATTCTCCCTATTCATGTGAATCATACCAATATCTGAGAACAGAATTCCAGATAGATACTTATTCTCAAATTCTTGGTTTAATGTCATTGCTTTTTCGAAATGTGACAGCGTTACGTCAGTATTGAAAGCCCAATAGGCATATCCAATTGCGAGGTGAGCCCATGCTTGAAACGTCGGATTTTTTATTTCATTACTGACAGTTAAGCTTCTTTGCGCATAATCATTTCTGAGCTTAAAATCTCCAATTGAGAAGACATGATGAAAAGCAGCAAGAGCTATTAAAGAATTGATAACTTCCAGGGGATTATCAAGGTTTTTGTAAATCTCTAAGCTTTTTTCCAGACTGTCTATTGATTTCCTGCCTTCTCCTTTAAACAAATATAGCCAACCCTTTAGGTAGGCTAATTTACCTAAACACCCTTGGATTTCCTCAGAATCGGTTTCTATATTTGATATGAGTTCTTCTATTTCGTCAGTTTGAGATGCCAATTGGATTGGTTTACGGAGATGAGCTAATACATAACCTTGAATTATGAAGGCTTTTAATTTCTGAAGGGGTGTTTTAACTTCGGAAAGAGCTTTTTGTGTGACTTCAACAGCTTCATCGAATTCCCCCTTCCACATTAATATTTTACCTTTTAGTATTAGCCCTTCTATGTAGTCATCGGAAGGTATTTCTTCAATCATCTGAATAGCTTTATCAAATTGACCCCGTTTTATTAACACGTGTATTTTAGGATATTTCACTGCGAATCACAAATCAATGGAGAGTAGAGGGGAGGCATGAGTATTTCGAATGTTTGCTTATGCGTATGATATCCCGACTCATCATTTGTTGATCCAACTAGATGAATCTAGATGTTATTGATTTAGATGTTATTGATTTTTCCATTCAGGAGTCCGTTTTTCTAGAAAGGCCTTCAACCCCTCATTTGCATCATGTGTTTTCATGAGTTCGTTCAAGTAATATTCTTCGACTCTATCAATCTGAGCATCAAAATCGTCTGGAAAACCTAAGCGAATCACTTTCTTTGTATGGTATAACACAACTGTACTCAAATTATTAAATCGTTCAAGAAATTGAGAAACTTCCTGTTCATACGAATCAATTGGAAACACATGATTGACTAGTCCAAGACGATGGGCCTCTGTAGCGTTGATAGTCTCTCCCTGAAGGAGCAGCTCATAAGCTTTCTTATGACCTGTGAGATAGGGAAAAATAATTACTGATACAGGTGGAAACACACCCACTTTAATTTCAGGTTGGCCAAATTTTGCTTTCTCTGAGGCAAGCACGATATCGCAAAATACTGCTACTTCACATCCACCACCGAGAGCAGCTCCTTTGACACTTGCAATCGTGGGACAATTAAATCGATTTAGCTTTTTGAACATATCATGAAATTCTTTCAGCATTTTTGGAGCTAAGTCACCCATGTGTTCAGCCACATCGACTCCTGCGGAAAAAGATCTTCCAGTATGGTTAATCATGACTGCTTTAAGAGACTCATCCTTCAAGAAGTTCTCTAGTGCTTCGTTAATTTGCTTCATCATTGCAATGTTCAAAATATTCCAATCCCCATTGTTAAATGTTATTTTTCCAATGTCATTACTTTTCTCAACTAGAATTAAATCATTTGCCAATTTACTATCACCATTACTCAAAGTAACATTCTTTCACAACGACAGAATAGTTTGAAATCCCCTCAGAATTTACAATCAATGAGATTTTCAATACTATTTATAAATCGAGAGTTATTCACTGGTTTTCACAATGAATTCAGGAAATTAATAAAAACCTTCTACTCTCAAGTTTCACTAACATGGTATCGCAGAAAAAACTCACTGAACAGCTTAGACTGACCTCAGAGAAAATTCATGTCCTAACTGACTTAGAAGACCGTTATGTCTATTCATTTGAAAAAATTTTCATGGATCAGGCATATCCACTGCCTGATATAGTAGTCAAAGTGTATTCTGCAGATCAAAAAGAGAAAATAATAAAATTAGCCGAAAAAGAGGATGTCATCTTTATACGAAGGGGGGAAAGGCCCTCTTCGACTTCCAAGAACTCTTCCAGAACCTTACTTTTGTTAGATGATGTAAAGATTGCCTCTCTCGATGGTACTGAAAAAAATGTTAGAAAAAAATCGCCAGCGATAGCAACTTTATCTAAATTACATCAATCAGGATATGGAACCTACCGGAACTTAACCTTAGCAATACAAACACTTTTTTCGGAAAAGTTTGAAAATACTTGCTTCCAATCTTCCATATGCAGCGATTATTGCACAGTCACTCCTTCTTTTGACGGAATAGAAACATGGTCTGCAAGAGGACGAGGATTGTTGATCAAAGGGGTAATGAAGGGAGAATTACCTCTTTCAAACAAGATTGTCGACGTTTTATACACTTGTAGCAAGTGTGGACGTTGTTTTGGGGAATGTTTTCAGAATGTGGATCTTCATGAGGCAATTGTCCAAATGAGACGTTACATAGTGGAAAATAACATGGTTCCACAAGTATTTCAAACAACTGCAAATAACATCTTAGAACATGGAGATCCTGGTGCAATACCGGTTGATCGGCGTCTGGCATGGATGAAAAACGTGTCAATCACAAAATTACCAGAGAAAGCGGATTATATTTATTTTGTTGGCTGTGTAGTTGCGAATCGTACCCCAAACACTGCTAAAGCCTTATTTAACATCTTAGACAAAACTGACGTTAATTTTACAATGTTAGGAAAAGATGAAGGATGTTGTGGTTATGCTTTACTCGCATCAGGGTTATGGGATGAGGCGCAACAAGTTGCAAATGAATTGATTAAGAAGATTGAAAAATCAAAGGCTGAATCATTGATTACCCCTTGTGCTGGATGCTACTATACCTTTACCAGGTTATATCCTGAAATTCTCGAAGTTAACTTGCCTTGTGAAACAATTCACTCAACACAATTCATTGAAAAAAGGATAAGAAGTGGAGAATTGGATTTGAAAGCTCTTAAGACTGATATTACTTACCACGATCCCTGCTCATTAGGAAGACATAGTAAAGTCTATGACCCACCTCGGAATGTACTGAATGCTATTCCTGATCTTAACCTTGTTGAAATGCCATTTAACAGAGATCAAGCACGATGTTGTGGAGGTGGAGGAGGGCTTTGGACATTCAATCATCAGGTAAGTATGGAATCTACCCATACAAGATTGAAGGAGGATTTCCTCCCTAATAATGTTGATATCTTAGTCACAGCTTGTCCGCAGTGTCAAATGAATTTTCATCTCACTTCCCGAAGGAAATCTATCCCTCTCCAAACAAAAGATGTGGTTGAAATAGTGGAATCGGTCTTAATTACGAAAAAATGACGTAAAGATTGCTTACACGAAGATGTGGATGTGTATTGCTTGACACGGATTGAAATCACGGAAAAATCAAAACCAAGTCTTTCCGAGATTTTATTCCCTTTATACATTATTGTTGCAATACATATTGTTATTATTATTGTGGTTTTTTCAATTTCAATTCTCCTGATGGTAATTACCGATAATAAGAAAATATTCAACGAAATTTTGGAGATTTTACCAGTAATAGGTTTTATAGAAATTATTCTTGGAACACTTTCTCAGCTAAGTAAGACTGGTTGTGGGGACGTGAGTAGAAAAACTCAAATATGGGGAGGTCACATTCAGATGAGAGAGATAGAAGACTCAATCGATCGACAGGTACAGCAAATAAAGAAATCAAAAACCCCACCTCGATCAAGATGGAAGTATACGGATCTTTATATGATTGCAATTGGATTTATTTTGCTATTATTATCTGCAATGCTTTTAGAAATAAGTAAGATATAATTAAATGGATAATTACGCAAGTATAGAGAATCGACAAAAGATACTACACTGAAAGAATGAACGATGAGTAAAATGACAACAGAATTTCAAAAAAAATACGTTGGAATTATAACTACCTTGATTGGTGCTATCCTTGGCATCATAGGAACGTGGATTCTTTTTGTTCTATCGTATGAACCTTTACAAGCAGCTATGCTCCTTCCGCCATCCCAAGGGGGTGTTGGAACTGATGCTATAGCGATTATTTTCCTTCCTATTGTTGGAGATCTGGCTATTATCGGTGGAGTTCTATATGCTGTGAGTGCTGTAGGGTTCTATTCTGATACTGAATGGGCTTTTCCATTAGCAGTTATTGCAAATGTCATTTCTTTACAGGCAAGTTTCTGGCCATTCATTCCTGCTATCACTGTCGGACAACCTCCAGTTTTTTTATTAATTTTCATTCCCAATTTACTCATCTACTTCGGTTTAATTAGATTTGTAGGTGAAATCAATTGGTTTCGCACTATTTTAGCTTTGATTGTTGGCATTGCATTTGTCATGAGCTTTATGAATGGAGTGGCATCAACAAAACATATTTTTGATGTAATAGAAGGTAGAATGGCTAGCGGTGGTCCCATATACGTAATTTCACAAAGAATAAATTGGATCGCAGCTTTTGGATATGCCGCAACAACAGTAGGGATTTTACTCTTTCACAAAAACGAATGGATCAGATTTGTAGGTCTTGGAGCAGCAATCTTAGCGATTTTAGGTGGAATGCCTCTCGCAATTATAAACAGCATCGAGAAAGGGGGTGAAATATCAATGTTCTTTTTCGCTCCAATACTCAGTATTCCCCTATTCATCATATTCATCTGGTCTCCTCTATGGCAGCAACTTGTTACATTTTCTGAAAAAATATAGGAGTTATTTCAGTTAATGTAACAAATAATGGAATACCTGAATTTATTCATCCCATTCGTTCTAAGAGGACGATAACACCAGATTTATTTAGAAGTGAGATTTCTATGAAAATCTTTAACTAATACAGAATATATATTATGTTTCTATCTCAGTTCACATCACAGCTGAAATTATTTCTTCTGTATGATTTATTACTGTTGACAAATGACCCTCGTTTTTAAAGATCTTCGTTGCAACATTAGGAATTGCATTAGCAAAAGGTTGTACAAAAAGACTATTGGGATCTTGATCCCCAGCACAGACAAAAACCTCAACTTCAGGATAAATTTCTTGTAGATTGAATCCCCAAGAGCTTGCAAAGATTTTATATTCATGAATTAGTCCTTTAGTCCCCTGTTTCATCCCTTCAACACCACATTCAAAAAATTTTGGGAAAAAATCAGTTTCTTCAATAAGTTTACGATCTGCTTGAGGGAGGTTACTGTTTTTGAGAGTTAACTTACGATATCCTTCCATTGTTTTCATACCTCGTAACTGTAACCTCATAATCGGTTTAAATGTCCAAGACATTGAACGTGCCAAGAAAAAGCTTGTACGAAAAGCTCTGGGATATTTCTTCCACGTTTCTTTAAGATCTACTGTGCCTGTACTACTTATCATGCCACATCGAGTTAATCGATCAGGTATTTTGTGAGCACATACAGCCACATGTGGTCCCCCTCCTGAAATACCTGCAACAGCAAATTTATCAATTCCTAGATGATCAGCTAATTCTATAACGTCCGCTGACCAATCAAGCAGCGTCCTTTTCTTTTGAAAAGTAGATAATCCCATCCCAGGGCGGTCAGGAACTATAACGTGGAAGCTATGTTGATTAGCAATCTCTTCAACAAATCTTATTTCAAGTCTCGAACTTCCACCTCCATGAAACCAGAATAATGCTTGATTACCTGGTTTTCCTACTTCTGCATACCCTAGTATTCGACCTTCCTTTAGAGTTAAGGTTTGGGATAATTTTTCATTAAGAATCATATTAGTTCCCTTCTAAATCTCAAGACGCTCCTTAACAACTAGATTCGTTCTAAAAGGGCGATAACGCTGGGTTTAACGGTCTTTAGGCTTTCCAAATCTCCCAAAACCTTACCAAATACATTGACTGGTGATGCAGGTTTGATTTCATCTAATGTTGAAGTAAGAGGCGTCTTTCCAAAAAACACACAAAAGCACTGACCTTCAGGCCAATACGCAACATCACCTAATGATACAATGCTTTGGGCATTCTCCTCAGGCAAGCTTAAAGGGATTGAAAAGTAAATTTCTTCTCCCCAGGTTCTCACTTCGCTTTCGACAGGTAATAATTTCAAAATTTGGTTTCCTGTTTTGGGACTTGAACCCTGAAGGACAATATCCCACTGGTTTGAATCAATTTTCATCCGAATTTGAGGTTTCAACTACTTATTCACCGTCTTTGAAAAACTGTTATTGGCCAGCGATTAAGTACCTGTTAACATTTTCTTCATTATTTCTGAAAATTTTTCAGCTGCTACCCTTCTTTTCCTTAAATTAATAGTATTTGCCTCAATAAATTGTAATGCTTCAGGTTCACAGTTCTTTGCACACTGTGGGTCACCATTACACAGATCACATTTGATAATTTTTCCTTCGATGTCTATTCCTACTCCGCCAAATGGACAAAAGGTAACACATAGCTTACATCCGACACATAAATCATAATCTATAACCAGTGCTCCTGTATTATCGTCTTTATGTATAGCACGCATTGGGCAGACTATTTCACAGAAAGGAGTTTCACATTGTTGACAAATCATTGGAATGTATATACCAGCATTGTCCCACTTGATGACATGAATTCTCGCTCGTGCTGGATTGAAAACCTTTTCTTGATGCAGAGAGCAAACTGTTTCGCAAATTCTGCAACCCGTACATTTTTCTGGTTCTACAAATAGGATCTTTTGCATTATACACTCCTCCTACTTAAGTCGTTTGAAGCTTCTGTGTTTAATCCAAGTTTCTGTAGAGTTTCAGCAGTAGGAATTCCTTCATTATCCCATTTGTGCAAAGTATAATATTCGTCAAGCATCGTTTTGAATTTGTCTTTATCGATTGTCTTACCTTTTGCAATAGGAAATCCAAGGGGTGTGGGTTCTTTGAAGAATCGTTTCGGTAGGGTGTCATCCTTTCTCGAAAAACCTTCTCTAATGTTAAATAGTCGTTCAATGGTGGTAATTCTTTCCCCAATCTCCATAAGTTGAGGTTTAGGAAGATCCATTCCTACAGTCAGATAAATTAGTTTGGAAAATTCATCCCATTGTGGTGCATGTACAGCACAAAAGACGGTTTGAAACTTACATATTCCAATTGCATCTGTTACAGCATACAGAAGTTCCTGCCACCAAACTTCACGACTCTTCCCCTTATAGGATGTGTAATCCGATGAAACAGAACCACCATATATCTCTTCTAATAGTTTTTCAGGTAGTCCATAAAGGTCTATTGCTGGCCGACTTCTTAAGTGATCGGCTCCCCGTGTCGCAGTTGCTATTCCTAAGGCAAGGCTTGGAGTTGGTCGTTCGTCTGAATGTAAGTTACTCATACCTTTAATTTGCATGGCGTAATACTCAGATTCTTTACCTATTTTTGCAATGGAATATAAGAACCCATTCGCAAGTAAGTCCCCAAAACCTTCTCGATAAGCAATTTTTCTGATTAGCTCGAAAAGAACCTCCTCATTTCCCCATTCGAGTTGTAATCCGTCTGTCATTTTTTCAGTGAGTATCCCCTTCTCCCAAAGTTCCATTGCCCAAGCAATTATCCCTCCAATTTCAAGTGTGTCTATACCAAACTTATTTACCAAGTGATTAGCAACTAATACTGTTTCCATTTTCTTACAGCCGACCATTGTTCCGAATGCACCAAGGGAGGTATATTCTGGTCCTTCTGCGAAAATAGGAGCATAAGGCCCTTCCTCCAGTACATAACGGTGACGACAGTGAACACTACAGCCATAACAACCAGACATACCGATAGTGTACTTGTCCATGTTTTCAGGCTCCAGGTCTTCTCCTCCTTCTAACAGATTTTTCTGAAAGTTTCTAGTTCGTATTAATCCAGTAGTATTGGTATTACTATAAATGATAAGTGAACCCCACTTTGATTGCGCCCGTGCCCAACGAGAACTAGTAATCATATCGTTCATTTGTGAACAATATTCCAATAATTTCTCTGGATATGAGAATTCAATATCCATAGTTCCACGAACAGCAATGGCCTTTAAATTCTTGGAACCCATAACACATCCCATTCCTGTTCGTCCTGCAGAATTTTTCATCCCAGTTCTAATATTGGCATAACGTACAAGTTTTTCTCCAGCAACGCCTATGGCAATACTCTTGATTTCCTCATCATTATGATCAGATCGAATTTGAATTTGAGTCTCAAAAGTATCATTTCCCCAGAGATGGCTTGCATCTACTATTTCTATCTCCCCATCTCTTATCCAAAGGTATACTGGCTTATCTGCTTTACCAGTTATAACTAGGTGATCGAAACCAGCTAACCTCAATTCAGGACCAAAGAATCCCCCTACATTAGAGTCCCCAACTGCACCTGTTAATGGTGATTTCGCTGCTATGTCACATCTGCCTGCACCAAGAGCTGGAATTCCAGTAAGTAATCCATTTCCAATAAATAACGTATTCTCAGGGCTTAAGGGGTCAATTCTAGACGAGATGTGATTGTATAGATAGTATGCGTTAATTCCCCGACCTCCTAAAAATTGCTTACGGAGTAATTTTGGAATAGCCTTCATAGTGACTTTTCTGTTAGACAAGTCAATATAAGCAAGATTTCTTTTCAAAACCATAAATCTCATCTCAAGCTGTTCATTTTGCTAATCCACGAATCTTTGGTTGGTCTGGTCTTGGCCAAGAGATTCTATACCGAGTTTCACAGTTTGGGCATAAAGCTTCTTCAGCCTTGGATTGTACTTGGAAGCGTTTCAAACAATTCAGACATCTAACTTCATTCATTACATATTCACCTATCCACTATTTGCCATTATCCACCGCCAAGAGGCAGTGTAATTATTAAAACATCCTTGTCTCTTAATATTATATCTGTCGCTCTGATACCTCTCCCATTAAGCATGACTAAAACTTCAATAGAAATTTCATTTGTTGTTGGTTCAATTATACTATTGAAATCCTTTCCATAGTTTTTAGCTAATTTATCCAATATAGCTTTGACTGTACAATCTTCTTCAAGATTTATCTCAATCTCTCGTTTTCCAGTAACTTCTCTGAAAATTGCGTGAAATAGGATCTTTATAAGAGCAGTCATTTCAAATTTCAATCTCAATTCTGAGTTCATTCTACGGTACAATTGATTTGATTGATAAAGCTAAAGAGTATTTTTGTAAATTTATTAGGTATCATTTCTTTATAAGAATGTAGGGCCATATCACTTACAATACACTTATATTCAGCATTTCCCTCACACCACTCAAAATGGGAGGTTTTAATAATTCCCGAAACACCCGTTAAAAAGCTAGGATTGGAACAAAATACGGTGAACATCGTGGCCGAGTCAGTTGAAGATCAACCTTCAGAATTTAAGGTGATTGGATTTGAGATGCTTGATCGAGAAATAAAACAAAGTGGTAACACTGGGCGGGTCTATTTACCGAAGAGTTGGATTGGAAAACGAGTAAAAATTATTCGCGTTTCAAGACTGGAAAAAAAATAGTTGACATTGAGAGATGGTCATGATGAATGGTGATGAAATAATTCATATCCGAGAGATGAGAGAAGATGATATCTTAGCGATCATTGACTTGGACGAGAGAATTTCTGGATATACCAGACCGGAAATGTGGAAATCAGAAATCCAACATTATCTAAAAAATAAGAGTATCTGTTTTGTTGCGGAAATTCAAAACCAAGTGGTAGGATTTATGATCGGAACAGTGCATCCATGGCTGTTTGGTATTGAAAACGGTGGGTGGATCGAAATCCTTGGCGTGGACCCCTTACACACTGCGAAAGGAGCAGGAAAGAAACTTGGGGAAAAGTTACTTGAAGAATTTAAGGTTCAAAAAGTAAAGGTTGTTTATACATCTGTCAAATGGACTTCTAGTGATTTACTAGAGTTCTTTAGAACCTTGGAAATGACAAAAAGCAATTTTATTACTCTAATGAAGGAATTATGAAAATTTTAACAACATAACCCTCAAAATGTTTAGAAAAAGTGTAATACAAGGTGTTCAAATTGATGGAACTTGTACATAAAGAAGAGAAAGAACTGTTTGACCAATTCAGAGATTGGTACAAAAACCGACATAATTATGCAAAAGCATGGAAAGAACGTACAGGGGGGAAAGTAATGGGGTATTTTTGCACTTACGTTCCTGAGGAGATACTGTATGCCGCGGATATTCTCCCTGTTCGAATTTTAGGCAGCCATGAACCACAAGATGTTACTGAGCCTCATATTTTTGCGATGTTCTGTCCCTTCTGCCGAGATTGTTTGGCTCAGGGACTGAAAGGACGCTTTGACTATCTCGATGGAATTATGATTGCTCAAAGTTGTCTACATATCAGACAGGCATATACAAGTTGGGATCTCCATATTCCAACAGACTACAGTTACTATTTACCTCATCCGATGCATGTCCAAAGTCCTCATGCAATCCCCTATTTAAGAGAAGAGTTGGTTCAATTCAAAGAATCTATTGAAAAGTGGATAGGACGACCCATCACTGATGAGGATCTCAGGCGTGGGATTGAACTCATGAACATGAATAGACATCTTATGAAGCAGGTTTATGAGTTTAGAAAAAGTTTGAATCCGCCTTTAACTGGACTTGAAGCAATGTATATGGTAGTGTCAAGTCAAACGACTGACAAACATGATCACAACAAAGCATTGGAATCGCTTCTACAACAACTTCCCTCAAGAAATATTAGGAAACCTGGTGAACGGCTTATGATCTTGGGCTCTGAAAATGATGATACTGAATTTATATCAATGGTTGAAGATCTAGGAGCGACATTTGTAATTGATGATCACTGCACAGGCACACGATATTTCCAAGAGGAAGTAGACCCAACAGGTGACCCGTTAACTGCAATAGCTGAACGTTATGTAAAACGGGTTCCATGTCCTAGCAAGGATTGGCCCCAGCGCACAAGGCTCGACCATATTGTACAGATGTCAAAAGATTATGATGCTCAAGGAGCTATCTTAATCCAACAGAAATTCTGTGACCCTCATGAACTAGATATTCCAATTATTAAAGAGACCTTAGAAAAGAATGGTCTTTCAACTTTGTTCCTTGAATTAGATGTCACAGTACCAATTGGCCAATTTAAGACACGTGTCGAGGCGTTTCTTGAAATCATACGAGAGGAGGATTTGTTTTAGGAGGAATAATGATGAGTTCGACAAAATACCCTACAGAACGATTGAAGTGCTGGGGAAAAGCTAAATCTCTTCGAGAGAATTATTACAAAGGTTTTGCAGAAGCCCATGAGAAAGGAGGAATTCGTTGGGCAGGTGGCGCTTGGTCTTTTGATGCTATTCCTTCTGGTTTGGGTGACGATGTATGGGCTTTAACGGGTGAACCGTATGGAGCAACAGTTGCAGCAAATAAAGATTTCGCCACAGAATGCCAAGAAACAATCGAAACAAAGGGATATGCACGCGATCTCTGCTCATATATGCGAAATTATTGGGGTTCAATTCTTCTAAATAAATATGCTTGGCCACAATTCTCCGAGAAATTCCCAAAAGCTGATTTTATCTGGCAAGACCATATCTGTTGTTCCCATTCTAAATGGTATCAAGTTGCTAGTGATCTTGAAGGCGGGGTTCCTATGTATAGTATTGATGTCTCAGTGGGTCCTTATGGGGAACTGACAGATAGCAGAATCAACTATATCGTTGGACAAATGCACGATGGGATTAAATGGCTTGAAAAGGTAACTGGCCGAGAATATGATGATGAGCTTTTAATTAAAGCAGTTAAAAATGAGTTTCGTAGTTGTCATTATTGGGCAGCTATTTGTGCTCTTAATAAAGCAATCCCCGCACCACTAGATGAAAAGACAATGTATTCTCTCTATGTCTTAGGTACATTAAGAAAATCAGCTCAATGGACCGCTGATTTTTATGAAAAAGAACTCTATCCTGAAGTGAAAGATCGTGTAAAGCGTGGAATAGCTGCTGTTGGGAATGAAAAATGTCGTGTTATGACTGATACGCAACCTCCATGGGCTTTCTTGAAAGTCTTCCGCTATTTAGAAAAATATGGCTGTGTATCAGTAGGAAGTCTTTACACTTTCTCATTAATTGGACTTTGGGAAGATCAAGAAGATGGAACTTGGGGGCCAAGAGCTATCCCTGACATTGAAATAACTAACCGAGATGAAGCTTTGAGAGCTCTTGCTGAATGGAACTTGAGTAAACCAGAATGGCAGCACTTCTATCATCCTGGACTTAAATCCGAAATGATGATTCGCATTGCACGTGAATGGAAGCTTAATGGGGTCCTTTTACACTTCAACAGAGGTTGTGAAGGATTAAGTCTAGGAATTGCAGAGAATCGTTTAGCAATTCAGAAAGCTGGCTTTCCAGTAATGCCATTTGAGGGAAATATGGGAGATGAGAGAGAATTTGATCTCACTAAAACAATGACTCGGATAGACGCCTTCATGGAGTCTCTCGAATTGGAGAAAATAGTGGAGTGATAAAAATGGTAACGATTGGAATGGATTATGGAGCTAAAAATACAAAAGCTGTTGTTTTAAAAAATGGTCAAGTTTTAGCCACTTCATCAGTCCTGAGTGGATTTGACCAGAAAGCTTCCGAAGAGCAAGCATTAAACAAGGCGTTAAATAATGCTGGAATCACCAGAGATGAAATTGAACATTTCACAGCTACAGGTGCAGGAATGGAAGCAACTACCTTCGCGAATGATAATGTCACTGAGATCAGTGCAGATGCACGTGGAATAATCGCAATTTTCCCTTCTGTTCGTACAGTGATCGATGTGGGTGCAGAAGAAGGCAGAGCTATTCGTTTGAATGAGAATGGAAAAGTCGTAGATTTTGGTATCAATGAAAAATGTGCCGCAGGAGCTGGAGCATTCACAGAAGCAATGGCAAGAGCACTAGAAATAGACATCGAAAAGATGGGGGAACTCTCCTTAAAGTCAACGAAAGCTGTTCCAATGAATGCTCAATGCACAATTTTTGCAGAATCCGAGGTTGTATCATTAATACATCAGAAAACACCTAAAAAAGACATTGTACGCGCTGTACATGATGCAATTGCTGACAGGATCACGAGTATGGCCCGGAGGGTCGGTATTGAGCAGGATGTGGCTTTAATTGGAGGAGTTGCTAATAATGTGGGATTTGTGGATTCAATGAAACGAAACCTTAAATGTGAGATCCTGGTACCAAATGATCCAATTACACCAGAGTTCGTGAGTGCTTATGGTGCAGCACTTACAGCACAAAATAGAATAGGAGGATGAAATAATGGCAAGTACAGAAAGTATAGAATATTGGAGATGGACTGAATCACGTTGGACAAACCCAGATTTGGATTGGAAAGATGCCAATATTATAACAGCTGGTATAGATGTTGGATCAGTTAGTACTCAAGCAGTTGTCATGGTTGATGGGAAGCTCTATTGCTATTCAAACATGAGAACTGGAAGTGATAGCCCAGATAGTGCCAATAGAGCTATAGATTGGGCACTAAAAGATACAGGGCTCACTTTAGATAAAATTGAATACTCTGTTGGCACTGGTTATGGCCGTGTTAATGTTCCTTTCGCTAACCGAGCTCTGACAGAGATTGCTTGTCATGCAAGAGGCGCAAATTTCATGTATGGACCATCAATCAGAACTGTTTTGGACATGGGCGGTCAAGATTGTAAAGCGATCCGTTGTGATCATCGTGGAAAAGTTACAGCATTCCTCATGAATGATAAATGCGCGGCGGGAACTGGCCGAGGAATGGAAGTTTTTGCTGATTTACTACAAGTTCACATTAATGATGTTGGACAGATGTCATTAGTAGATGATGAACCTGAGCCTGTGAGCAGTACATGCGTTGTCTTTGCGAAATCTGAAGCTGTGGGATTACTAAGAAAGGGTTGGTCTAAAGAGAGAGTTTTAGCAGCATATTGCGGAGCAATGGCTCATAGGGTGGTAACTCTCCTAGAACGTCTTGGGGTAGAAAATGATTTTGCGATTACTGGTGGTATTGCTAAGAACATTGGAGTGGTTTCTCGTATTGAAAAAGAATTAACAATCACTGCCCCCGAACCTACGGTTGACCCGCAACTCGCAGGAGCAATTGGGGGCGCGCTTTTTGGTAAAGCTCTAGCAGAAAAGGCTCGCAAAAAAACAGCATAGCGCTTTGCTTAAGATAAGGTCGTGTTATGGAAAGAATAAGAAATGAAAGCAAATTATGGATATAAAGATGGTTCAGGCGAATATTACATCACTATAGACACAGAACTGTGTAATGGTTGTAGTAAATGTGTTGAGGTTTGTCCTGAAGGTGTTCTCGAGGTTGTAGAAAACGAATTAGACCCCCTAGCAGAGGAACTCGTTGCTAGAGTCACTGATGAACATCGTAAAAAGATCAAATACTCGTGTGCCCCTTGTAAACCAACTGGTGAACCAAAAGAATTACCTTGTGTTCAAATTTGTGAACCTGGAGCTTTGTCTCACTCTTGGTAAGGCAAACATACTTGAAAAAGATAACTATTATAGCAGAGCTTAGTTTGAATTGAATCCTTAGAGAAATCCTCTCCTAGGAGAGCCCTTAAATGGAAATAATATCTATAACCATCAATAATACTAGAATTAAGGCGAAGAAAGGAACGACTATTTTAGAGGCTGCTCAAACTTCTGAAATTTACATTCCTCGACTTTGCACACATCCTGACTTAACACTATCACAAGACTTGAAACCAGTAGAATCTGTATATCGAGGCAATGTGCAATATAAGAATGAGAATACAGGGGCTTTGGAAACACATGAAGGTTGTCAGCTTTGTGTTGTGAAAATAGAAGGAATTGATGAGCTTGTAACCTCATGCAACACAGAGATAGAAGAAAATATGATAATTTGGACTGATACACCAGAACTCCATGATTTTCGCCAAGAAAAATTAATTAAAATTCTCACTAACCACCCGCATGCTTGTTTAACTTGTGCTCAACAAGAGGGGTGTAGTCGTGAACCATGTTCCACAAATGTGCCAGTAGAAGAACGATGTTGTCCAAACTTGGGAAGGTGTGAATTACAAAAAGTAGCAGAATATATAGGGATTAGAGACGATACCCCACGCTATATACCTAAAGGAATTCAGATTCTTGAAGATGAGCCCTTATTTATACGAAATTACGAATTGTGTATAGGATGTACTCGATGTGTAAGAGTATGTCAGGACGTTAGAGGTGTGAATGCTCTAGGATTTGTCTTTTCAAACGGTGAAACAATCGTAGGAAGCATTGCGTCAACACTTAAGGAATCAGGATGTAAATTTTGTGGAGCATGTGTTGAAGTCTGTCCCACAGGGGCTCTCTCTGACAAGGATATTCTGTGGGCAGAACGTGAAAGTAAACTTGTTCCTTGTCGCAATACATGCCCTTTAGGGACGGATGTTCCCCGTTATATTCGACTGATAGCTGAGGGTAAGTTTGGAGAAGCTGTGGCGGTCATACACGAGAAAACTCCTCTCCCGTCTGTTCTTGGAAGAGTATGTTTCCATGTTTGTGAAACAGAATGCCGCCGAGGCCAGCTTAACGATCCAATTGCAATCTGTGCACTCAAACGTTTTGCAATAGAACATGATACAGGAACATGGCAATCAAAGGTAGTTCAATCTCCTGCTACTGGAAAAAAAGTGGCTATTATAGGTTCTGGCCCTACTGGACTTACAGCTGCTTATTATTTAGCTAGAAATGGCCATACAACAACTGTATTTGAAGCTGGATCAGAAATAGGGGGTATGCTGAAGGGGGGTATCCCTGAGTATCGGTTACCCAGAGAAAGCTTTGTCAAAGATCTTAAACTTATAGAGGAAGTAGGGGTAGAATTCAAGACAAATACGGTTATAGGAGAAAATTTAACTATAGAAGGTTTACAATCCCAACAGTACGAGGCGTTTTTCATTGCCATTGGAGCTCAACACGCTAAAAAACTTAAGATAGAAGGAGCAGAACTTAAAGGAGTTCTCTGGGGATTAGAATTCTTAACAGATGTTAACCAGGGAAATGAAATTCAGTTAGAAAATGATGTTCTTGTCATAGGAGGCGGAGGGGTTGCGATGGACGTCGCATTAACTGCAGTTCGATTAGGAGCGAAAAAGGTTCAAGTAGCTTGTCTTGAATCACGAGAAGAAATGCCTGCTCATGAATGGGAAATCCAAGAGGTAATAGATGAGAATATTACTCTTCAATGTTCATGGGGTCCAAAGAGAATAGTTGGTACGAATGATCAAGTAGAGATAGTAGAGTTAGTTCGTTGTACACGTGTTTTTGATGAAAATGGCAATTTTAACCCCACTTTTGACGAAAATACAACAACAATAATTGAAACCGATATGGTAATCATGGCTATTGGTCAAAATACTGACTTATCCGTTTTAGGAACAGAGACTTCAGTTCAAATTTCCCCGACAGGTTTAATTAGGGTCAATGACACTGACCTTGCATCAAATGTAAAGGGAATCTTCGCTGGAGGAGAAGTGATAAAGGGTCCTTTATCAGTTGTTGAAGCCATTGAGATGGGGCGAAAAGCTGCCAGTTCCATAGACAGATATCTGGGAGGTAATGGTAATATTGATGAAGTACTTGTCGAAACAGACACTTTAAATCCATGGCTAGGCCGAGAGGAGAATTTTTATGATAAAACCCGTGTTCAGATGCCATGTTTACCCCTCACGGATCGTATAAGTAGTTTTAACGAAATAGAACTAGGCCTGAATGAAAAAATGGCCATGGAAGAAGCCAATCGCTGTCTCAAATGTGATTTACGGTTGAATCTTTCATCCGTAGTATTACCTCCAGAAAAATGGCTTGATTTTACGAACGAAAATATCCAAAACATCCCAGAGGTTGAGGGTGCTTTTCAACTACTTGATGAGAACAAACATATTATTCTGATCCAAGGGACTCTAAACTTACGCCAAGTCTTAGAGGAACAACTGAAAATTAATGAGAAAGCCCAGTACTTTGGTTACGAAGAGGATCCAATGTACACAAAGAAAGAAAGTGAATTACTTCAACAATTCATGCAAGAATTCGGAAGAATGCCAGAATGTAATGAAGAGCTAGATGATGATCTTTTTTAATTTTTCAACAGTTCAAGGAAAATCTTTTAATTTTGTTCTCAGGTATTTTTGTATGAAGGATGAACATTGACTAAAACACAATTAACAGCCTTAATATGGGAAGAAAATAAATCATTTGTCTCTAAATGCCCAGAGATTGAAGTAGCAAGTGCAGGCGATACTCCACAAGAAGCTCTAGCTAATCTCAAGGAAGCTGTTGAATTATGGCTGAAAAATGCTAAGGTATTAGGTATTCTAGAAGATTTCTCAA
>JAEOTY010000472.1 GCA_016839625.1 Candidatus Hodarchaeota archaeon
TTTAAATTTTTCAGTTTTAAAACCGTCTCGGCATATAACATCGTTAAATACCGAAAAAAACTTTAATGACCGTTATTGGAGGTAGAGTGCCAACTTGATGAGTTGGCTAAGAGTGCGTCAAGAAATTGTAGGAAATAATTACTCATATATCCGAAACCCACCCATGCAGCAGATCTGGGAGGATCAAATCTGTTTGTTGTTATTGAAGTTAGAGGGTAGGATCATTGGAGTAGTAAATCAATGTCACCGAAGGGAAAATCTAAAAAGATTAATGTTGGACACTCTATTACTCGTCTAACAGGACGTAACTCTCCTACAACTTCTAAATTGGTAAACGCAGGGTTTTCCACAATGGAATCCGTTGCTGCAGTTTCAGTAGAGGAATTAACCTCAAGTACGGGTATGGACGAAAAAACTGTTCAAAAATTAATTGAAGTTGCTCGAGAAACACTTAGAATTGGTCATGAGATTGAAAAATCACTATTACATCCTCGTAAAGAAGTAACGACCGTTATTTTCAATAAGCAATATGAAATAAAAATTTCATGGGATTTTAAGAATAGAAGACCACAAGCTTTGTTGAAAATCCCCGAACACCAGATTATTGACTCAATTCAAAATCCTGAAGCGAGTGAGAGCCTAACTTATTTTGGAATGAGACTTGATTTATTTCTAAAGTGTGTTAATTCTAACTGCTTACTCGTCTTTGCCCGTGTTGACGAAAAAAAGCTTGAAATAGAGGTTTGTAGAGCTTTAATTATTCCAAAGGATATTTGTTACCAAGTGAAAACCGATAATCCAGTTGATTTAGATTTGATAGAAGTTCGAGAAGGGAAAAAATCAATAAGTGAGGTTATGACAGCTTTAAGGATATTTCTTGAACAATTCGGGCTCCCATTTAAATATCAAAGACAAAATATAGGATATATGGTCTTCAGAAAAGAAATATTGCATATCACATCCATTCCTCCTCATCAGGACAATCTCTGGACTATAAATCCGTTTAATCATGAAATATGGGAGAATACATTACCCGGGATTCCATTTAACGGTGTTAAGGAAAATGGCCCATTTGTGAGTGCACCCATTTTTTTACAATTTTGCATTAACCTTACTCAATATTTAACATGGTTGGAGTCAGGGAGGAGGTGAGCCTTTCCAACAAGCACCAACCCTCTTGATCCTTGTACGTGGAATCAAACAACTGGGGGGAATGATACTGATCCGATACAATATTTTGATTGTGGTTTTCCTGATTATAATAGAGAAAATCAGATGATCTTTGTAGATCGCTGGAATAACCAAGTGATTGACGAGAGAAAAAATCTCTCCTCAGAAGAAATTCGTGTCCATTTCATACAGACTCGTAAACGAGTATTCAAGGAATTCGGAGAGTTGTGGTCTGACGAAACAGGCCTTCAACATCCATCCATTGCTGTCCGTATTGACGATCTTTCCAGTCATGACATAGAACATATAGCTAAAAGTATCAAGGACGGTTGATGATGATAAACTTTTACTTAGATTTCCGCTTGAAGAAAATTGCGATAATTAATAGAGCAAGAAACATAGAACTGTTGTAAAACGAAGTTTTTTTGGGCTCAATAATATCGACAATGATGCTTGAGGATGCTTCTCTTCTGAAAACATCAACTAATCTACAAGTAAAATTGTATTTTCCCAATTCAGAAAAAGAGGATGCTAGATTTATTTCTCCATCCGTCCATTGATCATCATACACAATTATTGATCCATTTCTAGTAATCTCATAATACTGGGGATAGTCTGAATTTCCTTCCCATATTAGCGTGAAATTCTTGTCAATTTCCTGTGTTATCAGGGATTCATTCAAGGCTTCAAGGGTGGGACTTGGGATATTTGGGATCGAATCTGGATCAAATGGTGAGGAACCATGGTCAACCTCAATACTGTCTAAATAACCATCAAAATCCGTATCATTTTGTTCAGGTCGGGTTCCTAGATTCCATTCTTCCCAATTAGTTAATAGATCTTCGTCATTATCCTCATTTCCATCATTCCATGTTGCATTTAACCCAAATTTGTATTCATACCAATTAGGGATATTATCTTGGTCAGGATCATTAAGATCAAACCGAAACATATTGGTTGGAAACCCAAATTCAGTTTGGTTCTTAATAGCCATTGAAAAGTAATTATGATCATCTATTGGAAGATTTGCTCGATCATAACCAAATAGTCTCATTCTAGTTAGATCTTCGTAATCTAATATGCTACGACTTGCATTTCCATACCATTCAGCATCTACCTCCCCATCTTCATCATGTTCTCCTCCAAAAAGGTGGCACAACTCATGCATTAAAATTAACTGCCTCGTTGTCCATGTGAGAGGTTGATCATGAGCGATAATTAAAGCATTTCCTAAAAGGGCATTTGCATGATTCCTCCCGCCATTATAACTTTCTTGATAAGCTACTAATATGTCATAGCCATTGTTATCTAAATGAGGGTCATCCAGAGAGTAAGTAGGTATCCATGATAAGTTTGTATATAGTGTGTCAAGTGTTTCAAATAACGAGTCATTCACACCTGGAGTGAAAAATTGGACTGTTGGAAAATGAAGATTGACACCAAATTTCGTCTCAAAAGGTTGAACCCAATACTCAAAGGTATTGATTAAATAACTGAAGTTTGGAAAAAATCTGTTAGATCCAAACAGTGATGAATCGATTGCAAGTAATGCAGAAAAGTTACCATTCTGTTCATACTCAGAGTAAAAACTGATTTTCCTATTGTATTTCACCTCAGGATTCACTCGAGTATGAAAACTACTACTGTTCGCTTCAAATGGTAACAAAATAATGATCAGAAGGAGGAATATAGGAATAAAAAGTCTGTTTGCAATTTTCACTGATATTAACCAGGTTTTCACTTGCCATCACGATAAAAAGTAAGTATGAGAGAACTTCATTTCGTCTTCCTACTTTTGTTGTTTCAAAGCTGTATCATTCAGGGAAACGGAATTTCTTAAGAATCTTATCCTTTCTTAGAATAACGGGGAGAAGAAGGGAAAATCAGTAATAATTCATCACGAGATTGGTTTTTTTGCACTTTAGAATGAAACTTATGAGATTCTAGAATTTTCACCAGCCGAGTAAAATCATTTGTATCAATAAGAATACGAAAAATAGGCTTGAAATCGTTAATCTTGATTTCTATTCGACCAAAACTATCAAGTTTTCCTCCAAACTTTTTTCTTATCCAAAGATCAAGACGAAGAGAATGAATATCACTATATCTACCTTTATCCAACCTATAGAGTGATTTGAATCTGGAATGAAATAAGGCAAGGATGGATCCTGTTCCAAGGACAACAGAATGTTTGTTTATTTGGATAAATCGGTAATGCTTTGGAGTAAGCCAAGGCGCGAGAAGAACCCATGAAAGAGGAACAACAACCAAGGCTATCCATTGGATGATGAAAAATGTAAAAAAACCAATTAACACAGAAAAAAGAGAGAGATCTATTAGAAATCCAGTCGTGTTGTTAAGACGACACCGATATATAGCATTTTTGTCAGAGGAGGGATAAAATTCTCCTAACGTTATCGCTTGATCTTTTCCAATTGCCAAAACAATAACCTTTCCGAGCAGTTCTAAAGATTGTTTTCGTGTTAGTCATTATCTATTGAAGATTTTAAATTTGATCTAATCAAATTGATATTAGTTTATTAGCTGGAAGTATTGATGGATCCAATGTCTAAAGCGAGTCCAACGGTGATTAATCGATGAGGATGATAGTTGTACGGCACGGCCAAAGCGAGGCGAATGCAAATAGAGTGCTTCAAGGCCATATGGATTCACCTCTCTCAAATCAAGGACGATTACAAGCGAGGAAGCTTACTCAACGAATGATAAATACTGGAAATAGTACATTTGATCTCATGTATTCATCAGATCTTTCTAGGGCTGTTGAAACGGCAAAGATTATTTCTCAACCACTGAAGATTGATAGGATTACATATCTTCCTTTATTGAGAGAGTTAAATTTAGGTATTTACGAAGGACTTTCTTTGAATGGGGTGAATGAAAAAGGTCTTTTAGACAGCATACGAAATGATTATTCGAAACAAGTCCCTGGAGGAGAAAGTATCAACTCTATGATTCAGCGTATCCACAAGTTTTTAGAAATAATTAGCAATCTAAATCCTCAACCTTTATCTTTGCTGGTTATTACTCACGGCGGAGCACTCTACCATATTTTAAGAATTCTTACAGGATTTGTTCCTGATGATGGTGAATGGTATGAAAATTGCCAGATGAATGAGTTAATAAAAACTGCTGACTCTTCATGGAAGCTAATAACTTTTAATGAAAAGAAATTGATATAATAATGGAATTCCATATCTTGATTTTCCTCAAATACTAAAGATATACAAGACGAAAAATATTCACTAAAAGAGGGATCAACCCCTGTTCTCTACTCTCTTGTAAATTCATCTTTTGCCTTGATGAGATAAAGCAATGAGATTAAAGTTACCAAGAGAATCATTAATGATCGAAATATACCCAAAAAGCCGTATGGGGAATAATATAGCATCACAGAAAGTAATAAACCCAATAAGATTACGCCAATTATTGAACTAATCCATGAGGGATAGCTTTTTCTCCGCAACCTATAACCCAGACGAAAAAATGGGATTCCAAGACTCGTTATAAACAAGGCATACAAAAAATTCCCCCAAGATGGGGGATTCCAAGTAAATACTACTAATATCGCTAATCCCCCAAGAGTCATCAAAAGCGCAGCTCCAGGCATAATAAAACAAACAGCAATAATTTCAATTCCGATCGTTTTATCACTATTAGTCATTTAATTCCCTTAATTTCTTTTTTGATACAACTCTAAAAGGGCAATGATGGTTCACTGTAAAGACAAACACAACTAAATTCATTAAATTGTATAGATAATTACTCACTCTTTAGATATGACTTCGAAATTTTCTTAGCAAATTTTTTGATTTCTTAGGTTTTTTTATTTCATAAAACGTTCTCCTAACAAAAAGAAATTGATATAATAATGGATTTATGGATCGAAAGAACCAATTAACGCTTTAACAGAAGTTTTCGAAGCTCTTCTGCTTGTGTGCTATACTTTGGATTTAATTGAGTAAGGAATACTGCAAGGAGGCGTCGCATTACTTCGAATTGATGATTGTATGTTGTTGGAAATTCGTTGCGGTCTCCCATTAGTTCTCCGAGAAATTTGCTTAACTGAATGGATAAATTGCTTATTAACTCCTTAGCTCTTTCTTCCTCCTCTTTGCTTGCTGGAGTCATGTCTAAATACTTGAAATATTCTAGTAATAACGGGGTTCTTGCGTCAAGTAAGCTAGTTTCGTCCTGGGAGGCAATTAAGGCTTCTGATTCCTCGCTGAGTAAAAAAAAGGCATCTGTAAGTTCTGCTGAATATTCCTTTACAAAATACTTTTGCTTCCCCTTTTGAACGTCGTGCTCTTGAACAAATCCTACATCAATGAGTTTTTTTAAATGTCGATAGATAGTTGAGACATTTTTTCCTACTTTTTCCGCAATAGTGTCAGCTGTCAGTCGGCCTTCATCTTTGAGAAGATTCCAAATCTCCCATCGTGAATGTTCAACAAGTAAGGCGACTTTATTTGGATCTCGGATAAGTCTCAAGTTCTCACACACTTCTGTCTTGTCACAAAAGGAGACTCTGAATTAGGTATAATTGATTAAGCACTTATTAACCTAATGTAGGATAATTAAACCATTTATTGGTTATAAACCTTGATATTATATTCTTTTGCTATAATCATTTCCTGATCTACAAATTTGAATCCCCAACTTTGATACATTGTATTGTGAAAATTACTCTCTGAATAGGTTGATAATAAAATTTTCTGAATGGTACGTTGTTTTTTGAACCATTGAAAGGCTTTAACAGTAAGACTGGTCCCAATATATTTTCTACGAAATTTCGGATGAGTCGCAATACGAATATAATGTCCGTCGGTTCTACTCGCTGAAACGGCATTAATATTGTATCCTACAAGTTTTCCCTCTAAGAAGGCTACAAATAAGGAACTTGTTTCAGATCGTATTTCACTCATAAAATCTACTGAGTTCTTTTGCCAATACTCTGGAAAGCAAATCTTTTCTAATTTAATGAGGTCTTGAAGATCGTTTTTAGTAGCTAATTTAATTTTAAGATTTGGATTGACTTCGTGGGGAAAAGACAGATCGGTCTTCACATAATTATTGATTTTAGTAATGATCTCAAAATCCTGTTTTAAAAAGAAATTTGTAGAATTAAAGAATTCTTCTGGAATTCGTGCTGAGAGATATCGAATATTTGGTTGTTTGGTGTGAAATTCCTTTTCTAACGAAATTAGAAGCCTGGTTCCAATTTGACGTTTACGAAAATTTGGCAGAACATAAAGAGAAAAGATATTTCCCTCCAGTTGTCTTTTTCGATCACCAATGATGTAGCCGACAATTCTGGAAGTACTGTTCTGAACAGCAATTTTTATCAAATGTGACTGTAATCTAACATATCTTCTGAAGTTGTCAAGATCAATAGGATTATCGAAACCACCAGTAAAAAGCGTGTGGATTTTTTCTAGAGGTGCATAAAACTCACGATTAAGAGAACGAATTACGATATCCATCTAAATATTCATCCGACAATCTATTCCCAAAATCATTGATCTGATATATCATTTGCTTAGAATATTCAACTAAGTTGTCACTGTCACCCTAGAGAAGTATTTAAGTATTTTAGTTGTTTCACCATTAATTACTTGAAGTTTATCACATCATTTCAAAAAATGTTCTCATTAGTTCATAATACAAATAATGAATCTTCATTAATAACAATCGAAATGACATTATATGGTTAATCCCTGGATTTATTAACCGAAAACCGAAGTGACAGTATTTGGGGAAATCAGAACAATCAATTGAAGAAAGAGTATTATCTAGATTGATTGAAGCAGTTGATGAGATCGAAATTTACACAAAGAAAGTTGATTATAAGGTATTTGAAAACATTCTAGGATTTTTCTTCGCACGTGTTTTGGATAATAAAGTAACTAGCTCTGAGAAAGGGGAGAAAGAATATGAATTTGCTATTGTCAGAGCCGCAGCATTCATTGTTGTCACCCAAATGTTATGTTATCTTATCTTAAAGCAAGAAACCACTCAAAATATTGAAAAAATTGATACTATTATAGACATTAGGCAAATTCAATCGTTTTTCGATGAAATCATTGATGATACACGTTATGAAATTATATTTAGAGCCCGAGTAATTGAATTACTACCAGAAGAATCAATATCTACTTTGAAAAACGTATTTACAGCCCTGTCTGTTTTCAAACTTAATAGAATTAAAGCAGATATTCTAGGAAAAATATTCCATGGCTTAATTCCATTCGAATTACGGAAGTTTCTAGCCGCATACTATACTTCCAATGTTGTTAGTGAGTTTTTATCGTATTTGACAATTAAAGATGCCTATGTTAAAATCATGGATCCAGCTTGTGGGTCTGGAACAATATTAGTAAGTGCCTACAAACGAGTTAAAGAAATCGATAAATCTTTGAAACATTATCAAATTTTACAGAATTTATATGGGGTTGATGTATCACTTTTTGCAGGACAACTAGCTGGAATAAATCTTGCTCTCCAAGAACCAATGAATCCCCTGGATAATTCTCAAATTTCTTTTGTTGATATTTTTAAACTTGAAATTCAAAATAATGATGATTGCAGTTTCACAATACCGAAAATTGACATTCTTCTTGGAAATCCTCCTTTCACTAGAGGAGATCGATTAGATAGTGATTATAAAGACTTTTTAGCAGCACATCTTCGCCGTCACGGTATTTCTTTAGATTATCATAAAAAATACCTAGGATTTTATGCATATTTTCTACTAGATTCCCTCAGACTATTGAAAGATAATGGAAAACTGGCATTTATACTTCCTATATCAATGATTAACTCTTTAACAATGAAACCTGTGATTAAATTTCTATTAGAGGAATATCATTTTCAATTCTTCATAACATCAGATGCCCAAGTTGCGTTTTCAGAACAATGTGCATTCAAAGAAATTGTATTTATAGCTCAAAGAACTGAACAACAACCTGACAGAAAAACTAAATTTGTTGTATTGAAGAAGAAGTTGTCCATGGAAAATTACATTTCCTTAGCGAGCACTATTGAAGAATCTAAAGAAGATTATGAAGATACATCTATTCGGATAAGGCATGTAGAGAAAAACGACCTATATGAAAACGTAATGTTGAATTGGGTAGTATATTTTTATAACCCAAGTTTTTTCAGACTTTTTGAAGAGATCAGTAAGTCAGACCTTGTGTCGCCAATAGAACAAATAGTGGATGTTCCGCGATACGATGTGGATCGCGGTCTTCGTGCTGGCGTTTCAGATTTCTTTTATCTTCCCAATAAATTTTGGAAAATTATTGATGAATCGAAAAGTTGGATCAAGATCCAGAATGAGGAAGATAATTCTATCATAAAGATGCCTCTCCAAAATTTATCCCCCGTTTTAAGGAAATCATCCCTATATAATCGAATTACACCAGAAGTATCAGAATATATCGTTGTGGTATCCGATGATACCAGATTAGAAGAACCTGTTAAGGATTTTATTCAATGGGGTGTTGATAAATTTCAAAAACAACAAGGATTTGAAACATTAGCTTATAACCATATTAATCAAGGACGAAAAATCGCTCGAGTAGGTATCACACATGAGATTAGTTTGAATAGTAATAGATTTGTTGCTTTCTATTCCCCAATTCCCTTAGTTCTTACTGATAATTTCATTTTCATTAGGACATTTGACGAAGAAAAGGACAAAGTGCTTGCAGCTTATTTGAACAGCTCAATATTTCTCTTAACATATTTTGTTCTTCGAAGAGAAAAGACTGGTCCCCTTGGACAAGTTTTTGGAAGTGATGTACGAAACTTTTTTTGTTTAAATCCCCATAAGGTAAAAAAGGCTGATTGTAAGGAGCTACTTCAAATTTTTGACCGATTTATCCAAGAATCGGGAGATTTTTCCTCTATTTATTCCCAGATTCAAGGAGCAATGACAAATAGGAATAAAATTAGATTGCTATTAGACACAAAAATCTGCGAAATCCTAATGATTAACGATATACCAGCATTTTTGAGACAACTTTATGAAACATTATCAGAGGAACTCAACAAATTTAAATGAGAATATTAGATCTGTTAATTGGATGACATCCAAGTGACAATCGAAGAAAGGTTCCCACTTGTTGCTATTCAACCGTTAGCAAAAGTGGAATCTCAGAGACGACAATTCTACAGGCCGATATATTCAGTCCATAAATCATGGGCACGTAGACCTGGAACAACATTTCGTGCAATT
This sequence comes from Candidatus Hodarchaeota archaeon, assembly GCA_016839625.1. Taxonomy (GTDB): domain Archaea; phylum Asgardarchaeota; class Heimdallarchaeia; order Hodarchaeales; family Hodarchaeaceae; genus Hodarchaeum. The sequence goes on from JAEOTY010000472.1 coordinate 9,431, forward strand.
GGGCTTACTCACTTTTGTAAAGATGTTCTTTTCGACCCCAATCAGTCGGGAGAAGGAGCTTTCTATCAAAATCATGATTTTCAGGGTAAAATTGCTCTAGATCCTTTCTGTGGTGGAGGAACTAGCATTGTTGAATTACATCGGCTTGGAATAAAAACGATTGGTATCGATGTAAATCCAATTGCATGGCTGACGACAAAAATGGAAATGGATCCGTTTGATGAGGAAAAATTCGACCAAGAGGTGGAGAAACTCTCTCAAGGTGTTGGACAACAAATTCGTTCCTACTATAAAACACAATGCCCAGAATGTCGTTCTCCTCAAGCAGATATCATGTATACTTTTTGGGTAAGAACTATTATCTGCCCATCCTGCCTGTCCGAAGAAGATCTCTTCAAATACTACATAATTGGCAAAAAACAACGAAAAGATCCTGCAACCATGGTGATATGTCCTCAATGTGACCATCTATTCTATACATTGGAAAAAATTAGTGAGGTATCTTGTTGTCCCCAGTGTTCTACCAAATTTACTCCAAAATTAGGGAATTGTCAGATGAAACAATTTACTTGTACTAATTGTCGACACAAGTCTAGATTAATCGATCTAATCCAACAATCTGAAGTATCTTTATCAGCACGGCAAATAGCGATAGAATTCTTTTGTCCAGAATGTGGAATTCGCGATTATAAAAGCGTAACAAAGGAAGATTTAGCATTATTTCATGAAGTACAAACATTATTCAATAAACAAAAGGAAAAACTCTCATATCCTCGGGAATTTCTCCCAGATGAGGGTAAAAATATCTCAAACCTCAAAAATTACGGTTTCAAACGTTTCTCAGACCTTTTCAACGAGAGACAATTATTGAGTTTGAGTCTCCTTTTAGACTCTATATCCAAGGTCTCTAATCAGAATATTAAAGAATTTCTCTTAACCTCGTTTTCCAGTAGTTTGGAATTTCATACAGTAATCTGCCCCTATAATTATACAATGAAACAGATCGTGAATGTCTTTAACTATCAATCTTTCTTGGTTCCAACTATGTATGTGGAAAATAACGTCTGGGGAACTAAGAAAGGAAATGGAACTTTTATTACTTACATTGAAAGGATGAAAAAAGCAAAATCCTATTGTAAATCACCGTTTGAAATAGCTTTTCAGAATGACCACATTATTCGGGTTCCTGTCAAAGGAGACAGTATTGAAGCTAATGCTGTTGATAGCTTTCAAGCTTTAGAGGTTAGCAATAAAGCCGATACTTTACTCATAAACGATACCTCAGAGGATCTTCAGATTCTTGGTATTCCTCCGAACTCTGTTGATATCGTGGTGACAGATCCTCCTTATTTTGATTATATACAGTATGGCGAGCTAGCAAATTTCTTCTATGTCTGGCTTAAAAGAGTCCTAGGTTCTCAATATCCCGCCTTTCAAGCCAATCTAATCCAAACGGGGCAAGAAATAGGCACATCACATAAAGAGGAGAAATTCCTGAAGAAAATCGCAAGGGTATTTCAAGAATGCTATAAAGTGTTAAAACCAGAGGCACCATTGGTTTTTACATTTCATCACTCTAGCGTTACCGCGTGGACGATGATTCTTGAAGCTTTAAACCGTAGCCAATTTCTCATTACTGCTGCTTTTCCAGTTCAGAGTGAGTTTCGTGCAAGGCCTGTTAAAGGAAGGAACTTTGACATAATTTTAGTTTGTCGAAAAATCCAAGAGGATTTCTTGTCAAAGAGACCAATGAGGTCACCTACTTTAGAGTTGGAGATTGAGAAAACACTTGAAGAAAGTTTAGTCTCGCCAATGCAGAACCTGAATGTGGCACCATGGGAAGAGATTTTTGCTACTTTTCTGCCAAAAATTGCCAAATTTTGCGCTCAAAATCCTTCTGTAAACCTTGAAGAAATAATTTCAAAGATTTTTAGCTTTCAAAAAAACATTAATATGCCTACGAATTAAATGACTTTTCTAGTATAGAAGAAGAATATTTTTAATGAAACAAACGAAAATACTATAGACGTGATTTCTATGAGTGGAGAATATTTTGGACATTTATTAAAAGATAAAAAAATCCATAAAAAAGGAACTGAGTTGTTTCTTAAGATCGTTGAATCAACAGAACTAGCATTCGATAAATACGAAAAAGCATTGAAAGCCTGGCGAGGAGAGGACTACGACAAAGGCTATATGTTGAGAGATGAAATAATTCAACTTGAAAAGGAAGCGGATGAAGTAAAAGACCTTTTTTTTGAGAGTATTTTCCGAAAGAAAGCATATTTACCTGCAGTTACTGAGGAGAGGTATAATATGATGCTCAATGCTGATGGTATATTGAATCGCATTGAAAGAGCTGTGAGAATTTTATGTCTCAAGAAACTAGATTCTAAGTATTTTCCAAAAGAGCTTGAAGATATAATTGACTTAACTGAAGATGTCATTGAAGACTTTATAGAAGCAAATAAACTCTTTTTTAGTGATTTTGAAGAAGCATCTAAATATGCAAGGAAGGTAGAAAAGAAAAGAGACAAAGTAAGAGATCTTTTCTACATTGTCTCAGAAAAGATCGTCAATGACGAAATTCCACGAGGTACTGCACGAATACTTAACGCTACTACTCGTATTAGCATTGAAGCAGAGGAAGGAGTTGATTATTTGAAGGTGCTCATCGCGAAACACAGCTAAATTGATTGAGGGTGTTATGATTTGACCGAACCTATTATTATCGGCGCCGCACTTCTCCTTGGGTTCGTTGTTGCCTTCACGATTGGAGCTAATGATGAAACGATGACACCAGCCGTAGGTGCTGGTTTACTTTCTTTGAGCGTTGCTGTTGTTATTGGTGGTATTTTTAATTTTATTGGTGTTTTCTTTCTAGGAGAGGCCGTATCAAAAACTGTAGGAAAAGGTATATCTACTACTCCATTGGAATTAGATATGGTCTTTGTTATTTTGATTTCAATGGCCCTTTGGCTTTTTATCGTCTCAATAAAAGGAGTTCCAATTAGCTCCACCCAATCAGTTATTGGAAGCGTATTGGGAGTTCTTCTAGTGGCTTATAATTGGGATCTCGCCGCTATAAACTTACCTAAATTATTTGAGGTCGTCGCTAGTTGGGTTATAAGTCCTGTTATTGGTTTAGTTGGAGGTTACATTGTTTATTGGTTAATAATGGAATTTCGTAAGTCTATTAAGACTACTGGATATTCTGATTATGAAAAACAAGAAAAAATTGCTTCTTATGCACTAGCTCTCTTTTTGTTGTTTTCAGTATTTTCACGGAGTGGTAATGATGTAGCAAAAGCGATTGGACCGTTAATGGCAATTGATTTTTTTTCTAGTGGAATGGGATTGATTTATGCTCTTGTCGCAGGGGGATTGGGAATGTGTCTCGGTGTTATCATTCTTGGGAGAAGAGTAGTCAAAAAGTTATCTAGCGACATTGTTGCGCTTAGTCCTACGTCTGCACTAGCTGCAAGTGTCTCTGTGTCTTTAATTATGTTTATTGGAACAATATTTGGGATGCCATTGTCAGGATCTCATATATTAGTCGCAGCATTCATTGGCGTTGGTTTTGTAAATAAAGAGAAGGTGGATAAAGAGAATCTCAAAGATATTGGAATAAGTTGGGTCATTACAACACCAATATCAGCGGTCTTTGCCGCAATCATTTACGTGGTTTTCAACTTATTAGAGGAGTTTTTTATCGCACTTTCACTAACATAACGACGATTGATAGAACAACAACATGTACAAACAGTTAGTTTCAGCAAAAACCTGTAAATACATCTTTTCCTTTTTTCTCTTTAGGACATGAAATCTTTGGAAAATCCAGAGAAAACAGTTATTGAAAGTCATTTTCCATTTTCCACTGTTAGTGAGATTGCCTATCGGGAGAGTAACGCAAAAAGATATTATAGACCAGTCTTAACTTTGCATAAATGGTTTGCAAGAAGATTGGGGTCAGTATTTCGATCAATTCTCATATATGCGGCAAAAACCCCATCAATAGAAGAGAAGAATTTTGATTTTGCCAGTGCTGACGTATTTTGGAAAGAATATCTTCAGGAACATGATTTTCATGATTTAAGTATCCTTGATCCTTTCATGGGAGGAGGAACAACTATCATTGAGTCAATACGTCTGGGTTTTGGAAAGGTTATCGGGGGTGACTTAAACCCAGTAGCTTGGTTTACTGTCAAAAAAGAGTTAGATGAGGTTAACCTAGAAGATATCAAAAA
>JAEOTY010000473.1 GCA_016839625.1 Candidatus Hodarchaeota archaeon
AATTTTCCCCCAAACTATAATGGAACTACGTATTCAGCTCCAAATGCCACAGTTCTGTTATTAAATGAAACTGAATATCTAAAATTCTCGGAAACAGCTTTTGATCATGAAGAGTTAAAACCCATCATAACAATGACAATGCTAAATGACCCATCCGAGATTATTCTCAAATTAGAGGCGTTTTATCAGTTTCCAACTACAGAAACCGTAGATGTCTATTTCATTATCTCTAGTCGACAAACTGAGCCACTTAGAGGTAATTATTATATTGGAATTACCCCTCCCACTTATTATCTCGGGATATTAGTTGTTTTTGTAGGGTTATTCATCGTTTTTCTTACCTTAATTTATTGGTTTTCAGATTGGAAAAGGTACTTAACAGTAGGGATCGGTATAAATCTGATCATCTTCCTTTTTCGGATTATCACTATTGGACAGTATAATAGCATTGGAATGCAATTTTCTTATTTTGGTGATCTGATTCATCCAGAAATGTACAATGACTTTGAATTCTGGTACATGTCACGGGTTGACCCATTTTTGCAGGGAGCGTCGCCTTATGGAAACCAGTTTACTCCAGAATTGAATGGGGTGTTTCACTATCAAATGCCTCCCTTATTCATCATTACTTTAGGTTTGTTTCAATTAATTCCCCTATTACCAGGATGGAAAATAGCAATTCCTATCTTCTTAAGTCATATTGCAACTGGAATTTTAGTTTATTTAATTATTAATAATGTCCTTGGATATCAGGAGAGCTCAGCTTCAAAAGCTATGCTATTCTATTACCTAAATCCAATTTCATTAATTTTTGCGAGTTTTTGTTTGTTTAATCCCCCAAGCTTTGTGTTTTTCCTACTTCTAGCGATGTATTTAATCACAACCGACAAGAAAGAATTTAGAATAAGCAATCGTGACATCACATCATATGATATTGCCCTAATATTTTTAGCAATAAGTACAATGTATAAACAATTTGCTGCAGCGTTTTTTCCTCTGGTTATTATCGCTATCATCAAGCAAAGAGACCTTACTGATAGGAACAGTATTTTCAAAGCTCTTTTCAGATATTCGACCATTTATTTCATGATAATCCTGATAGTTGTTCTCCCCTTCATTGTGGTGGATTTTTCCGCCTTTTTTCATTCGACATTTCTTACAACAACTAGTTTTGGGATTTGGTGGACAAAAAATATTAATTACTCCTCCCCGGTGAATTTCAACACTTTTTTCGTTATACTGGGATTACCTGGTATAATAACTGATATCATCGGTTTTATGATTGTTTATTGGATTCTCCTGGGAGCATCAGCTACTCTGATTTATCTTATATTTTTATTTGATGTCAATAAATTGAAATTCAGAAAGAATTCTTTAAAAGAATCCCTATTTTTTTGGGTTTTAATACTAGCCATTTGTACCCAGTTATTCTATCCTAGGGGAAGCTTTAAATTCTATCTCATATTATTAGTTCCCTTCCTTTCACTCAATATGATTGTAAGACAACGATTCACATCTAACATTCAAATAGAAAAGGATATGGATAACTTTCTAGTTAATAAGTGGTTTCGGTCAGCAGATTTCATCGGGAACTTCCTATTCCTAGCAATTATTCTGCTGATAAATCGATATGTATATTTCGTACTTTTGCTGGGTTGGCTGGTCTACTTGATCGTGATGAAAAATCAGAGTGATCGAAAAGAAAATATACTGAATGAAGAGATTTCAAATATGAAAACAAATCATTCTATTTCAGAGAATCCCTAGTTTTAATAAGACTAGTGCATTCTCTTGATGATATCTGTGACAGATGACTTGAGAAGCCATTAAGTTTTATTCCACAACCAGTCTTTTTATAAAGGGCAAAATTTGTGAACTCAATCAATAACAACTGATGTCTGGTAGCTGATACTCTGTGGGAAAAATGCTCAGGTTTTTAGTTGCAGGTTTCTTCCTTTTTATTGGCTTAGTGATATTTGTACTTATCCTGATTTTAAGAGGCCCCGCTGACATTAGTTCGAGTTCTTCCAATGATTCTTCTTTTCCTATTATTATATTGGTACCAATATTTTTTGGAGTGTTGCTTCCATTCATTGCAGTAATAAAAAGGCGAAGGTAATTTTCAACATATCAAAACATGTTTTAGTTTACAACTTCAGACTGGTCAGGGTGTTCTGACGAAGTTGAACTGTCCACCAACACAATTTTCTTTGTTTTCATATAGTGCATTCCAAGAGTGATTAACAAGAATCCTGCACTATAGACTGAAAAAACCACACCCACGCCAGCTACAAGACTAAAACTGTCAATGAGTTGTCCTGTAATTGGAAGTAAAAGCGTACACAATAACGAAGTGATAGTTGGTAGCAAAGAATACACTGCAGTTCTATTCTCTGAACGAACAAGATCAACCAATAATCTCATCCTTAAAATTTCTGCAGTTCTATATATTAAACCAATAAAACCATTCATGATAAGAATTGTAAATATAAATCCAATTAAATTAAAATTATTTTGAATTGGGACTAATATTAAAAGAATAATGAATGCAGGAAAAAATAAGAAGAAGAATACAAGAAGAAATTTAGAATAATGTTCTATGGAAAATCTCTTACTGATTTTTGCTACATATAATCCAATTGGAACACTACTCAAATAAATTATTGTACGTAGAAGATTAGCTCCTAGATCATCTCCAGTGTACCCAAAATATATTGGAAAAAGGACTAGAGCGGGCCAGATTGTCCAAGTTGTCGTAAGGAAAGCCATACCAAGAAGGAAAAAAAACACTGCTTTACTTGAAAACATGAATCGAATTCCACCTTCTAGATGAGCGAAGTAATGTGATTTTCTTCTTTTTTCCTTGTCTGCTGTAATCTGAATGTTTTCCATATCTGTTTCAATCGAGATATCTTTAATCTGAGTTAAGACTGTGATAATCATCACCAAAGATAGTAAAAACTGTAAGAAAAAGACTGTTTGACGAGAATAAACTGTAGAAAGAAGTCCACCAGTCATAAATGATGCAGCAAATGCAATTCTGGTAACTGTGTCTATGCGTGAGCGAGCAAAACCATAGATTTTCCTGTCAGTATCAACAGTATCAATCTTCTTGTAATTCGTATCCAACCACGAATCTAATGCACCAGAGTAAAGAGCACTTCCAAACCCATTAAAAACCGCAATTATTAGGAAGGCTGTGAAGTCTTGAGCTGTAGATACCAACAAAAATCCGAGGGCCCAACAAAAGTATGCAAAAGTTAGCACCCAACGTTGACCAATGTAATCCCCTAATGATCCAGAAGGATAATCGAAGACAAATTGTGTAAGCAGCATAGTAGCCATCATAACCCCTGTTAATGCAAAGCCAATCTTATCTATCGCAAAAAGGGAGAAGAATGTAAATGACAAACTCATAAAAAAGGATTCTATTAATAGAAAGATTAGAAATTTCATTAGCAGTAATCTGGCTTTGGGATCTAATTCTTTGATACCTAAGTATCCAATAACAAACATTTTGATATTCACTTCCTTAAAGCATAAGATGACAACTCAGGCTTGTCTTGCGTTGGTTCTAGTTTACAGCCTCAGATTGTTCAGGTTTTTCTACTTTTATTGGTTCATCCAAGGACATAGTTTTTGTGCCTGATTTCATATAATGAATCCCAAGCGTGATCAACAAGAATCCTGTAGCATAGACTAAGAAAACTACACCCACGCCAGCTACTAGACCAAAACTTTCAATCAACTGTCCTGCAACTGGAAGTAATGGAATGCTGAACAATGCTGTAACGGTAGGTATTAAAGAATAGATAGCGTTCCTATTCTCGGACGGTACCAAGTCAACCAATAGTCTCATCCTTAAAACTTCTGCAGTTCGATATATCATACTAATTGATATGTTAATTATAATTATTGTAAATAGAAATCCAATTAGATTGAATTCATTTTGAATTGGAACTAGTATTAGTAAACTAAATATTGCAGGAAAAAACAAAAGCACTAATAATGACAGAAATCTCGGATAGTGTGTTGTTGAAAACTTCTTACTCAATTTTGCTACATATAATCCGATCGGAACACCATTGAGCATAATAATAGTTCGCAGGAGATTTGCTCCTAAATCATCTCCTGAATACCCAAAATAAATTGGAAATAGTATTAGTGTTCCCCAGATCCACCAAGTAGTAGTAAGAAATCCTATTCCAAAAATGATAAAGAAGGCTGCTTTACTTGAGAGCATAAATCTCATTCCCCCTTTGAGATATGTAAAGTATGAGGTCCTAATCTCTTTTTTTTCTTTCGAGGAAGTTTGAAGATCTGATTCGTCTGTTACGGTAGAAATATCTTTGATTTTAATTAAAACAATACAAACCAGGATTAAAGACAACCATACTTGAAGAGAGAAAACGGTTTGACGTGAAAAAGATGTTGAGAGAAATCCACCAATCATAAAAGATGCTGCCAAGGCTAAATTATTTAGGGTACTTACTTGTGACCGAGCAAATCCATAGATTTTGCGATCACTATCCATAGTAGTAACTTTTTTGTAATTTGAATCTAACCACGTGGTTACAGCCCCTGAAAAATGAGCATTTCCAAAACCGTTAGCTATGGCAATCACTAGGAAATGAGAAAAAGTCTCGGCTATAGATAACATTAAAAAACCGAATCCGAAGGATAGATAACCAATAGCAAGCACCCAACGTTGACCAATGTAATCCCCTAATGACCCAGACGCGTAGTCAAAAATAAACTGTGTAAACAACAATAATGCCATCATTGCCCCTGTCAAAGCGAAACCAATCTTATCTATCGCATTTAAGGCAAAAAATGTCCCAGATAAGCTCATTATCAGAGAGTTAATTAAAGTGAAAGAAAAAAAGGTTCTGAGGAGTGATCTGGCTTCTGGTGACAAATCTTGGATTCCCAAAAATCGATTAATCATCATTTTTGAATTCACCATCTAAATATTTACCATTTTAGTGATAGGCGTTTTTCGGTACGTTTTGATGTGATCCGAATCGTTATTGATTGACGTTTCGAGGAATATTCGAAGCGTCATCATTGATAAATATCTTTCGTTTCTGGCATAATAATCAAAAATGAAACAAAGTATGGATAGATCATATCATAAAAGTAGAATAAAAGCAATAGGCTGACAACCAATGGTAGACGATCGTCAGAAACTCTTTGATCACTGGAAAAATATCCCTTCATATGAATTCATTACTGTTCCTGAGAATAAATATTTCTCTCATCCCGTTAGAAGAAATATAGTCAGACTTTTAAGAAAGGGATTAGAAGATGAATCTCCTGATGAAAATTTCTCCGTCCGACATGCTTTGAATGTTTCTGAAATTAATCAGGAACTCATGAAATTGAATGGACCTGCTCTGAGTAAAACAACGCTCTATTTCCATTTAGACATCTTAATAGAACTTGGATTGATCTTTATAGTGGCTACTTTGCATGAAGGCCCTTATGGACGTAATAAAACTAAGTATTTTGGTAGATTCGCTAGAAATTTATTCGTATCAAGCGACGAAGAAATCTTTGAGAAATATAAAGCACAATATGAGGAATTTCAAAAGTTAGCCAAAATTTTGGACTTCAAGCTGCCTGATAATTATTCTAGTATGCCAAAGCAGATTACCAAAACACAGGAACACTTTCATAGAGTCATTGGGAAGTGGTTAATCAAAAATGAAGAATTAATCGAAGAAGAACAATTGAATATGAGTCTATTGTATGATTTTCTAAATAAAGTAAATTATATTCATCCTACTTTTATTAGTCTTTTAACTGATCTTTTCCAAGTTCTCCAACAAAACATCCAAGGCTTGTAATTTTTTGAGTACAATTTATTTGAGACTTCATCTCTCCTAATTTAGCTAGTCGTAAGAAAATATCTTGTTATTAACCTCTGGGCAGTCTTTGTTTCAAACCACAGTGGTACAACAAGTATCATACCATAAACCGTTATATTGATCAATATTGCTACAGGTAAATCACTTATGTATATCGCTATAGCAATTGGACACACTGTTAAAACCAGGATCATTCCAATAAACAT
>JAEOTY010000474.1 GCA_016839625.1 Candidatus Hodarchaeota archaeon
AGGGGTTTCAAAGTGTGTCCCTCCACATGCAATGATTTTGCCATCAATTTTCTGAAAAAAATAATAATTACTTTCTATTTGCAAAGGATTCCAAGGATAAGTATGAATTGATCTATAGAACTCATCTATCTGATCAACTGTATCTTCAGTCACATGCATATAAGCTAAGTTTGAATCTATGGGATTGAAACTTGATTGATTTGAAAACATGCAATATTCAGCACTTTCATCTTCAATACTGAAATAATTAATTAAATCTTCTTCTTTCAAGGTAAAAGACACTAAAATGAACCTGGTTGGGAGAATTTTACCTAATTTGGTAAGAAATTTTGCTTCATTTTCAGGAAAAGTTTTAGGTAAGATAATAGAAGGATTCTGGAATCCATTAAAGATAGTAAAGAATGAAATCAATTGGTTGTCTTCAAAAATCCCATAAATGTCAGTTAAATTAATACAAGGCGGAAATAAATCTCCTAATAAAACTATATTTTCTAAATAATCTTTCTTGGCTAATTCAATACATTTATTTATCAATTCTCCATTAGTTTTTGGAATAAGATTGATTTCCAATACAATTCCTCAATAGGGTCTTTATTCATAATCTTATATTGAATTTATCAAGAATAATTTAAGTACTCGATCTAATATTGATTGAAAACTAAATACATAATAATTCTCAACATCTACAAAAAGCCCTTCTTCTTAAAAATTTTCACTTATTATGCTGAAATCATGATAAATCTACGAGAATTAGGTTGGACTTGTGGTTTTTATGAACCTGGTAAGCAGAATTCTATAACTGATGTTCCTGGGGTTTTAGTTGGACATTCAACTCTCATTGAAGGAGAAGGGCAGCTTGAGCCTGGAAAAGGGCCTATTCGTACTGGAATAACAGTTATCCACCCTCATGACGATAATATCTTTAGAGAAAAAGTACCTGCTGGGGTATTTGTAGCTAATGGTTTTGGTAAGGCTACTGGTATTCCTCAAATTCTGGAAACGGGTTGTATCGAAACTCCAATTGCTATCACTAACACATTAAATGTAGGGTTAGTTTTCGACGCTTTAGTAAGCCATGCGATAAGTGAGAATCCTGAGATAGGTATTGAAACAGGGTCTGTATCACCTGTTGTCACCGAATGTTTTGATGGTTACTTAAATGACATCCAGGGTCGTCATGTGAAGGAGTCTCATGTTTTTGAAGCAATAAGAAAAGCCAAGTCATCTCAGAGACTCATGCAGGGAAATATTGGGGCTGGAACAGGAATGCAAGTCTTTGAACTCAAGAGCGGTGTGGGAACTGCTTCAAGGCAAGTACCTAAAGATAAATTTAATAGTAATGAGGAATACATCATTGGAACACTTGTAATTCCAAATTTTGGTCGTTTTAATGACTTCAGCTTTTACGGAACTGAAATGGCATCAATCCTTGAAAAGCTTAAGTATATACCAAAAGGTGATGAATGGGTTACTAAACTTGGCGGAGGATCAATTATTGTGATTATTGCTACAAATTTACCACTTAGCAACCATCAACTAAATAGACTGGCTCATAGAGGAGCACTAGGGATCGCTCGAACAGGATCAATATTAAGCCATCATAGTGGAGACTTTGTTATTGCGTTTTCAACGAAAAATAGAATTTTTCATGAAAATAAAGAACCTTTCAAGGATGAAAGACTGCTAAACGAGAATAGTCCAGTGCTTTCTGATATTTTCAGGATGACTATTGATTCTGTCCAAGAAGCAATTTACAATGCAATGTTAGCTGCTGAAACAATGGTTGGTCGAGACAATAACATTCGAGTATCACTTGATCTTAACGATTTACCTAATCCCACAAAATAATGTTATTTTGATTTTTGCTTCTTGATCATTAATCTTTCTTCTTTTTCTTTTGCAAATGGTTCAGAAAAGATTGAATCAGTCTTTCTGATGGATTTAAATATTAACGGAACTATCTCCAATACACGAGTCGATTTTTCTTGAAAAACTAAAGAAACTATATCTGCAGTCAGAGCGTAATCCTCTAAACAAACTCGAGTTCGAAGACTTATTCGCTGTTGAAGTTCAAAGATTTTTTGAAAATAGTCTGTCATCTCTTTCAACTTGCCTTGTAAGAAAAGAGAATTCTCTGTTGTTACTAGAACAGTTAACGATGTGCTTCGTTCATCAATTAATACTTTTTTTCGCCCTAAATCTATCATACATAAACGAGCTGAACTATCAACGATTTCTCGCATCATCTTAGCAAGAGCTGTGAAGCCCATTCCAACTAACTGTGTTTCAATTTGCGATATCATACCTAATTGAAAATGATGTGAAAATAAGCAGATTCCATCATCCTTACGTATAATGTATAGTGAAATCAAATGTTGTTTCCAATTTTCTGGAATATCGGTTTGACGACTACCCCTAATTTTGTTTTTCAGCAAACTTAATTGTTGTAGTGATCTCTTCATCCTCTTCGATTACTTTTTCTTCAAATGAATTTAAAGTCCGAAGTTTTTTGAAGAAAGAAGAATATAATACAAAAAACCGTTCTTGATATCAAACGGTTATTTTTTTTTTAACCTAGTCGTTCCAGTAAGATAATCTGTTTAAAAAACCGCAAATGTTGTTTAGTCAGAACAATCAACGTCATATACAAACTGAAGGGCTACTTCAACTGCGTTTGCAATACTAGGACCAGATAATTTATCAGGGGTATCTTCTAACGTATGCCAATAGTTGGGAATCCCTGTTTTAGTTAAACCAAACAATGTTGTAGCAAGAAGACCCTTGCGAGAAAAGCTTGCTGCATCAGAGCCAGCAAATCGTAATGGGTTAACCTCAACAGGTACTTTAACTCTGTCTGCGGCCTGTTTTACCTTTTCAACAACTATAGGGGAATGTTTAGCTAAAAACATATTTTCTGCTGATGCTACCAAAAACGCATCCGCGCTCAGACTTTCAAGATTGAGTAACATTGCTTGACGTTCTTGAAGTTCCTTAAAATGTCGGGAAACAAAACGTTTGGAGCCTCTCATGTGTTCTTCCCCTGCAAAGCTAACTAACCAAATTTCTGTTTGTTCAGGTTTGTGTTGAGAGAGATATTTCCCACATTCTAATATAGCAGCGACCGCAGTTAGATTATCGTTCGCTCCCATGACCACATTATTAGAACGAAGAAAGAGAGCTAAAATCATTATTAGAATTATTCCAATGGGAAATATAATCATCTGTAGTAAGTCAATAACATCAATAATAGATAGTTGTTGAATATCACGCATAAAATTGAAAGGATTGGAACTTTGGGAGGAACCACCAAAAAGTAATAGAAGAGCTTTGGCGAGACCAAGAAGAATATTCATTACTGAACTAAATACCGCCAGTATAATGAGAATAATTGAGTTTTCCCCCAATTTTCCTATCAATGGAAATTCATAAGCAGAATCATGGTGACCTGATAAGAGTACTAATTTGCTAGGGTCTTGTTGGGGGAGAATTTTCCCGAAAATATGGTACTGCGTCTTCTTTGGGAATAAAAAGTCAACCGCTTCATAAAGTAGGTTTTGTTGGATAACGTATATTGCCAGCGCTATAATAATGAGGATACTTGATAACAATGGATTAATAAGAAAATAGGATACGACTCCCGCCAAATAGAACAAAGCAGTTATCCAAATGAAATCTAGGAATCCTTGGGGATGGCATGTGAATTCTTCCTGTGTGACTTCATCACAAAAACGATTGAATTCGTCATAAATGATATTACCTGCCCTTCTTTCTTCCTCCGAACCCGCCAAACGAGGACCAGCCTCATCACAAATTCTCTGAATAAAATTAATCATGTTTTGACCTGAAGGTTCAGTTCTAGTTTTCACATTCACCAAGAGATTTCACCAGTGAAATGACCCTTGCTCCCTTTGAGGAGAGTTACACATAATAAGGTTTTCATTGGAACGAGATGTTTCTGCATCAATTAGCTAAAAAAGGAATGACTGCTTTAAAAAACGCCTCAGGAGCTTCAATCATAGGCCAATGACCACACTTTTCGATAATAACAAGAGTAGCGTTTGGTATTCGCTCCTGAAGAAGTCTCGATCCTAGGACAATATGCGGCATGTCATCATCTCCAGTGACAATAAGTGTTTTAACATTTATTTTCTGGATTAAATCTCGGATATCATATCTATTTCCTTCCTTATTAGCATAATATCGGTGGGGTTCAGCTGAAACAATCATATTTGTCAGAAACTCATTAACCTGTGAAGATACTGTGTCAAAATTATGAAAATGGATAATAGGAAGAAGAATTTGAAGAGTAGCTCTTTCTTTTTCGTCATCCGTAAGAAAGGATTTTTCCTGAAGTTTATTGAAAGCTAACAATGCCTCCTTATGTCCTTTTCTTTTCTTTAACCACTGTTCATAATCCCCAAGATGAATATACGGTGTTGTGTCTATTAAAAGAAGACATTCAACCATCTTTGGGTACTCAAGTGCGTATTTCAACGCAACAAATCCCCCATGACTATGGCCAGCAATGGCAATCTTAGGGGTCTCAAAATATTTTCTAAGGGATTCTATATCCTGAACATATTCATCCATCTTATATGCAGTAATATTTTTCAACCGTTGTGAACGACCAATCCCTCGGGGTTCAAGATAGACTACTGTTCTTATCTTTTCAAGTGGTTTAAGAGTTTCTATATAAGGAGAAGCATCCCCTCCCCAACCAGCACCCCCAGGTTGCACTAACAAGACTGGTCCACTACCCTGAACAAGATACCATAGTTTCACTCCCCGAATAGTCACGTAATGTTCTCCAGGAGAAAGAACATCTTTACGATTCATATGAACAACCTTTATTACGATCTAGATAATTATATCGAATCTGAATTGATGTTATAACAGTTTCTTGTTAAAAACTAGGTTCTAAAGGAAAAGATCTAAATGGAACAACTCAACTTTGCTATTGTCGGATGTGGACGAATTAGCGATTTACATGCTCCAGGTTATTTAAACAATCCTAATGCCGAAATTTACGCAGTTTGTGACACTGACAAAGGCAGAGCTCAAACAAAAGCAAAGGAATGGGGAATTAAGGAGGATAATATTTATTTTGACTATTCACGAATGTTGAAAGATGAGAAAATTGATGCTGTGGAGTTATTGTTGCCTCATAATTTACATGCTACTTTTACTATTGAAGCAGCTGAAGCAGGGAAACATATCTCTGTCCAAAAGCCCATGGCTAATTCCATCAAAGAATGTAGTGAGATGATAACCGCTACTAAGAAAGCAGGTGTGAAATTTAGAATATTTGAGAATTTTCGCTTCTATCCTCCTTATCTTTTAGCAAAAGATTTGATTGATGAAGGTAAGGTTGGACGAGTCTCTTCTATTCATATTAAATTAGGGGTTGGTTCTGGTGGGTGGGAAGTGCCAATTGAGGCTTGGTTTTGGAGACTTGACCAAGACCAATGCGGAGGAGGACCAATATGCTGGGATGACGGATATCATAAATGGAGTATTGCTCGATGGTTTATTGAGTCAGAAATCGCGTCTGTATTTGGTTGGATTGATTTTACTGGTGTAGTTGAAGATGAACGTGATCCAAAAATAGATTCTCCAGCAAACTTCATTTGGAAATACAAAACACCACGGACTTATGGAAGTATGGATGTTACTTACTCACGAAATTGTAATTTTCCTTCGAAATACTATGCTGCAGATGAACGGGTTGAAATCACGGGTGATAACGGTTATATTTGGATCAATCAATGCACTGCACACACATTACGTAGAGAAGCTCCTGTGATTAGTTTTATAGAAGGAGAATTGCGAGAATATACCGACATTGAAACTGATTGGCAAGCTAGTTTTACAAATGCTGTTAATCACTTTGTTGAAGCAATTATTAATGATACAAAACCAGAATTGACTCCAGAAGAAGGAAAAAAAATCCAACAGTTTGCCCAAGCAGCTCATTTATCGTGTAGAACACATAAAGAAGAACATCCTGACGAAATGAAAGAATAATTGAAGTGAACTTACAATGAAGAGTAAGATGATGAAAGATGGTGTCCAACGAGCTGCAGCTCGATCTCTTCTCAAGAGTACAGGTTTAAGCCAAGATGAGATTCAAAAACCATGGATTGCAGTCGTGAACTCATTTACAGAAATTGTACCTGGACATATCCATTTGAAAAGGATAGCAAAGGCAGTCAAAGAGGGTGTATTAATAGCTGGAGGTCTTCCTTTTGAATTTAACACTATTGCCGTCTGTGATGGAATTGCACAGGGAACAAAAGGGATGAAGTATTCTCTACCTAGTAGGGATATTATTGTAGATACTATTGAAATCATGATTGAAGCTCATGGGTTTGATGGAATGGTTCTCATTCCCTCTTGTGACAAGACAGTTCCAGCTCATCTGATGGCTGCTGCAAGGCTCAACATTCCGTCAATTATAGTAACAGGAGGTCCAATGCTCCCTGGGTGGCATAATGGAGAAGAAATCAGTCTTGTGGAAATGAGAGAGTATATTGGTAAAGTACGTAAAGGAGAAATAACAGAACAAGAACTTTTGCGTATCGAAGAGTTGGCATGTCCTTCTGTTGGTTCTTGTAGTATGCTAGGAACCGCAAATACCATGGCTGCTATCACAGAGGCGTTAGGAATGTCATTACCAGGGAGTGCGTCCACCCATGGCGTAATGGCGGATAAAATGCGTATTGCTAGAAATAGTGGTAAGCAAATCATGAATTTGTTTAGAACACAACTTTTACCTCAACAGATTATGACTGAAAAGGCATTTCATAACGCTATTACTATTGATATGGCTATGGGTGGAAGCTTAAACTCAGTACTTCATTTAACAGCCCTGGCTGTAGAATTAGAATTGGATATTAACTTACATATGTTTGATATAATTAGTCAAAAAACACCTGTTCTATGTTCATTGAAACCTGCAGGATCACATTCTCTTTGGAAGTTAGATAGATCAGGGGGAATTCCAGCTTTAATGTTTGAACTCAATCAAAATAATTGTCTTCTTTCAAACGTTGTTACTGTAACAGGAAAAACCATTCAAGAAAACTTGAATCAAGTTTCTTTACATAAAATAAGAGATTCAATAATTCAAAGTTTTAAAACACCAGTTAGAGGGGATGGAGGAATTGCCGTGCTTTATGGGAATTTAGCTCCTAAGGGTGCAGTAATTAAGCAAGTGGCTGTTGAGCCTGAGATGATGGAGCACCAGGGCCCTGCAAGAGTGTTCGAGTCTCTTGAATCCGCGCTTAATGCTCTTTGGGAAGGAACTATTAATTCAGGAGAAGTTATGATTGTTAAGTATGAGGGTCCTGTTGGTGGACCAGGTATGAGAGAGCAACATTCTATTACTTCACTAATTTCTGGATTGGAAGCTAGGATTGCTTTAGTCACTGATGGAAGATTTTCTGGTAGTTCACGTGGAGCGGTGATTGGCCATGTAACTCCTGAAGCAGCAGTTGGTGGACCAATAGGGATTGTAAATGAAGGTGATATCATAGCTTATTCTATTCCTAAGCGAAGATTAGAAGTATTAATTGACGAGGACTTATTAAAAACAAGATTACATGCTTTCAAACCAAAGCCTCAAGAAATAGAAAGAAATCGCAGTGTTCTGAACAAATATCGGAAATTGGTTCAATCTACAGACAAAGGAGCCTTATTCTGAATATAACGATTCGATTTGTGATTACGATGGAAACAAGATGGATAATTATCCTTGGAGTATCTCTTTTGATCTCTTTGGTTAGTCTTTTTCTATTTATATTCTTTGATTTTCCGTTCTTGTTCCTTTTTCTTTTTCTTCCCATTGGTCTTGGGATTAGTAGCTCTACTCGAGGCAAAGAGGTCTATCCACGTGTCTTTTGTAGAAGATGTGGTTCTAAATTACCTACAGACTCGATTTACTGTCCTAATTGTGGAGTAAATATTGAATAGATTAGAAACAAGATTCACAAATTGTTCTTATATTCTTCAAAGCAGATGATTTTCTACCTTCATTTCATTTTAAATTTGGTGACACGAATGAATGAATCAAGACTCACTGGTGGAGAAGCAGTAGCGAAGTATATGAAAGCCCAAAATGTCCCTTACGCAGTTGGAATTCCTGGTCACGGATGTCTGGGTCTTGTTGATGCATTTTTAAAAAATGACATACCTATTATTCAAGTAAGACATGAACAGTCGGCATGCCATCTAGCTGATGGGTACTTTCGTACAACTGGAAAACCATTAGTAGTTTTCACAAGCATTGGACCTGGAGGATGTAACGCAGTCATAGGTGTAGCAACTGCGTTCGTTGATTCAACGGCTATGATAGTCATTACTGGAGGAGTTCATGTACGTTGGCAGGGGGTTGGTGTTTTGCAAGAAATCGAACGAAAACACTGGGCAGATTTTTCCTCAATAATGAAACCAGTGGTCAAGCGTAGTTATCAAGTGACGAGTTTGGATCAACTGCCTTGGGTATTGCATAATGCTTTCAAAACAGCCTTATCAGGTCGTCCTGGTCCCGTTCATATTGATCTTCCTATGGATATTCAATCTGAAGCACAGGAAATCGAACTTTTTGATGATCCACCTTTCATCATTAATCAACAACGAATATTTCCTGATCCAGTACTAATCGAACAGGCTATCGACCTTTTATTGGAATCTAAAAAACCTGTGATATTAGCTGGAGGAGGAGTACTCTCATCAAAAGCATTTACTGAACTCAAACAGTTTTCGGAATATTTAGGTATTCCTGTATGTACAACTTTAGCTGGAAAGGGAGCATTTGCGGAAGATCATCCCTTATTTGCATTTTATCCTGGTACAAAAGGTTCACCTATTGGTAACGAATTGACTAGCAAAGCTGATGTGATTCTTGCATTAGGATGTAGGTTCGCAGATGAAACAACATCTAGCTACGAAAAGGGTGTCACATTCTCAATTCCCCCAACTAAGATTATCCAAGTTGATATCGATCCAGGAGAAATAGGAAAAAACTATCCTGCGTATCTTCCCATTCTTTCTGATGTCAAATCTGCTTTAAAGCAAATGATTCATGAGTTACAACAAAGAAACATAGAAGAAGTGGATCTATCTGTTAATCAAGCAGTCAAATGGATTGAAGAAAAACGAAATGAATGGTTTCGGAACCTTGAGTCTTTAAGGCAACATACGTCTCCAATGACTATCTCCAGACTCCTGATAGAATTAAGAAAAGCTACTCCTAAGGACACTTTTATGGTAACAAGTGCAGGTCATACGCAAGCTGCTTTATTTCAAGAATTTCCTATTTTATCTGAAGGAACTCATATTTCATCAGGTGGATTTAGCACTATGGGATTTGGTGTTCCTGCAGCAATAGGTGTAAAACTAGCTCATCCTAATCGGACTGTTGTCTCAGTCGAAGGAGATGGGAGTTTTCTGATGACCTGTCAAGAATTAGCAACAGCACAGCAACTTAAAATTCCAATAATAATTGTAATCGCAGATAATTCTGGTTGGATTTCAATAAGGGATTTACAAATTAATGCTTACGGAAAGGATCGAATTTATGGAACAGAATTTCTTAGAAAAGACGATAAAAAACCTTATAGTCCAGATTTTGTGCAATTAGCTGAATCTTTCGGTTGCTGGGCAATGAAAATCAACAATCCAGAAGAGTTTCAAAAATATTTTAAAGAGGCTCTTAAGTGGCAAGAAGGTCCAGTGGTTCTCTGGGTTAACGTTGAAAGAAATCATCCCCTCAGTGAAAGCCCTGTTTATGGGTCGTGGGATGTCCCCAAACCAGAATACCTAGATTAAATTGGTGAATTTTATGGATAAGCAATCAAAAACCGAATATACACCTGGAAACCCTTTATTCTTCGCATTAGCTACAATGGGAGACGCAATATCTTATCAAAACTTCAGCTTTCTTATATTTACCTTCTATTACGCTGTAATTGGCCTTGATGTTGTAAATATGGCATTAGGATTTATTGCTTGGTCACTTTGGAATTCTATAAATGACCCACTAATTGGATTGATCTCTGATAAAACAAAAACTCGATGGGGTCGTCGAATACCATTTATAGTCGGATCATTCATTCCACTGTCAGCAATTATGATTCTAATTTGGACTCCACCCTTTTGGGATATAAATTTGAGTTATCTTTATTTCCTTGGTATAATCGTGCTGTGGGATGCAATTTACACCACAAATTCACTTAATTTAACAAGTTTATTCCCTGAAATGTACCAAACTGAAGAGGAGAGAGCAAAAGCGAATAATTACCGTCAAATGTTTTTAATCGCGGGTTTATTGATCGCATTTATTGTCCCCACTCTAATAATCACGGATTTAAAAGGAGAAACTAATCAATCATTGACCATAACTCAATATCAGCTAGCTGGTGTTGTTATTGGAATCATTGTGTTCTTCTGTTATCTAGCAGCGATTCGAGGCGGTGGCTTCCGAGAACGACCTGAATTTGAGAAAGATGCATTGAGTGTCCCTGATTGGAAAAATGCTTTTTTCCATACCTTAAAGAATAGAAATTTTCAAATCTTTGTTGCTGCAAATACCTTTAGCTGGTATGTTTTTGGCATTTTAACGACAATTGCTCCATTATATGCAACTTCAGTTTTACAAAATATTCCTACATTCCTTGTGGGATTCCTATTGGGATTTACTTTTATTTCAGCTGCTATTTTCGTCAATTTTTGGAAATATGTGGGAAAACGGTTAGGTGATCTGAGGAAAACCTGGATGATATCCTTAGCTGTTCTAATACTGGGATTATTACCATTTTTCTTTATTGATGACTGGATCTTAGGAATAATCTGTTTTTCATTTCTTGGAATAGGAATATCAGGTAGTCTGTACTTGAAAGATCTCTTAATGAGTGATATCATTGATCATGATGAAATTCGTACAGGAGTTAGAAGAGAAGGGGCTTATTATGGTGTTAATGCTTTTATTATGCGACTTTCTATCATATTGGTTTTCGTATCTATTGCGATAGTGTTTAGTGGTTTTGGTTGGGCTGAATATTTTGGTGAAGCTGTCGATCCTCAGAAACTAGAAGATTTTCGTTTAGGGCTTCGTTTACTTTTTTCAATATTCCCAGCGATTGCATCTCTCCTAACACT
>JAEOTY010000475.1 GCA_016839625.1 Candidatus Hodarchaeota archaeon
AAATGCCCAGAGATTGAAGTAGCAAGTGCAGGCGATACTCCACAAGAAGCTCTAGCTAATCTCAAGGAAGCTGTTGAATTATGGCTGAAAAATGCTAAGGTATTAGGTATTCTAGAAGATTTCTCAACTATAATAAAATCTCCCCAAAAATTTACTAGTACGATAGAGATTGAAATATGACAAAGCTACCAGCTATTTCTTCAAAGAAGCTAATCAGAAAATTATTGAAATCTGGTTTCCAATATGCACCTATAAAAGGAAAAGGGAGTCATACAGCTCTTGTGAGAATAGATGCTGAAGAGCGACCTCATTTGATAATAATTCCATTAAGAGATCCTGTTCCCAAAGGTACTCTCCTATCAATAATTAAGCAGAGTGGGCTTTCTCGAGAAGAGTTTTTAAAACTTTTAAAGTGATTTAACCAAAGAAATCAATAGGAAGAATAGAGGAAACTTGACAGACAAGGAAAAACCACAGTCTTGGTTAGAGAAAGAAGGGTGGGAGAGGAAATTTACCATTGAAGAACATAGAGTAGAAGAATACAGAGAATTGTACGAGTCATTGGACCAAGAAGTGAGAGTTGAACCTGTGGTCCCAGGGGAAATGGAAGGATGTTTTGAGTGTTTTAAGGCTGATTGTGACAAATATCGAATAATATTTACACGTCAGAAACAACCAACAAAATGAAGGCTGGATCAAGGAATTTTCCTAAATTTTTAACATTAACCTTAGTTTCAAGCTCATTCTATGAAATCAAAAGATAGGGATATACCAGGAAGAGCTGGTAGGATTATTTCTGACATATAGTTCATACTCCAAATTTTAATCTTAACTAAAAAAAACTACTCTATATAATGAAGCCCTGAAAAGCTTTCTTTGATGTTCATATGAATGTTGTGGATTTAATTGGTCAATGGATTACTGATTCTAAAAACTTAAATCTCAGAACAATCTCCACTAAGTATGGTCTCTCTTCTCATCATTATCTGACAGAAATCATTCGATATTGGAATCAAATTCAGTTCATTACTAAAAAAACACTACGTTCTTTACCACAAGATAAATTGTTAGAAAAACTGCAACTAGAGACTTACTTCTATGTTACATATCGTGTCTTTTGGGAGGAGGCACCATTCACAGGTATTATGACTGAAATTGAGGGTGAAATAGAATCTCCTGAAAAACAAATGCTGTTAGAGTTCTATAACAGGTTATCTACCTTCAAATGGGATATAGCACTGCAAAATAAGACAAAACTAGAAAAAATGAGTATTAAATTTGCTATTCCCACTTTTACAGTCAGTACTTTATTACCCGTACTAGATTTTGATAATATAAGACAGAACATTACCGCAATGGATGAAAAAGCAAGAAAAGGCATTTTTTATTTTCGAATAAATAATCTAATAGACCCTACTAAGCCAATAACCGAATTGCAGGTTGAAATTGTAGAGGATTTAAAAAAAATTGGAGTAAAAATAAAATCTGATAGTACTTTCCCCAATCTTCTCTACGCTAACGTGATGGATAAGTCAAAAATCATAGGAAGTGAATTTTACAAGCAAAAAATGATAATTGCTCAAGACAAGGCCTCAATGTCTTCTGTTCACCTACTTGACCCCCAACCAAACGAATTAATCGGGGATTTAACCGCAGCTCCAGGTATAAAGACTAGTTTAATTGCCCAACAATCAACTAATGAAGCAGTGGTAGTTGCAGGCGATTTGGATCAAAAACGGACATACGAAATGAAGACCTTTCTCTCCTCGTTCGGGGTGACAAACGTTCATCCTATACAATGGGATGGCATCCAACCCCCCTTATTGAAAGAAGCATTTGATAAAATCCTACTAGACGCTCCTTGCACTGGTAGCGGAACCTTTACTGCAAATCCTGTTTTAAAGTGGAGACAGAATAGCCGATTTTTGTCTAGGAATGTATTTCTCCAAGAAAAATTATTAAAAACTGCTCTTAATCTTCTTAAAGTAGGAGGCACTCTGGTTTATTCAACATGTAGCCTTTATCCAGAGGAAGGAGAATATCAAATTCAAAAAATACGGGAAGATCAAGCAAAATTTGAAGATACACCTTCTTGGTTACCACCAAGTTATCAGGTCAATAATTCTCCTATTAGGGGAGCTGGAAGATATCTTCCTGCAAAACATGATACCATTGGATTCTTTGTGGCAAAAATGATCAAGTAACTTTCATAGGCAAGGTTTATGGCACAATACCGAAGAAAATCCATAACAAATAATAGGTCACAATTAGGAAAACAATCTTCTCAAGCAATTTCTTTATTCGGATATTAACTGTTTAGTACACCAATACAAGCTATAAATATTCCAATAAGAACGAAAAATCCGGAGAAAAAAATTCTACGAGCACTCCTCAGTAGACTCTTATCAAGTTTAACTAAGTTTTCTGATAACTCGTCTTGTTTGTACTCGTCAAAAAATCTTGGGATTAATTTCCTAAGATCAGTAAAATGCCAAATAAACCCACCTAGCATTAAACCATAACTAAATCCCGCAATAATGAGACCTAAGCTAAAGAAATGTTCAAATATCGTCAAATTTTTCACCAAGTATATTTTCGCTTAATGTTTTTTTTAATATCAGATAATCTACAACCAAAATTATCCAATAGTCTGTTTTCTATAACATTTTGAAATTACAGATTTAAAGAACTTTTCAAATATTGTTAAGTCATTTTGAAGCCATTTTTTAATATAACCAACGATTTCTTACATTTCATTGATCTAAATTTAATTAATTTTTGGGTTAATCCAACATTATCTCCCCAAAGACTTGAATGATTTTATCATAATTTTCTTAAAGTAAACGAGATAGAAGAGAAATCTTGTTGAAAACTATTATCCCTTCAAACCATTAATCAGCTAACCAGCCAAAGATCCTCAATTCAAGCTCATTTTATGAAATCAAAGGATAGAATATTGATGTCATTTAACCAACGATTTACGATAATTCGTTATAGAATTCAGAATACATTTATTGTTCTGATTCCTTATTCATTTTTTATTTTAAGTACTTCTTAGACATTTTTTTCCTAAAAAAAGGAGTTTTTTAGAGACAGTGCAAGTTTCATGCATATAAGAATCGTTTTTTCCTTAACCAAGGTTATTAAATTATTAGGTAAACAATGAGAAACTATGGAAATCATATATTATTTGTGCATTGATATGATTACTCGTTTTACTTCCCATTGAGGATCCTTTTTCCCTAAAAATTCTTCAATCTGAATTATAGCGAAACCCATTTCTTCCAACAAATGTTTCCACTCTTTTACAGAATATATAGTGGATTTTTTTTCACTGCGGTATTTTTTCTTCAGACTTAGAATACGAAGGAAGAAATAAGAAAAGAATTTACCCCACCAAGTTCGCCAGATAGCAGGTGCACAAATGTCTGCAATTACAATCCTCCCTTCTGGCTTTAATACCCTTTTGAATTCTCCTAAAACTTTCTTAATAGTCATATGACGTATAGCGAATGAACAAATTATTAAATCGAAATTGTTATCTGAACTTGGAATACTCTCTCCAATAGCTCTTTCTATTGAAATAATATTTTCAAAACCTTCTTTTTTGATGTTTATTTCCATTTGTTTAATCATATTTTCAACAGGTTCAATAGCTAATATTTGACAATTACCTGAAAGATCCTTCGCCAAAGCAATAGAAGTTAAACCAGTTCCAGCACCCAAATCTAAAATATTCATGTGAGGCTTAAGGTCACAAAACTTTATTAGAGAATTCATAAATTCTTTATAGTCGATAGCACCATATTTCTCAAAGATCTTTTTCCTTTCTTCATCATAAGTTTTTGACCATTCTTTATATTGATCTTCGCTTTTGGTTTCTT
This sequence comes from Candidatus Hodarchaeota archaeon, assembly GCA_016839625.1. GTDB lineage: Archaea > Asgardarchaeota > Heimdallarchaeia > Hodarchaeales > Hodarchaeaceae > Hodarchaeum. The sequence goes on from JAEOTY010000475.1 coordinate 3,885, forward strand.
TCATCATTCCTTTTACCTATTTTTCTTATTGTAATTATTCAAAATGAGCGCGTTTATATTAAGATTTAAATTTCGAGACGCATCCAACAAGCAGTAAGATCTCCAATTGTTACTTCTTTATCGACCTTGAAGTTTTCCTTTTGATAGAAATCAAAAGACGGGGTATCCTTATCTGCAATGAGGATTATTCCAGAGAATTTATTATTCCTCGCTTTCTCAGCTAAAGCACTTATCATACAATGCCCCAATCCTCTTTTTTGGTATTTTGGTAATGTACCTAGAATGATAAGTTCAATATAGGGATTTGTGTAGTTAGGACGATACTTTTCAACTTTCGATAACTCTTTTGATCGACGCCATCCGATTGTACGACATATTCTGAAGATAAAAGGGATTAATGCTCTCACAGAGGGCTTTATGTCAGAATGTTTTGAGAAAGAAGCGCAAACAAGTTGGTTCTCTGGATTCTTTATACCGCCCAAAATTAAGGCTTCAGGAATATTACTAAAAAAATCGATAAAAGCTTTGAATATATTATAGGTCGTATTAGAATCAATGTTATTTGATCTTATTAGGAAATGATGATCCGAAAATGCTTGGGAAAAAATCTCAAGCATATTTTTCGCATTTTTTACTGACAATGAAAGCCACTTTACCTCCAATTCCCATATCTTATTACTATCAGTTAACATATTTTACGTCAACTTCTTAGAGGAATAATATAGCATTCGGATATTTTATATCTCGATTGATGAGTAATTTCAAAACACTCATCTTTTTAAATCTAACGAATTTTTCAGTTACATTTTTCTCACCTATCCATTAAAAAATCTTCTCTCCAATCAAGTAGTAATTTGGCCACGGTTCCATATCAGAATAGCGCAAATTTTCCAGTAATAAAGTCAAATGATCTTGCCAGCGGGGGAATCCTAACAACGAGTGTATTTCTTGTTTAATTAGCATAAACAGAAATTTGACTCAGAAGTTAATTGCCTATGGGTCAGCTCCGTCATTACTCCCCGTATGTAACTTACTGAACCAACGATCTCTGACATTTTATTGATTAAAATTTAATTAATTTTTGAAATAATCCAATATTATGTCTCCAAAGATTTGAATGATTTTACCATAATTTTCTTTCTAAATACTTTGGTTGCCATTGATTTGTTGTCAATTTCCCCCAGAAACGAATGGCTGATCCGACATTTGGGAAAATATCTGAAAAGGTTTCTCCTAACTCTCTTCCAAATTCTGTTATGGATTTTTTGAGATTATCTGGTTTTGTGATCTCTTTTTCTAATCTCGAAGAAAAAACTTCAAAATCTTCTCTGGATGAGTTAGAAAGCAGAGAAAAATCATTTAAATAATGATTCATTTCTCGACGAACTTTCTCAAGGGATGGTTGTTCTGGGGGTTTGCTCAAGTCATATCTAAATAACTCTAGATAGTTCAAAATTGGTTCGGAGGAATGAAAATCAGTTGAGTGTTTAATCCTCAAAATGATTCTGTACCAGTAGCTTACATTTTGCATCTCATAGAAATTTATCCAGCGTGTGTAATCCTCTTCTGTATTTCCTCTATAATACGCATCCAGTTCGACTGGTATTTTTTTAATCACTACGACCTGACCTTTAAGATTTAACTCTTCAAATGTTTCTCTCATTTCTTGAAGTAATACGGGTTGCTCTTCATTTCCTAAGGCGATGTGGATTAATTGAAAAGTCCCTTCTGATTCTAAAATATTTGGTATGGAAGGAATAACCTTTCTTATCACATTAAACCCATCCATTCCCCCATCATTATGCATAGAATCTTTATATCGAGTTTCTGAAGGAGTAGGTAGGATAGGTAGGTGTCCTGTAATAAGATCAAATTTTCTGTCAATGTCTGATAGATCTTTAGTAACATCTCCATGTTTGAATTTTATCCAATCGCACTTATTCCAAGATGCACTTAGTTTTGCGGTTGCTATTGCATTTGGATTGA
>JAEOTY010000476.1 GCA_016839625.1 Candidatus Hodarchaeota archaeon
GAGATTGTAACTGGCAAGTAGTTTAACCAATTCCTGTCTTAGTTGATTTGGATCATGGGAATGATTGAACTTCTTTTGATTCGGAATCATTGAGAGTCTTCCAAGCTTACAAATACTTCTTTCCGAACGCTCTTAATGCATCCTGAAACATATCCAATGGTGCTGAAGTCAATCCTGCTCCAATTTGTCCAATACCAGCTTCCTTATGTGCAATACCTGTGTTTATCAGAGGTGGCTCATTAAGTTCGACAACCTTTCGGATATCTATTCCCGTTGGAGCTCCTCGAAAATTTAAACTTGGGATTGAAAATGTTCTGCTTTTTCCAGCTGTAATTTCATACATTCGTTCAGTTCGTGAAACAGCTTCAGCAGCAGAACCCCCGACAAACGAAACGATAGCTGGGGAAGCAGCCATAGAGAAACCACCAATTCCAACTACTTCAGAAATTGTAGAATCACCTAAATCAGGGCAAGCATCTTTTTCTGAGAATCCTGGAAAGTATAATCCATCCACCATTGTTGCTGGAGCATTGAACCATTCCCTACTGAGAGTTGATACTTGGATTCCTATATCTGTTCCATTACGAGCCATAGCTACAACTAGAGAGCAATAATCTATATCACGAGCAGCATCAGCAATTAATTTCGAATGAGGCATAGAGAGGTTTAAATTGAAAATATCAGCATTTTCTTTCATAAACGTAAAAATTTCTTTAGCAATAGAAATATCAACCGTTTCCATAAGGTGGGGAGTGATTTCGCTCATGAAGAGATACGTTCCTGACCTATTTCTATTATGAGCCTCGTCACCCATATGTAATGATTCAGAAATTATCGCTTTGATGTCTATTCCCTTTGCATGGGCTATCGCTTTTTTCAGAGCTGGAGCCAAAACACTCTTCATCCACTGAAGTCTCTCTAATACTTCAGGCCCCCATCCACCAAACCGTAAAACTTTTCCTCTGCCTTCATTTATAGTACAATAAGATTTTTTTCTAGTCTCCTTATCTTCTAAAACAAAAACAGGTTGATGGGGTGCGGTAACTCCTGTCATAGGGCCTACTGCATCATGGTCATGATTACAATCAAATTGAATCTCCCCTGAAGCAGCCATCTTGTATCCTTCTTCAATATCGGTTGTTAATCCTTCATAAACAAGGATCCCTGCGATAGCTCCTTTTAATGGACCACACATACGATCCCATTCAAGTGGCGGACCAGCATGAAGAATGGTTTTCTCATCCATGGCTGGAATAACATTCATTGCCTCTAGCTCGATATCAACCAAGATTGGCTGTATTTTGGCCATACGTTCTAATGCGTCCTTATTTGCAGCCTCAATCTTATTTTTAATATCCATATTAATCCGTTCCTTGATGACATAGGTTTTATGATCAAAGCAATTTTTCTAATATCAAAATGAGTTCCGAATCACCTTGGGCTGGAGGTTCCCAACGGATATGTACAACGGGGATACCTTGGGATTCGCATGCTTCGAAAAAGGATCTTAGACCAACATTCAGAACCTTTGGACCACTTGCTAGTAGTTCATCGATTTTATCCATTTTTCTTCACCAAAGTTGTGCTCTCGTTGATGTGCCCTCTTGTTGCGATAAGGGCAGCTAATTTTGCCGCTTGGGCATTTGTTGGCATGACATGAATACCAAGATCATTCAAAAGTGTCATGGATTTTTTGATATCCTGTGGATCGAGGTCTGTTCCACAGACATGGGTTACTATATGTATTGTACGATCTAAGGCTTTCCATTTAGAGAACGCTTCTCTCATGTCATTAATAGGATCTTCATGAGATCCATAGCCTAAAACAAAATCCAATATAATCACAGCAACCTCTGGGTCTTCTATTTCTTCTAGAAATCTTTTCGTTCGTTCAGTCTGATCAATCATTGGATGAGGTTTACCAACTGTAAATTCATCAGCTCCCATATCAATTAATGTGTGTTCTTTACTAATTTTAGGGTCATTTGTCAACTTTGTTCCTTTTAACTTGACATTTGTCCACAGAGAGTCCGATTCAGGTAGGATGTCTGAAATAATCATCGCTGCTTCGAAAGTAAACGTTCCTCCAGCATATAATCCTCTGATGTACTTTTGTTTAGAGTTTAAAGTGGCTTTGGCATCATTGAGTAATCTTTTAACTTGTGTAGTATCATCAAAAATTGTTGGAACACATATTAATTCGTTGGATTGAACAAAGTTCGTGGCAGAATAAGCTGCTTCTTCTAAAGTATTAACAGTAATTGCCTTCCCAGGATAGTCATAATATCCCGCCTTCTTTCCAAGGAAATTTATGATAACTGGTTTAGAACACTTCTGAACCTCGCTTAGAATCTTCCTTAGTGTTTTTTCTTCAGGAGGTTTAGAGACAATGATTATTAATTTTATTGTAGGATCTCGATCTAGTGCATGAAGCCCGTCAATCATGGAAATACCACCGATTGTATCTTTGACGTCACGGGACCCAGTTCCAATTGCATGAGTTACACCAACACCTCGATGATGACATAATGTCATTACCTCTTGAGTTCCCGTTCCAGATGCTGCTACTATTCCAATCGGTCCTGGTTTTACAATATTCGAGAATGCCAATCCAATGTTTTTAATCATCGCTGTTCCACAATCTGGTCCCATCAAGATGAGCCCTCGTTTATGAGCTTCGTTTTTCAACATGGATTCATCTTCAAGTGGAACGTTGTCGGAAAATAGTAAAACGTTGAGGTTCTGTTCTAATGCTAAACGGGTATCACGAGTTGCGTATTCACCAGGAACAGAAATTACTGCAAGATTGACTTCGGGGATTCGAGTTAGTGCTCCTCGTATCGATCGAAAAACGGTAGTGGTTTCTTGAACACTAGCAGCCTCTTTATTCATAAAGTCAATAATAAAGTCAATAGTAATTTGTGCAACAGCTTCCGTGGATGTCTTGACCGAAATGATGATATCATTTGCAGTAGCTTTTTCCGCTTCAGGGGTGAGTAGATTCACCTCCTCCAATAGTGGTTTATTTTTCGGGGTTCCCATCAATACAGAAGCAATTCCAACTCCTTCTAATTTACTTGCGGCTGAAGCTGCTCTCATTAATTGCACTGAATCTCGATATTCTTGCTTAATAATGTATGTTTTTACAATTGACAACATCCATTCAACTCTCAGATTAATTAGAGTCTAGTCAAATACTTTCTCTTCTGAAAACTCTGCACCAACTGCGTCTTGTTCGATATCTCGTGGAGCATTCTCTTGTGTTATCTTGGACATTTCATTATAAAATTCATGCTGGATAAGAAGATTCATGATCTCGTTCGTACCAGTCCAGATGGTCATTAATCTGATGTCACGAAGTAATTTTTCAACAGGATAAACATTAGTATATCCAATACCTCCCATTATTTGCATGGCGTGATTAATAGTCTTCCATGCAGATTCAGTAGCAAATTTCTTTGTCTCAGAAACGAGTCTTCTGATATACCCATTTGTATTCCCACCATTCTCATCAATGTGACGAGAAGTGGAATAAATTAAACTGCAAGCTGCATCCATAAGAGTCACACTTTCTGCTAATTTGAAAGAAACTGCCTGAAACTTCTGAATAGCTCTTCCAAAAGCTTTTCGACGGGTACTGTACTTGGCTGCTACTTCCATGCCAGCACGGGCAGCACCAATAGCACCTGCGGCAGAAGTCATTCTTTCTGGGATCATCATTTGATTGAATATCATTCCACCGTTGTTTAACTCTCCTACGAGATTTTCCTTAGGAACTTCCACGTTTTCAAATAAAAGTCGGCCAGTTCCACCTCCACGTGTTCCCATAAGTCCGTACACGTGTTTAGTTTGTACTCCATAGTCTTTTTCAACAATAAAAGTGCTTATCGACTTTCTAGGATCAGCAGCTTTCTGATCAGTCTTTGCATAAACTAGGAAAATATCTGCTCCTTCTGAACCAACAACAAAACGTTTTTGACCATTAATGACAAAACTGTCTGCCTGTTTTTCAGCCATACAGGTTGCACCAAAAAAATCAGAACCTCCTCTTGGTTCAGTTAAAGCTTCTGCGCAAAATAATTCTCCTCTGATGATTGGTTCTAAGTATTTTCGTTTTTGTTCTTCATTACCAAACCTATTAATTGCCTCGCCAACAATAC
>JAEOTY010000477.1 GCA_016839625.1 Candidatus Hodarchaeota archaeon
CTCAGTAAAAGGTTTCATCAAAGCAATCAAGCGATCTATTAATGTTTTCATTGATCCATTTATTCCATCACAATAGATTGGAGAAGCGAATATCCATATGTCCGAATCCCGAAACTTGGGAAGTAGACCATCCATATCATCCTTCTGGCCACATTTACCTGGGGTTGTGGTCCAACATTGATAGCATGAACGGCAGAAATTGATCGTAAGATCTTTGGTATAAAACAGATCTAAGTCTGCTTTACTTTCACGAATACCTTCAAGAAATGGTCTTAAGATATTAGCAGTCAATCCTTTATTTTTACGGGGACTACTATTAATTGCGATAACTTTCATAAATTATTCACCTTGTAAGTAAGTAATAAAGAATGAATAGAAAAAAGCGTTCGAAATTAGTGAAAAGAATCTACCTCTGAAACGAAAATGATTCCAAATACTGAAATCCAAGTGATTTTTTTAACATTACGCGTTGGTAGTACACACGAACCTCCGTATATTCCCAATTGATTATTCAAGAATTATTTACTTGAAGCTAAAAATTCTGTTGTTGTTCGAATTTTAACCCCTAAATTCTTTTCAATTAGATTCCGTTTGTCAATTAGAGATCGTAGATCGTTAGATACAAGGATAGCAGTGTGTTGGAATGCAGCTACTAAATAAGGAACATCCTTTACTTCCAAATCCAATATTTTAGCAATAATTCTAAATTCAGGGATACGGCGTACTTCTGAAATAAGGGATTCAGTGAAAGGTTCCTTGAAATCAGTTTTGATATAATTAAGAGAGCATATTTCCCAAAAACGTGTTTCTAATTCAGTATAAGAAATTGAAAGTCTGGCTGACAATCTTTTAAGAACTCGTAATATTTCCACAACCATGTAACTAGTTAATATCACTTGATATTCGTTATGAGTTATTTTATTTCTCAGCCCAGACTCTTTCTTAAAAAAATCAGTAATCCAAACATTACAATCAAAGATCACGGATTGAATTTCACTTTTACTATGTTTGTCCATTGGAAAACTCTATCCATCATCTAAAAGCTCTTTTTCTACTTCTATCCGAGCTGTTTCAACTTCTTCCTTTAAAGTATCTGATGAGAGTTTTTCTAATTGCGTTATTAAGGCGTTCAGTGCATTTTCGGGGGTGTGTTCAAAAGATCTTGGAATAAAAACGTCTCCTCCAAGCAATGAAAATAATTTTCGGCGAATGAGGAATTCTCTAATGGCTTCTCGTGTGAATTCGGCTTTACTTTTATAACCAAGCTGATATAAGACTTTTTGGACTGCTTCATCCATTCTTTTGTTAATTTTAATAGTCCAAATAATGTCTTCTTGAGTTGAGCTCATTTTTATACCTGGGTATTTCTAGCAATACTCTAGTATTTAAATATTTCTTCCTTAAGCGTTGGTTAAGCGATAATCTATTTCTCTTGATCTAGTTTCTCGAATCTAGGAAATGTGTTGGACTCCAGTTAGGAACTAATAGATACGGATAAATGAAACACAAAAAAAGGAGAAAAAATCAGCCACGGAAATTAGAGCTGTGGTCAGGAGGAGATGGAAGACCAAGAATACGTTTGAGTGACCAGACAATCACTAGCAGACCAAATGCAAAGAAACTAGCAGAAAAGATGAGACAACGGACTCTAATTGAAGAAAATCAAGTTAATCTTTAACATTCATTTTTTCTTTCAAAAATTTCACTAGAAGCGGTATATCATGGTCTGGAATGCCAGTCATTAAGCTTTCTTTCCCTTCCTTTCTATACCGTGGATGAAAATGATGAGGATGAGTTTTTATGTTCCATTTCTTGTCATAATTATCAAATCTTTCTCTATCATATATCTTATAACTATAAATAAATTGATAACTATATTCTCCTACTTTATTATAAGTCACATATAGAATAGTTCCATTAGTGAAAGCAACTTTAAGAAACCCCCCTTCTAAATCAATTAATTCTGAAGAAATATGAGAGGTGAGATTATCTAAAAGAAGAGAGCGAGCTTCAATTAATTTTCTTTCCCAATTTCCTATAGGAAATCTCTCATAGATCCTGTAGTAATTGATTGTATTTCTCTAGCTTTTCCGTCAGATTTCCTATAATTATGGCATCAGTTTCCGCTTCTGGAATTTTACCACGTCTAGCACCATCCTGAAAAGCTTCAATATCGGTTTGATTCCACTTAGTTAAAATTAAATCAATTTTTTGATTAAGATCACGGACTTTGCTTTCAATTAATTCTCGAGCTACGCCATAAGGCAATGAAACTTGCCTTTTTTCGTTAGTATCCGCCATTTAAGCTACCACACTCATTTTATAGAGAAATCTCCTTTTAAAATTTTTTGATTAATACTGGATAGCAAGAAGATTGTCTATTTAACTGCATGATTCAAAGGATTATAAATAATAATACAATTCTTTTAACAATTTTTATTCGGGACTGTTACTGTTGGTTAAACCACATCCGATTTCTCTTATCATTTCGTTTTTTAGGACTAATAAAACGTCTTAAACCATGGAATTGCTTAGAAAATTCTGAAAAAAATATCCAGGGAAAAACCAACAGACTTGGATTAATAGGAACAGAAAAAAGTAAAAAAAATCAACCACGGAAATTAGATCCGTGGTCAGGGGGAGACGGGATTCATGTTTGAATCTTTTGATGTCTGAGATATTCAACTAATCTTCACGTTGTTCTTTTATTACCTCAGCATAAAAGAACGGATCCGAGGCTGTATTTGGATCAAGAGCAGATTTGATTCGCATTAGCCAAGTATGATAATTTCTACAGGCAGGACCATATTTCTGATTCGCTTCTATGCCAAACGCTGCTATTGGAACTCCCATAGCGTATTTTATGGAATCTCTGACACCAGTTTCCACTAGTTCGCGCGCTGCTATTGCTGATTGAGGATTACCTGGATCATACAAAATAATACCTTCAAGGTATCCAAGGTGTCCACTCTCGAATGTCCCACCGGAACCAAGATCTCCATCGTCATCGAGAATCAATCCTTGTTTTATATAGGGTTTTTTAATCTTTGCTACATATTCTGCTTGTGTATGTGCTAAATCCCATGTGTCAAACGCTCCAAGCATGGTTGCCATACCCTGAGATGGACGAAATGCTGCTTGTGTATTGTTAGCATTGCGAAATAGCAGAAAGAATAATGTGGATTGTTTTTCTCGTTTAAGCTTCTGCCATAATGGTATTCGTGGAATTAAATTCTGAAGAAAGGGAAACCATCGCAAAATAAATAGTGGATCACGAATAGGTTTGGTTATCCATCCACCTAGTTTAAGAACTTTTGGACGTAGGGGTATGTTCATCGGTACAATAACTCCTCGGGTTTCACGTAATATTTGCTTCAATGCCTTCATCTTCCAAGCGAATTCAGCATCTGACGCTGAGAAAATTGCTGTACTGAGAATATTTTGCCCGATTTTATGAAATATACCACTTTCTAGTGCAACTTTTAATTCTTCATTTGTATCAGTAAGCCCAAGAGCAGCAAAGAACATTGCGGTACGGAACTCGCCAAAATTTAGTTCAGCTTCACCCATTTTGTACCCAGCATCCTTTTCTGCCTCTCTGGATGGGAAAGCAAGAGCGTTTATGGCGCAACGGGGTGGGATGTTCTTTAAAATATATTTAGGTGATTGGCCTTCGATTTCCCACTCACGAGGACCGTCCCACTTGTACAACTTGATGGAGCACTTAGTAAAAACACCTAATCCTCCGAGAGTTCCCTGAAATCCACGTATAATTCCACGCATGGAAGGTCCTGGACCATCAGCAGAAAACCAGCCACATCCAGACCCTGCACTCCCGAGGATAACAACTTCTCCAGTTGGTAGAACCCATTCCACTCCGAGTAAATTTCTACCTGAAAAACTGGTGGATGCGCCAGATGTACCATAACCCCATGCTGCAGCATGAGAGGCTAATAATGAATGATTAGCTCCTGATGAAACGATATGACAAGTTAGTCCGTATTTTACAATTTCTGTTTGTAGATCTATTGCCCTAACATAAGGCTCGATGACTGCGATTTGATTTTTTATATCGATTTCCACGGTGTTATTCATACGCTTTAAATCAAGAATAATTACGTTTTCATTCGATGCTGCTGCTGCCGCATGGAACCCTGTTGATAGCGGTTTAGCCATGAATTGACTAGTGGAACAAAAACGCATAATCTCTTGGATTTCTTCAGTTGATTTTGGTAACACCACCGCTGCTGGTCGAGGTAACCATTGTGAACCATCTTTGTTTATTATTTCGGGATTCATGTAATATGCATAAGTATCGAGAACACAAGGAGCTGTAGAAACCCATTGCTTACCTACGATGTCCTCAAGCTCTGAAATATCTTGAGTTTTGGAGGACCCAATCCCCGCTCGTTCAATCTGGGTATACCATTTTCCTTTCTGTAATACCTGTTTTGGATCAAAAATTCTTTTAATAATGTTAACCAACCGAGTATTACCTGGATTTTGGTTCCAGACAAGTTCTGAAGAGGTACCATACGGTCTACTAAAAAATGCTCCAGATTTCATGAGTTGGATAGTAGCCTGCTTTTCAAGTTGGAATAAACGGTCTATTTGTTGAAAAGAGCTCGGATCAACAGGAATCATGAATTCTATGTGACAGCAGTGGTTTTGAACCATTGGTTGGATATACACACCAATATCTGAATAGTCAATGTCAAACTTCGCTGCTGTTTCAGTAAAAACTTCTAGCAAGTCTGGGGCACGGTTTATCGTCGATTGGAAAATTATAGAAAAGCATCCTCCATATAGAACGTCGCGCCAATCTTCTTTTCCACAAGATGATGTTGTTTTATTGAATAATTCCGCTGCGGAGAGTTTTCCTATAACTGACTCAAGTAGCAAACCGTTCTGGTCCGCTATTTGCTCTATATCGTGTTTCTGGTATTCAAATCTTCCTTTTGGTAATCTTTCAAATCCAGCTATATTCTGCAGACAAATGAACTCGGGAATTGAGTTTCTAAAATCATCATAAGCTTGTGTACTTTCTACAGACATAAGAAGTGCAATAGCAGTTCGATTCATAATGAATGATTGCTCTCCGAGTAATCCCCGCTGGACTGCATACATATAGTCAAGAAGGTTATCTAGTTCATTACTACCGACCAAAAAAGCTTCTTGTACAGTCGATAGTATTTCCGTTCGTAATGTAATCCAAGTAACGATGCCCATTGTACCCTGTGAGCCCATTATAACTCTATGAAAATCGCTTTGTGAGGGCCCTGAAGGATATTTCATGCCTCCGCCAGACTTGCGTTGTTGTTCGATAGTCCCCGGTCCACCTGCTGCACCTGTACGGAAAAGCTCGCCACTACCAAAATAAAACTCAGTACTACATATAGGATCACCACTATCCCACTGTTTGTTAGCCCAAGTGCTGGGTTCTCGATCTATCACGGCAGCTAGTACACTTTTTCCATTACGAGGTGATAGAGGCATCGGGATAGTCATTCTATGTTCTGAAAGTTTTGTCACGAGTTGTCTATAAGTAACTCCAGGCTCAATCCGACAAACACGGTTACGACGATCTATTAGGTCTATTCTCTTCCAACGTGATAAATCCACTAGAATGTTCTCTTTTTGATTTGAAATACCTCCTTTCCGATGGATACCGGTGGAAGACGTTACTGTCAGATTCAAACCATTTTTATTAGCAAATTTAATGATTCTTTCCAATTCATTAGCATTTCCTGGATGTAAGATACAGATTGGGGGAAGACCCTGTTGATTAATTCCAAATTTAGCTGAGAGGTTGCGATCATCAATGTTACTGTTCAGGGTGCCAGTTGGAATTAATTTCTGCAATTGGGACAAGAGATCAGACTGTTTCATTAGGTTACTCCATTCCTGTGGCTTTATAAACTAGATCCACCAGATCTACAATTGGCAAAGAATCATTTTCTTGCCATCGGGTTAGATTATACCGGCAGTGTTGGCAGGCAGTTACTATTATCTCTGCATTTACATCTCGGGCTTCATCAATTCTATGGAGAGCTGCAGACTTGGAAACGTTTGGATGGGAATCTGGTACACCCCCACCTCCTCCGCAACAATAGGAATACTCACGAATACGATGCAATTCGTTAAAGGTTATCCCAGGTATTTTAGCTAACACTTCTCGTGGTGCATCGAAAACACCATTTACCCCATAATTGATTGGTTTTGGAGGTTTAAAATAACGCATTACACCATGTGTTTGTAGTTCTTCTCCATCCCATTTTTTAATTGGTTCACTTTGTCTTCCCAGATAACAGGGGTCGTGGAAAGTGACATTTTGTTTTATGGGGTGGGTTAGGCGTATCTTACCTCTCTTTATGAGTGACAATAAAAACTCACTAGCATGAAACACTTTCGCTTTTATGGTAAAACCGTAGTGGGGGTACTTGGAGCGGAACATTCCCAGATCTTCTCCGCACAAGGTGATTATTTTCTTAACTCCAGTCTTATTTAGTTGATCAACTACCGTTTGTGCATTTTGAGAAAATTTTTGAAGCTGACCTGTCCAGTAAGCCTCAATACCACTTGTAGGTTCTTCACCCTCAAGAATACCAAAGTCTACACCAGCATGTTTTAGCAACAGCGCTAATTTACGTGCAGAGGCAGCGTGTTCTGAATAATAATTTGCTCCTGTTCCCACAAAGAGTAAAATGTTAGATTTAGTCTCAGGTAGAATTTTGAGATTCAGTCCATCTGCCCAATGCCCAATTGTTATTTTTTTCTCTGATTTTTGTATGTTTCCCAAACCAGACTCATTGACATGATTTTTCAGTGCTAGGATGACTTCTTGTCGTTCGGCTGCCATAATGAATTTACAAGCGACATCACACATTCCACATGTAGTACAGGCTGATATAATATTAGCTAGATCTTTATCGACCTTTATTCGCTTATCGAGTAATGATAGTGCCATTATATTAATCCCTCCACCCGAATAAGCATGAAAGTGATACTCATCTACAGGTGGACAGGCACTTGTAAACTGTGTTTGTTGAATGGTGGGCAGTGGGACCATTTTACACAGACTACAGCGGACACATTTTTTCATATCATGTTTTAATGCTTTTAATCGTTCAATGCTCATACTGGTTCCTCTAGGACAGGGTTAAGGATGACAATTTCATGTAGAGTCGAGCTGGCTTCTTTTACTGTTTTCCCATCCCGAGTTACTTCCAATTCGAAGTCAGATAACAGCCTAAAATATCCAGGTTTGATCCTAAGTAAATATTTAGCTAAGAAACGAAATAACGGGTTGAAATTTTTCAACATATCCTGCGCTTCTAGGATTTTATTCACACTCAGGACTACTTTCATTTTAATTTTGTCAGATGTTTTAATTGTGAGTTGTCTTGGAAACTTATGTTTTGCTATTGAGTTGTATGAAAATTCATCTTGGTTAAACTCAAACTCTCCCGTGCTGAGAATTACTTCCTGTCCTTCTGCTAGCATTAACACCTTTACTTGATGGTTATTTACCTTCTTATTACATTGGATAAAAGCATAAGAAAGAGAAAAGTGTTCGGAATAAATCCGGCCCCACATCCAGTAGTTAATGATGCTCTGAAATGAAAAATCCAACCAATTATGATCATGATAACCAATACCTGAAACTTGAATTGTTTTATCTCCATCCGTGATTGTCCCTTCCACTGTTGCACGTGCGAATGGTACTATCCAGTTGAAAGTTCCAAGCTCACCAAATTTTGACAGCCCTGTACCTGGTTTCCAACCATTGACTTCTGCTCTATAGATTAGATGGCATCCTAGTTCCTTCTCATTGACATTGATCTCGTAAATAGGGAGTTCACCTTCCCGCTGTTTGACTCTGAGGGTATTATTTCCAATTGTGACCTCGGGTTTATCCCTTGCAGATTTAAAATCCGATTTACGATAGGAGATAAACTTTTGAACTCTTTTACCATCTGGTCTAAGTAATACTATTTCCACACCTGTTTTTCCTCGCATACCAGGATTGGGATTCTTTGCATGAAAAAAGACTACTAGAGTATGCCCACTATCCAGGTGTGTATCAAAATACCACCACTCTGCAACACCCCGTTTATTTATGTCGATATGTAATCCGTCTTCTGATAACAATAGAGGTTTAATCTGTTCGTCTTGTCTTCCAGAACCTGTCCAACCTTCGATGACTTGATTTGTCACTATTCTCACCTTATAATGATTATACACTAATCGTTCGTCTTATAATCAAAAAGATATTGTAGAGTAAAGCTCTGAAGAATATTAATTCTAAAAAGTCTATCTATCCATATGCTAAGTATTACGACTCTACAATAACTAGAGTCGCTATGATAAATAAGCTAAATCTCAATAGAGAGATGTTTAGATCGAGAGAGATACCTAGAAGTATGCCTAAGGAATTGGTTATTCAAATGTTAAGATAAGTATATACTAGGCGCTTTCCTAGGTTGAAAGTTGAAACATATTAGTGAAGAGCCAACAGATTCGGATGTATAAGAACAGAAAAGAAAAAAATCACCCACGGAAATTAGATCCGTGGTCAGGAGGAGAAGGAAGACCAAGAATACGTCTGAGTGACCAGGCAATCACTAGCAGACCAAACGCAAAGAAACAAACAGAAAAAATGTGGCGGACCTCCTTCAAAGAAACTTTATGAAGGTAATATTTTTAAGACCCTAAGGTAATAAATATATTGAATAGTCATGCCAACAATGAGTACAAAAATCCCAGAAAACCTAAAAAAAAGGATTGAAAAATTAACCCATATAAATTGGAGCGAAGTGATGAGATCAGCAATTCTTAAACGAGCAGAAGAGGAAGAGAAAAGAATTATGGACAGAAATCGTAAGATTATCGAACAATCAAGTCAGAAGATGGATCAATTACGAAGAAAAGCACAAGAAAATACTACTAAGGAGTTGAGAGCATGGCGAGAGATCAGGCACTAGTTGTGGACGCGTCAGTTGCACTCAAATGGTTTGTAGATGAAATTCATACAGAACAAGCATTAAAAGTAAGAGATTATCTGAAAGAAGAAGCTATACCGATCGTCCCAGCACTATTTTTCTACGAAATCTCTAATGTATTACGGTACAAAGCAGAGTTCGGCATTGAAGACGTGAAAAATGTAATGCAAACCCTAGAAGATTTTCAATTCAATGTTGAATCCTTTGAGAAAGAGGTGGCTCACCCAACAATTAACTTAGCTTATCAATATGGTATCACAATCTATGATGCTAGTTATATCGCTATTAGTAAAAAGAATCAGATAGATTTTATAACTGCTGATGAGAAATTATACTCCAAAATAAGCGGGGAACGAGTGCTTCTCCTTGAAGATTGGAAATAATTGAAGATCAACCATGAAAATTAGATCCGTGGGCAGGAGGAGACGGGAGACCAAGAATACGCTTGAGCGACCAGGCAATGACTAGTAGACCAAACGCAAAGAAACCAGCAGAAAAAATGAGATTTATAGAGCCAAAGTCAGAAAAAAGCATGGCTAAGCCAACTGTAAGAATGAAGACAGTATTGTTGATAACCCTTATCCAATATTTAGCGAAGTTTACGATGCGTCTCCATTAGCTACACCTCATAATGATATTCCAGAGGATCTTCACTTCCTTACTCGGCCACGGATACTTTA
>JAEOTY010000478.1 GCA_016839625.1 Candidatus Hodarchaeota archaeon
CTAGACAAATCTCAATATTATCAGGCCCAATACCTGTACTCAATACAGATACCTCTAGATCATTGATTTTTCCAGTGATTGTTCTGAATTCCCTTGTTTGCTTATCAATGAAGATTTCAGAAAAGAAATCTTTCATTTTTTCGGGTCTTTCCGGGTCTCCTACTAGAATAATGTTCTCTGCTAATTCACCTGGTGCAAGTCCTAAGTGATACTGACGTCCATTCTTATCTTTAACTATATCAGCACTCTCTATGTCGCCTATTTTCTTAGAAGACAAACCAATCGCCTCGTTTATCTTATTATTTCAAATTTACTTGTTTTCTAGTAATAGTATTAAGTATAATTTCTATTTAGTCAGCTTTGTATATTAGAAAACCATTGATTTTTCGGGTCAAAATATGTCAAGAATTAACTATAATTTCAAGTTAGAGGGCAAATTAATTTAGTTTTTCTGTTTAACAATGTAAGAATGTTACACGAAGGATTCATTGATTTTTAAGAACAATATGATGAATTACACATCGAGCTTCGTAAGTTTCAATCTTTGATTGATCTTCAATAACAACAAGAGGACTGTTATAAGGAGCAGGTTCTCCATTTATTAATCTCTGACTTCTTGTAGCTCGATGATTACAACCATCTACATCACATATAGCAGTAAGGCTCGTTACTTCATCTGCACGTCCAACAAGCCATGGCATGGGCCCAAATGGCTCACCTCTAAAACTAAGCATTAAGCCACTTACAATAACATGATACCCCTCTTTAAGTAAGATATCAATTACATCAACTAGGTGATTATCAAAAAAGTGAGCCTCATCAATTCCAACAATATTATACTGTTTTTTTTTTAGATATTCAAAAATCAACTCGGGGTTTTTCTCATCTATTACAATTGCTTCAAGCTTAACGTCAAAAGCACGGGAGGAGACGCCTAATTCTCGAGTGTTTACAGCAGGTTTAAATATAATCAATTTATAATCTGAATATTCAAGTTCCTTAAAACGTCTGATAAATATCGCACTCTTACCACTTTTCATTGGCCCAAAAATTACCTCTAAGCATCCTGGTTTATATACTATTGTCATTTTTTTATTAACCCCAACATGTTCAATTCAGATGAAAAGTTACAATTATAGTTTGTTTTAATTATAAAGAGTTAATTTTTGATCAATTAGGTTTCTTTCATAAGTAACAACTTTGTTGCTTCTATTGCTACCGTTATCGCTTCTTTTTGCCCTTTTTTGTGGTCCACAATTGGTTCTCCTGCTTCTGTATCTCCTATCGCTGCCATTATTCCTCCTGCTCGCCATCCCCTTATCTGACTAATCACGAAGATAGTCGAACATTCCATTTCTGTAACCAGTGCACCAGCTTCTATCCAAGACTTCCAGCGATCTTTAATCGTTGGATCAGGAATCATTGAAGGTGTTTCAGCGTAAAAAGCATCCTTTGAATGAATAATTCCCTCATGAAAGTATGATGAAAGGTTTAAATTATGAGCAGCTTGTCTTAATGCTAAAACCACATCTACACTGGCTACTGCAGGAAAAGCCCCATCAATATATTGGTGAGATGTCCCCTCATCTCTAATTGCGCCAGTTGCAGACACAATATCTCCTAGTTTGACTTTTTTCGAGAGAATTCCTGATGTACCTACTCTAATTGTTGTAGTAATCCCGATTTGTCCAAATTCCTCAACACCAATTGCTGTTGAAGGACAGCCTATCCCCATACTAGAGACAATTATTGGGTGATCGTTTAAATAACCTAAATGAACTCTGTATTCACGATTGAATGAGATTTCTTTGGAATCGTTAAGTAGAGCTGAAATTCTGGGAACCCTTCCAGGATCACCGCAGATCAGACTATATTTACTATTTTCAATATCCTTCTTGGAAACGTTGATATGATATTTTTTATCCAAACAATTCACAACCTACTTTCAGATTAATGAGGATCAACAAAATTTTTTTTGGAACTGATTGACAGATTACTTGATTCAACAGTCGAATCCGACACCTGAGAGTCCGAAAATATCTTTTAATTCGGTTAGAATCTCACTGTTCTTAGTTTGTGAAAACGATTCAATATATATTTTTATTTTTGGTTCTGTTCCTGAAAATCTAAGCAATACACTAGATTCATCTTTGAAAAAGAGTTTTAAACCGTCTAATGTTGAAGTGTGGGAGATTTTTCCTGACCATAAGGTTGGTAAATCGTCAATCTTGCTATTCACTCGTTCTTTGTCTTCATTAGAAATTCTAAATCCCTTACGTAAAATATTTCTTTTCTCATACAAAGCCATTACTTTACTAATCTTTCTTGCCTTAAGAATCGCTAGAAGCTTCAATACAGGATATAAGCCGTCAATCCATTTACCTAATTCGGGAAACAAGAGCTTACTAGGTTCCGCTAAGAATAAGAGCCCTTCTTCATCCACATAATCACGGTTTCTTCCAATACGACTTGTAATGACATCAGCTTTCTTCTTTTCAGCAATTTCAAAAGCTTGTTTTGTACAATCACTAGTTAGAACAATTTTATTCTTTTCGGGATTAGAATAATCTAAATTATCAAGAAAGAAATTAATTAAAGCCGTTGAACTTACAAAGTTCCCTTGTTCATCTATTATTGCAAATCGATCGCCATCTCCGTCATGGGCAATACCAATGTCAGCTCCTTCCTCAACTACTACTTCTTTCAACACTGTCAGGTTTACTGATGAAGGTTCACTTGACCGCCCAGGAAAAAAGCCATCAAGTTTATTGTTTATTGTTAAGATATTCTTAAACCCGAGTCTCTGAAATGTTATTGGAGAAACGAGGTTTGGTACGTTGTTTGCGCAATCTAAAATGATTTTATAATCGTAATTCTCCATTTCAACCTTATTAAGGAGATGATTTATGTAATCATCAATGAGAACTTGAGATTCGTGGAATGTGCTATTCCCAACATTTTTCCACGAACTTAAAGCTGAATTATCCTGAAAAGATCGGTTAAGCTCTATTTGAAGTTCTTTTTCTACTTGTGATTCAATATTTTTATCACACTCTCCCCCATTTAAGAAGAGTTTAAATCCATTATCAGAAGGCGGATTGTGGGAAGCGGTAACCATTATTCCTAATGTATCCTTAAGTGATGAGCAAAAAGACAATACTGGAGTTGGACATAATCCAATATCAATTATTGACCCAGAAACACTCGAAAACCCACTCATGAAAGCTGCTTTCAGAATGTGGGATGTAAAACGAATATCTGAAGCGATGTATGTTGGTTTAGACAACTTAAAAACACTTCCAACTGCCATTCCAAGTTTCATGCCAAATGTGGGGGTTATTACATTATAGGGGCCACGTATCCCAGAGCTACCAAACCAACCAGACACTATAACCACACCTTTTCAACTGATTCAACATTTATACAATTCATCTGATCCTACTACTTTTGAAAAATCATCCTTTACTGAGATTTTTAGGATTGATTTAACTTGGATGCCTGTTTCCTGAGCAACACGTTCAATTCCCTTATACTCTATCTTTTCTCCAACTACTATAACATCCACTATCTCTGCTCCAATTTCCTTAAGAGCTTTAATCATGCCAATAAGTGTTCCCCCAGTACTGATGATATCATCTATAATACACACACGATCGTTCTGCTCGATACCACAGATATACAGAGTGCCTTCAGACAGATATTCACAGGAGAAAATTGAACTAACCTGATTCGCTAGATTATTGGGGTACCATCGTGCCATTCCAAAAGGTAAACCAGACATCAATGATACAGCTGCAACCAATATTGCTCCTTTGTCTTCTTCTGTAATTATTTTATCATATTTATCAGTTCTCATATGATTCATGATAGCTTTTGATGCTGCTTCCAGAAGTTGAGAAGTAGTTGCAGGTACCTGTTCTGTTAAAGGATTCAGAATGAATTTATACTTGTCTATCGTAAAAAGAGGTTTTCCATCCATAGCGGAAGTTAGAAGCTTGTACGGATTCATTGGTGTTGTCTCTATAAGAGGGTTTTTTGTATTAAATGTCCTACACCCCATTATGGCTTGTTTTATATATTGATAGAATGCAGTTCAGAAGAGGATAATTGAGGAAATTATCAGGAAAAAAAGAATTACTAGGAATAAGCCACTGATTCCTAAAATTCCTATTACATAACCCCCAATTAGGGCTCCAATGACTGTCCCCATACCGATTAGAGCCTGCCTGAGCGACATGGCCTTTGCTAAATCCTCTTGCCCTACTAGATCAGAGATCCATGCCATTGGTGTAGGAATCAGAGCCATCGCAGAAAAGATTAACAAAATAAAAACACCTATATTTGCTAGACTGATAACCTCACCAGTAGCCAAACCTTCTATTAGTGGAAGAAGTAATTCAAATTGGAATAATGAGAAACAGAGGAGTATCAATATTGTACAACCGCAAAATCCGATGATCAATACAGGTCTTCGTGCCCATGAATCAGATATCTTCCCCCAAATTATTAATCCACTAAGACCTGAAATAACAAATGCACCTGAGATAACAAGAAGAAGAGGAAGAGAAATTTCAGATTCAACAGGAATCTGTTCCATAACTCGTTCGATGATTGGAATAATGAATGTTGAAAAAGCAATAATAGTTGAGAACGCCAACCAGTGAATACTGACTTGAATCATAGGTTTTGAGAGGAAAAAGTGATTTTTTTGCTTCGTTTTCATTGAATAGATCGTATCTTTTACCACATTCAGAGTCGAGACATAGGAAAAAGGGGTATATTCTCCTTTATCAGAGATAAAAAGAATAGGGATGGCCGAAACAAATAATAAGAGCCCAAAAATGATGAAAGTGGATTTCTCAATGGTTTTCCACATCAGAAAACCCAATAATACCCCTGTAATGCCACCCACGGCAAATATGATATTGAAATAGGCCAATGACTCTCCAACACGATCTTGAGGACTATGTTGAACCCATAGTGCGACTACGGATCCGACACGTAATGCACCTCCCATTCCAAGAAGTGCATTAACAAAAAACAAGGATATTGGATCAGTTGCTAGGAATAGTCCAATAAAACCGATAACCGAAAACCAATTGGCTGCAATCAATAAGAATTTTCTACCATGCAGATCGCTCAGTGTAGCACATATCGGGCCTAATGTAAACATGAATAGAAAAAATACAGCTAAAATAATACCACTGATTAAAATGTAACCCAACTCATCTAAATAGGCTGCCAATAATAATTGTTGAGCGGTGTAAATACCAGTTACAATAATCTGATAAAAGCTAATAACTAATAAGGATGGTTTTAAGTACAAATTGAAAGTTAAAGACGCTAAGGAAGTAGTAGAGCGAGTCATCGTATTCACCTAAATATTAGCTTTAGATCTCGAAATATTCTGGTGCTTTAGATAATAATCTGTTACCATTCTCTATGATGACAAAAGTATCCTCGATACCAAGCACTTTTTCCTCTTGAATAAAGAACTTGGGTTCACATGCAAGAACATTACCTACAATGAGATCCGGCCCTTTGGCGTAAAATACAGGAAGTTCATCAAGTTCAAGCCCAACCCCATGCCCAATAAAAGCCACTCGATCAGAACTTGTTCCCATAAAGTTTTCATGAATTCCAAGATCCGTACTTAGCTCCATAACATCATTGTAAAGATCACCTAAGTTCACATTAGGTTTTAATTTGCGTTGGAGGAATCGCTTTATTTGGTGAAGAGATTCGAGCTGATCCTGAGTCTTTACATCAAATTTTCCACAGATAAACGTTCGTGTGGTATCAGAAATGTAACCTTGACTGTTTCCACAAGTATCCACAATGAAGGGGTTTGTTTTCAATTTTTGACGACTTGGACCAAATGGATATTTCAAAGAAAGTCCTTGACCAGAAATTGGAGTGAAATAGATATTCAAAACAGAAGATTGACTTGAAATAACGTAAGCGCAGTGCAATAATTCTGCGTTAAACCCAAATGTAGTAATAAAACCATCATGTCCATTCTCA
Organism: Candidatus Hodarchaeota archaeon; assembly: GCA_016839625.1. GTDB lineage: Archaea > Asgardarchaeota > Heimdallarchaeia > Hodarchaeales > Hodarchaeaceae > Hodarchaeum. The sequence goes on from JAEOTY010000478.1 coordinate 6,025, forward strand.
AGTAACCATCTTTCTAATCGAATGGCTAGTTCTATTTCTGTCATTTCAGGTGTTGCTATCTCTGTACAGTACTCGAGAGACTGATCCACTAACATAGCTGCTGTTTCTATTTGATTAATCTCATATTTTGATTTAATAGAACGAAGTTGTCTAAAAATAGAACTATAATTGACTAATTGAATGTTCTTAGCCTTAGATTGCAAGAATTGCACGAATGAATAAGATAAGACATCCTTCTCTATCGCAATTTTCGATGCTGGTTTGATGTTCAAAGTTTCAAATAATTTGGATTTTCTGCCAAAATTCTTGACTATGGGTATTTGGGAGAAAGATTGTGCCATTTCAAGATTTCGCTTGACAAGATGAACAGGGGAATTTCCTTCTGTTGGAATAAAAACCGCACCATCATACCCCACACCTGAATAATAATAAAGTTCGGGAGTTGAGAGCAGAATTGCACCATCAATATTGTCTTTTTTCATTTGAGACTTTAAATTTGTGATTCGGTTTTCAATTTCAGATAAAGGGATCTTAGAGAACTGATTGAACATTATACGTACTCCAGAATAGATTCTGAAAAAAAATAAATAAAACAGGATATTATTACAATATCATAGAAGAAAAAGGATTCCCTTCTTAGAATCTTTAACAGTTCGAGATCACAATGTCTTAAATATGAAAGCTTCCAGCTTATTTTGTGAAAACAAGTAATTAATATCCTTTTTTGTTAAAAAGAGTCAAGCTCTTCCAAAGCTTGCATGACCCTTGTATCCAAATCCTCTTCTTTGGTCATTCCTACACTCAATCCCTCAATACTACGTAACATCTCTTCCTCACTATCTGTAAGCTTCATAAGTTTCTTCTGGTATAATTGTTTATATTTGTCCCCTTTTTCAATGTCCCCAACCTTGTAATTTGCTTCTGAAATTATATATAACGCAGTAGTAAAAGCTGAGGCATTCTCTAATATCTCATCGATAGCTAACGCTTCTGATGCATGGATTATTGCATCCATAAA
>JAEOTY010000479.1 GCA_016839625.1 Candidatus Hodarchaeota archaeon
GATTATTCAATCTGAATTAAGACCCTGGAGGTCGAAAAAAAATGAGTAAACCTTTTTATGTGAATTTTGATCAGCCTGAGGGGCTGGATAACGACGCTTTAGCTTTACTTGAGAATGTTAGTAGTGATCAAGCAAACATTCGCAAAGGGACAAACGAAACCACAAAAAGTATTGAACGTGGTGAAGCAAAACTAGTGTTCATTGCTTTGGATGTGGATCCACCTGAAATAGTTGCACATTTACCTCTTCTTTGTAAAGACAAGAAAATACCCTATCTATATGTTGTTAGCAAGGATGAGCTTGGAAAAGCATGTAATCTCGGAGTGAAGACTGCAAGTTGCTCTATTGTTAATGAAGGTGAAGTGAAAGCAAAAATTGATAATCTAGCTGTCAGAATAAAGGAATTGGCTGGAATATAAGGAGCTCTTTGTATGAGTGATGAAAATATTTCTATACCAGCTGAAGTTTTACAAATCATTGGAAGAACAGGTGTTACAGGAGAAATTACTCAGGTTCGTGTTCGAGTACTCGAAGGAAGAGATCGTGGACGGATTATTGTACGCAATGTGAAAGGACCAATTAGAAAGGGTGATACTCTCCTCCTTAGGGAGACTGAGCGTGAAGCTCGCAATTTGAAACGTCCCTAAATAAAAAATTATACTACGAGGTGCTTCTCTTGGTAAGAATATTTCAATGTGCTTTCTGTGGACATGATATTGAACCTATGACAGGAATTTCATTTGTACGCAAGAGCGGTCAATTAATTCGTTTTTGTAGCAAGAAATGTCGTCGATCATTGATTGACTTCAAGCGTGACCCTCGGAAGTTCAAGTGGACGAAGAAATATACTCCGAAAATGCAACCATCAGTGATAGATGAATCAGATAGTGAGAATGAACAGGATAAAACTTGAAAAGTTTCATTAGAATTAAGTATCTTCCTGTTCAGCAGAATTATTTTCTTCTTCTTGAGTTTCTGATTCCTCCTCTGAGGTTGGAGGTTCTTGGTAATCAAAGAGATCAATGAACTTGACTACTTTGAAATCCAAAAAATCTCGAAGTTCCATTGCAAGAGTATATTTAGCAATTGCAAGACCTTCCATAAAAATAAGATAGTTTGGGAGAGAAATAGATATGGTGGAAGGATCTTCAGAAACTTCAATTTTGACTTCTTCTATATTAACTCCGGTAAAACGGCGAGAAATAATTTCTTTTCGAATTTGTTCTTCGTCTGTTAAATGTTCTACAACGGTAACATCAAATGTTAAATCCTTCCCTGCAAGTGGATGGTTAAAATCGATTCGTGATCGTCCTCCACCTACCCAAATTATTGTTCCACTTCGCCCAGCTAGTTGTACTCGATTTCCAACCCTTGGTTCGAGGTTAGCTTTTCGTAGTCGTTTTGTAGGAACCATTTCGATTTTTTTACTGTCCCTGTCTCCATATGCATCTTCAGCTGTAATTTCAAAAGTTTGAGGAGAATTTAGCTCTAGTCCAATAAGTCCTCGGGCTAATCCTGGAATCAAGAACTTCTCATCCCCTACACGGCACATCATTGGTTTATAAGCTCGTTTTTCGTCAAATATATGTTCCGAGCGAGCAATATCTTCCATTGTTGTATCAAAAACTTTAGAGTTTTCTTTTAAACGTCCAGTATAATCTATTTTTATCCAATCATTTTCAGCAATCGGCATTTTATTTCCTCAGAAAAAGTTTTATTCATCATGATTGCTATTCCGATCCACTGTAATCAGTTTCAAGTGATATCCCTGTTTACAGTCTATGGTTTTATCAGAGATGCCAATAATGCGAAGTTTTTCGTTATTTTTAAGATAATTTGGTCTGCAATGATGATGGAAATGGGGACAATCAATTAAATCGCAGTCTCGATGATTAAAAGTGATAGATGCTCCCTCCACAGCGAGCTTAGCCCCAGTGGCGATTTCATAAGATGATTCGAATATCTCAACAGTCTGAACTCCCTGTTCAAAAACACCACAAGGATGAACTGTGTCTTTTACGCTAGCAACTTCATACACTCTGTTTCTTTCAAGCTTTAAACAAGCTCCCCGAAGGCGACATTCAGAGCATTCTTCAGTTTCACCAATAAAAATGAACTTATTCCCTGGTTTTGACTGCTTCACTCCCAATAAAGTAATTTTCAATGGCTTGTCTACAGTCACGGAGAATTTTACTCCTTAAAGATCAATGTATTGATGAATTAAAGGTTATTTGGGATGTTTTCATTATTGAACTTAATTCTTTCTTTGTTTTGTTAAGAAGAAAAAAAATCAGAAATAAAAGACTAAGATTCTTGTGAATTAAAAAATTCAAGTTCTATGTTCCTAATTTCTTCTATATTGCTACAATTTGCATAATCTCTTAACAGATTAGAATTCAAGTTTAAAAATTGGATCCCCCACTTAAAGATTGATAACAATTCCTTTGATGTTTCTTCATACCCTAACAGATAATATGCTGCTGCAAGAGCCTCAACACTAGTAAGTTTGGTTGGTTTTCCATAGTTCACTGGATTTGCTGCAATGAGGTGTGGGAGTTTCCTTGAATTTGGAAATTGTTTTGCAAATATCTCTTCTGCATGGTTCCATGAGCAATCTAGGATTGTGAGTCCCGACTTGACAAAGATGTCATGATCGTCTCTGGATAAAATTTTTTCTGCTAATGGATTTAAAATCAACGAATATCTTGGAATCCGTTGGGTTTGTTTAACAAATCGCATTTCATTGATTGTAAGAAATCTCTTTTGTTTGAAATATCGCCAAGTTTTAACTCCAGTGCATTTTTTTCGGTCACACTGGTTTGCATAATAAATAGTAATCACAGATCTGTAAGAGGGCTTATTTCTCATAGTAATATTCGCCCTGATTTTTTTGCTGGCGATCGAGTTTTGAATCGAGTTTATTTACCCGAGGGCGACCCGATTTTGGATCTCGACGGAATGTAATTTTCAAATTTCCAAGAAATCGATTCATCCCCACTCTAACTGAAGATGGTGAATAAGCTTTTCCTAACTTCCCTGGAGTACCAAGGAATACAATTATTCGGTCACTAGCATAATCTTGAGTAACAATATCGTGCTCAACTACAAATGCAGCGGCATTACGACTTTGAATTACTCGTCTGATTGATTTTGCAGCAATTAATCTATCTTCAATGGATAAAAATGCCGATGGTTCATCAAATAAGAATAAGTCGGCTTCTTTACCTAATGTAGCTACAATTGCGACTTTCTGTTGTTCTCCTCCACTTAATTGATTGACTGGTTGATCAAAGAGATTTTCTAGTCTAAAAGGACGTACAATTTCGCTTTTAAACTGGGAGGTTACTACAATTCCTCCTGCTTCTTTTAAAAGGTAATTTTCAACTGATAAGTTACCCTCTAAGTTTACGTATTGTGGTTTATATGCTACACTGAGAATGTGATTCTCTTTCTCCTCCTTTAATTCCACACCTTCATTTAATGATACAGGAGCGACTGTTCCAGTAGTTGGTGTTTCTATTCCTGCTAACAATTTTACAAATGTTGTCTTCCCAATTCCATTAGGCCCCAAAATCCCTATGATCTCATTTTGGTGAATTATTCCCCCTCGAACAGTAAGGGAGAAATCACTCCTTTCAAAAACCTTGGAAAGATCCTGATAAGTTAATATACCTTTAGATACAACTTTTTTCTCTCTTGCTGAGGATTTTTCAATGAGAATAGAATAATCCCTGAATCTCATATTCTCTGAAGGAATAAATCCATCAAGAAAGACATTTATACCTTCTTTTTCAGTATACGGTTGAGAAACAATACCATAGGACGCGGGAGTACCATAAAAAGTAGTAACATAATCTGAAAGATAGTCTA
>JAEOTY010000480.1 GCA_016839625.1 Candidatus Hodarchaeota archaeon
ATCGCTCTCCCTCACATCTTATGGGATTGGTATTGATAATTCAGGCCATGTATTTGTTGCTGGCTGGGGTCAAAATCGTGTCGCTAAAATAGATATCAATACACATGCAACTACCTATGGTGCACAATATGACACTAATTGCCGTGGAGTGGCAGTTACTAGTGATGATGATGTTTGGATTGTTAATTCTAAAGATGGCGATGTAACACGACTTGATAATAATCTATATTGGAAAGCAACGATAGATGTAGGAGCAGGAAATTATGGTGTAACGACAACAGGTGTTGCAGTCGATGCTGCAGGTAATGTTTGGGCTTGTAATTATAACGATGGATATCTACATAGAATAAATACTACTACAAATTCAATCGATCTTTCAGTTCAGACTGTAGGGATGTCTGGAACTGGTGTTGGGAAACATTATAGTTACAGCGATATGACAGGTATCATTGCATGGTCAGTTACCACACAAAGTGGAACTTGGACCATTAATTTCGATAGCGATTTACCTAATGCTCCTTGGGGCACTGTTGAGTGGAATTCATTCGAACCCAGTGGTACATCTGTGAAAGTAAAGGTACGAAGTTCTAATGATGAGATCGCATGGTCAAGCTGGGAAACAGCATCTAATGGAATATCGCTAAGTTCAACCCCAAATGGGCAATATTTACAAATTGAAACGACATTACAAATCACTTCTGGTGACGTTTCTCCGATTCTCTATGACCTTACTGTCGAAGTAGGAAATCGTCCACCTGTTGCTGATGCAGGTTCAGATGTAACTGTTGAACAAACTAGCCATGCTGGTGCTGAAGTAACCCTTGATGGTTCAGGTTCATATGATCCAGACGGAGATTCCCTAACCTACCTATGGGCATGGATTGGTGGATCAGCTACAGGAGTAAGTCCATCTGCAACCTTCCCATTAGGTACAACAACAGTAACTTTGACAGTTGATGATGGAATGTTTAGTGATACCGACACCGCAGATATTACCGTAGTCGATACAACAGCTCCAGAGATAACAGTAGTGGGTAATCCCATAATCCTTTGGCCACCAAATCATAAATACCATACTATTCATGTTTCCGACTTCGTATTATCAGTGACCGATATTTGTGATGCTAATGTAGGTATAGAAGATGTAGTAATTACATCAGTGAGCAGTGATGAGCCAGAGGAAGTAAAGGGTAATGGTGACGGGAAAACATTCGATGACATCGTCTTTGAGGATTCACAAACAGTTCAATTAAGAGCGGAAAGGCAAGGCAAAGGTAACGGTAGAGTTTACACAATTAACTTTGAAGTAACAGATGGATCTGATAATACTGCTACTGGTTCTTTTAAAGTGTGGGTTCCGCATGACCAAAAACCTGGATCAATAGCGTTTGACGATGGCCCAGCATATACAGTATACCCATGAAGAGAAAGCTACAGAACAAGAACTGCCTCATCTTCCTTTTTTTCCCTTTTTTTCCCTTCAAAATAATTTCTCCAAATGTTATTAGTTTTCTATATGAGAGCTATACAATACTAAGATTTCTTAATTCTCCTTAGATATCGACATAAACAAGACTCCCATCCATTGCAGACATAAACTTTCCAATGGTATTATAAGGATTCAATTAATGATCTGTGGTGTATGATTAGCATAGAATTGAATATTAACTCTTTTAAATCAAAGATTATTTTAAATACTGACTGAAGTGTTAGAAGAGGTATCAACGGAGGTATCAACCCCTGTCTGATTCAAGAGGTAGTGATCTTAGTCGAGCTGAAAAACTCATAGAGCAGGAAAAATTGGATGAAGCCTCCCAAATCGTAGAAACAATAGCAAGAAGGAGAAGAAGTAGTCTTACGGATCAGCTCACGTGTCAGCTTCTCCGAGGAATGATCCTGCAGAAGCAGGGACGGCACAGAGAGACTCTCAAGGCTATTGAGCATGTTTTACAAAAGAGGCATAAGCTGGAGCAGCCAGTCCAACTGGTGGACGCCTTCATAGTAAAAGCTCGTTCTATGTCGTGGCTTGGAAGGCCTGATGAAGGCTTGGTAGCGATTACCCAAGGCGAACAAGCACTCCAAACACTTGCCCAAGAGCAAACTATAGAAGCTGGTCAAAAAAAGTTTTTCCGTCTCCGGCGTCGGGTAGGAAAACTTCCCCGAATATCGCCCGAAGCGCTTACCCAAAGAACAGCCAGATTAATGTTAGTAAAAGGGACTTTTTACCTTCAGAAAGGCGATTTGGATCAGGGAATGAAGTACGTTCAACAGAGCTTAAAATTATTTGAGGATATTAACGATCAAATAGGCAGAGCCATGGCTACTAACAATCTTGGTGAAATATATCGGCTGAAAGGGGAGTTAGACCAAGCCTTGAAATATTACCAGCAGAGTTTAGCGCTGGCTGAAGAAACTGGTGACTTAAGTACGATGAACACAACGGATGGTAATATTGGCTTAATTTACAAGCAGAAAGGTGACGCAGAACAAGCCCTAACGCACTTTGAGCGGAGTCTGACGGTTAATAAGGAACTTCGCACCAATCATGGTATGGCTTATTGGCTTAACGAGTTAATCTCTATAACTATCGACATGAACTCTCTCGAACAGGCCAAGAAGTATTTACAGCATTTGCAGCAGATCAACACCCAAGTAGAAAGCAAGCGAATCAGTCAAACGTATCGTCTCGCGCGCGCGCTTTTGCTCAAAACTAGTGATCGGTTGGCAAATAAGTTTGACGCGCAAAAACTCTTTCAACAAGTAGCGGAAGAAGAAATTGTGGATTGGGAACTGACCGTTACCGCTCTGCTCCACCTGTGTGAATTGTTATTATTGGAATTAAAAACGACTAGTCATAAAGAGGTACTTAATGAAGTGAAAGTATTGACCCAGCGTCTTCTCACCATTGCCAATCAGCAACCCTCTTACTGGTTGCTTGCTGAAACATACGTACTCCAATCCAAGCTATCACTACTCGAATTAAACAAGGAAAAAGCACAAAAATTGTTAGAACAGGCTTTATTAATCGCGGAGGAGAGGGGATTACGGAATTTAGCGATCAAAATTTATAGTGATCAAACTTTCCTTGAAGAACAGGTAGACCGCTGGCAGTATCTTATCGAACGCAATGCACCATTGAGTGAAAGACTGGAGTATGCACGGTTAGAGGAATTGATAACGCGTGTTGCACGTAAACGCCTCGAAGTCACCGAGGAGGAAATTAGTCGATATGCTGAAAGAGCCAAACGATTGGTTCAAGCAATGGAATAATCAATAGTCACTTCAGATATTTGATTTACCTGAAAATTAGAAGTGGATAAAATCACGACAAGAGCTATTCGAGAGCTAACTGATTTAACAGGGGCAAATGAAGAAGAGACTTTCCTTCGAGATTCTTTCTAAGAAATATTACGAAAATATAGAATGACCCTAGTTTCAAATAATTATTCACTAGAATACGAAAAGAAAGAGGATGAGGGTGGAAATCAATGATATTTGAGTTACTGGTTATGAGAGGAAGGGAATCAAAAAAATGAGGAGAAAAGTGAAAGTTACTGGTAACCTTTCCATTTCTCTTCGAGGTTGGGATCTCGAAGAGTCTCCATCATATATTTGGCGTACTCTTCGCCAGTGGCACCAGTGTCTCGTCCAGTAAGGACTAACTTCTTTTCGTACTGAGAACAGATCTCAATGGCCTTGTCAAGCTTATTAGCCTTCTCTGTGAATCCAATATGGTTCAAGAGCATGGAGGCAGCTTTAATGATGCTTGTAGGGTCAGCATAGTCAACTCTACCATCGTCGACCATTCGCAGAGCTGAACCGTGAACCGCTTCAAACATTGAATATCTCTTGCCAATGTTGGCTGCTCCAGCCGTTCCGAGTCCTCCTTGAATCTGAGCTGCTTCATCAGTGATTATATCACCGTACAGGTTTGGAGCGGTCATCACTCGGAATGAGCTTTGTCGTGCGGGATCAATGAGTTTAGCTGTCATAATGTCGATGTACCAGTCGTCCCATTCCACTCCAGGATAGTCTTTTGCTACTTCTTCGGCAATTGCAAGGAATTTGCCATCTGTTTTCTTGACAACATTAGCTTTTGTGACTACTGTGACTTTATTGATATTGTTGTTCTTTGCATACTCAAATGCTGCTCTAATAATACGATCCGAACCCTGATTTGTAATAACTTTGAAGTCGACTGCTAAATCATCGGTTACGTCAACACCCTTTGATCCTAGAATGTATGCTCCTTCTGTGTTTTCACGATAAAACATCCAATCGATGTTTTTTTCGGGTACACGAACAGGACGAACATTAGCGAATAAATCTAGCTCTCTACGCATTGCTACATTAGCACTTTCGATGTTGGGCCAACCATATTTATTCCCTTTCCATGGGGTGGTTGTAGGCCCCTTAAGGATAACATGACACTCTTTAAGATCCTCTAATACGTCATCAGGGATAGCTTTCATGACTTTCGATCTGTTTTCAATTGTTAAACCTTTGATCATTCGGATTTCTACTTTTCCTGAATTGATTTCATCCTTCAAAAGGAAATTTAGAACACTTACTGCGTGTTCAGTTATTTTAGGACCGATTCCATCTCCACCACACGCTCCAATGATGATCGGTTTTAATGTACTAAAATCTGTCCAATCAGGCTCAGATTTCATTCTTTCTACGCGTTCTAATTGCTCTCTGACAAGTTTTTCAAAATGATCTGTTGCTTGTTTGATTTTTTCTTCAGACATTATTTTTCACCTTTACGATTTTTATAATTTTAATTTAATTGAGTTATCTTTAGACTTTAATAAAAAAAAGAAAAAAGGATATTTAATCAGCGAACAGGATTTCATCCCATGGTTGTCGGTAAAGTGCTGCTCTTTGGCGTTTCTGATCAAATATGTGTCCCATCATTCCAATAGATCGTCCGAGTACGAATAATCCATTAAGGACTTCGCTCTCAACGACATCATTTTTCTCTTCATCTGAAAAGTCCAAGTTTTCTAGAAGATCCATGAAACAGATTCCGATACAACCATCAACATTGAGAATCAAATTATTACGCTTGGACGTTGTGATTTTTTCAACTTCCAAAGTAAAATCAAGGTATGGATGCTTCTCAAAGTTTTTGAGAACAAATTCCTTCAATAACTTTACTCGTACATCAGGATTCTGGACGGACTTTATTCTATGACCAATGCCTGGAATATTAATTCCCACAACGTTTTTCATGTGGTCAACGAATTCTTGAGGAGCCATCTTCTTTTCAAGAGCCATTTTCACATATTTAGCCGCATCAGAAATTGCTCCACCAAACCTAGGTCCTATTGTAAGAATCCCAGTAGCGAGTGAAGACATTAGATCTCGTCCAGCACGTGCAGTCACAATAGCATTGTGAGCTCCTGAGACTGCTGGGCCATGATCTGATGTTAATTTGACGACGATTTCAATATAATCCTGAGCAAATTTAGGTAATTCTCTTTTAAACCACAGAAGGCCAATAGTATAACCAAGAGATTGATTTTGCTCAACAATTGAATCAAGACCAACACCAGAGAACATGGGAACGTCTCCTCGTTCGTCACTGATTGTACATACCACATCAGTAGGTCTTCTTACAATACCAGCCTTAGATGCTTTAGCATAATCAATTGGTAATTGTGGAGGCTCAAACTCTTCTACGGGGTCAATTTTTCCTTCAGCTTTAAGTTTTTCAAATGTCTCATTAATTTTATCCCCGAAATCGTCGTAGGATTCAGGAACTATTACTCCTACTTCCGCAAGAGCTTTATTCTTTGCACTAGCTGTTTCCATCTCACTCCCAGCCATTGCACCAGCATGACCGAATTGCAACCCTGATGGGAGGAGTTTTGCTGCTGTTCCAATACACCACATGACAATGGGTTTTGTTAAACGTCCATCTTTTACGGCATCTACGATATCTATTTCTCCAGTACCACCAACTTCACCAAGACAAACCATCATTTTAATCTTAGGATTAGCCTCGTACCGAAGTAGATGATCTAGCAGAGTTGATCCTGCATAGCGGTCACCACCAATAGCTATTCCTTCATAGACACCATCAGAGTTCTGTGAAATTGCAAAATTCATTTCATTACTCATACCCCCACTTTTTGATACAAATCCGACACTACCAGGCCGATAGAGTTTCGAAAGAACCACATTCTCTATTGTTCCAGCCGTATTACCAATTTTAAATGCCCCTGCTTGTATTCCACCAACCGTTGCTGGACCAATTATTACTTTACCTTTACTTCTTGCTAATCTGTTCATTTCACGGCTTTTTCGTTCAGGAATTCCTTCTGCAATAACAGCGACAGTCTTTATTGTATCAGCTCTCAGTGCTTCCATTGTTGTTGGATATGCTGAGCGGAATGATGAAAAATTGATTAAAACATCTGCTTCAGGATGTTTTTTAATTGCCAGTTCCAGCTTTCGATAAATTGGAATTACAATCTCTTGTCCGCCCCAAAACACTTTGTGGTAACCAATTGCCCCTGTCTGGCTCGGTCTAATTACCGCGGCGACGGAAGGAGTTTCTCTTTTACATACAAAGTCAAAATCAAGCATTCTTTGAATGGCATTACGTTGAAAACCGTAAATAATTGCTCGGGTATTTCGATTAAATAGTTCTCTTGACATCTGATAACCTCCTTTAGCTATCTCCTTTGAGCGATAAGGGGACAATCTTCGTCATGTGCGTGTACCTATCAAAAACTTCGATAGGAACCCCTATTTCTTTACCAACATCCTCCATTAACTTAAGTCCTTCCTTTTCGTTAGGTCCACCCCGTCGGACATAGATTTTAACATTAACGTTCCGTAGCTTTTCCGCAGATTTTCGTAAGGCGGCTACGATACCCATGAAGGTTGCTTTCACATCAGTGAAATTCGCAATTCCACCTCCTATAAGTAAAATCTTGGGCCGTCCTTGAGGATCAGGTTTTTCCGTCAAAACATCAATGATAGTTTGAGCATAAAGCTCTGTATGTTCTCGATTAGGATTCCCTGAATATTCTCCGTAATTGCCTAATTCTTGAGCAAATCCCATATCAGCGATAGTATCTGTATATACAACCGATCCACCGCCTCCTGCTACCATTGTCCATACTCGTGCGTCTCTATTCAAGATGGTGAACTTTAAGGAAGCCCCTGTTTTTTCATCTAAATCGGCAATAAACTGCTCTTCCTTAGATAATACTTGTCCAAAGCCTCTTGGGAATTCAATCGGATTTTCTGGATTTGCCCAGGTATCTATATGTTGAAAACTAGCAGTATCATCAAGTTTTGCTTTAAGATCTAATGGAACAATTTTTTTATCATTAGTTATTGCAAACGGATTGATCTCCAAGAACGCAAAATCTTTATTAACATAGACTTGATAGATTCCTTTGATGAATTGTACAAGTTCATTTCTAAGCTCACCTAAATCTGGTAGCTTACTAGCTAGATCAAAAGTTGATATATCAGTTCCCAGAGGGATTGGGATGTGTATGACTTTATCCCAATTTTCCTCGACGAATATACCTCCTTCGAAGGAGAAGTGAATGATGTCATTTTCCATGTCAGAAGTTATTGAAACATAAAATTCCTTCTCATGCGGGATAAATGGTTCAACTAAGAACCTATTGAGAGTACCTTTAATACTACCAATTTCCACTTCTTTATTCAATCTATCGGAACAGAAAGTTTTCAGTCCATCAAAGTCTGCGTCTAATAATAATAAATTTGCCTTGCCCCGTTTTCCGAAAAGTTGATCGGGTTTCGCTGCAAGTTTGTCAGTGTTAAGCCAGGGATGGTCGGTAACTAATTTATTCCAGTCAGTATCAGGAGTAACAACCGCAAGTTTTCCATGATAATTATAATCAGGAAAATATTTTGGTAACTCCGACATAAGCAATTTTTTTGCTGCATATTCATATATTGATTTTTGTGCCATTTTATTTCCTCTCCAAATCGATTAGAAGAAATATTATTTGGAAAAAGACAGGAAATAACGTAATTTTCTTCTCTCTCCTTCACTTGGTTGTGAGGGAGATATAGAGTCTAGTTATCAAAAATAAGTAAGTTAATAAGAATTTTATTACAAATAATGAAATTTACAATCTGATTACAATTACTATTTAATGTGGTTAGAAAAAGAGTATTTAGTGAATTCCATCTGTTTCTCGCTTCTAGCAAGCTATTAGAGGAAAAATTATTATAAAACCTTGAAAGTCACGGATTTTGTAGGAATGATTATTATGCCATACAAGGATATTGCGTTAGCATACGGGGATGAAATGGTCTCAGATTTTATCCCAGCTGATATGAATGTACGAGTTGTGGAGCCCGAAAAAGCGAAGCGAACCTTCACTGATCTCCAAGCTCGATTTAATGAAATCCTCAAAAAACCTATAGATTCGGCTCCTTTGGAGGAACTGGTCAAAAACCGAGAAAGACCAAGAATAATGATTCTAGTGGATGATGCCACACGGCCAAATAAACATACGAAAATACTCCTCCCAATGCTCCTTGAAAAATTATACGACTATGGGGTAAATAAAGAGGATATTCGGTTAATGATCGCAAGTGGATCCCACAGCCCTCCAAGTGATGAGCTACTTGAGAATAAGATTCTAGGGTCAGATATTTATCAGGAATGGAAGGATAATGTTATTATCCACAAAGAAGCAGAGAATTGCAAAAATATTGGAACATCATCGTTAGGTACACCTATCGAAGTGGACATTGATGCGTTGGAATCTGGATTAGTAATTGCAGTCTCAGATAGTGAATACCATTATTTTGCTGGAGTCGCAGGAACCGTCAAATCATTCTTTCCAGGATGTGCGGGAAAAGAAACCATTGCCCGGAATCATCCTCAAATGTTCGACAAAGTTCACGGGTTTAAACCTGAATGCCGTTTGGGTAATACTGCAGGTAATCCTGTTATTCAAGACATGATTGAAATGGCTAAATTCACTAAGAAAATGGTTCCTGTCTTTTGTATCGATGGTGTCATGGAAGGTAATGATATTGTTATTTTAAACGGAGGAGATATCAACTCTTTACATGAATTAGTACTAGAAACTTTGAAACCCCTTCGGATTGTAGAAGTTGAGGATCCAGCAGATCTAGTAATTGTATCGACAGGAGCATTGAGTATTAACTTATATCAAGGTGGAAAAGGTTTTCATGCTGGTTGGAATGCAGTCAAGCAAGGTGGAGATGTTTTACTACTCGCCCACTGCCCTTTTGGTCATGGGTCTCAGAATTACTATGACACAATGCAAGAAATTAAAGGTATGGATCTTGATAAAGCAATGAATCATGTAATTGAAACAAAATGTAGTATTGAAACTTTTAAAATTGGTAATCAAAAGGTAGTCGATTTACTTCGAATTTTAAAGCGCTGTACTTGTCATATAATAACTGAGATGGACAAGAACGAGATTGAAACTGTTTTCCAATTAAATTATGTCTCAAGAACTGGTACAGTTCAAGAGAGTCTTCGTGCATGGATTCAGAATTACAGGGAAGAAAAGAATAAAGATCCTCTTGTTTATGTGCTTCCTGACGCTGGAAATTATATTGATGTGAAGAATCGATAAAACGAGATTCTTGTTCACATCTTATTTTTTTCTATCCTAATTCCAGCATATTTTTCAATTGTTTTGGATTAGACGTTTTCAATAGTTTCTAAATGATCAAAATGTTCAACAGCAAGGTTTTCATTTTTAAAATATTCTGCATATTTTCCTAATTGTATATAGGCTGAGCTAGACAACTCAGGATCCCTTTCATCTAAGACTCCAGCTTGTTCCTTAGAAGACCAGTAAGTAATTATTTTGAATTGCTTCGTTTCTTCACTATACATAACTACTGTCTTTTTCCATCCCTCTTGTTTCTTTAATGCTGGATAAGTATCTTCAACTATAGATTTTCGTATTGATTTTAGATTTTCAAATGCTGTTTCTCGTGCTGGTACTGTAATTATACGAATAAACACAAAATCACCTGAATTTCAAGATATAAGGTCAATAATTACAACTAGATAAATCAAGTTTCTTTTTCCCTATTTAAACCCATTTTTTGTTTTCGGCGATGAATACTTCTAGAAAAAGTAGCTTAAATTTTTATCAAATTTAATTTGTGTTTGAAAAATAGCCACTTTATTCTTTCCAACAAAAAAAAAGATAAGACACTATCAGCCGGTTGCCAATATACTCCACAAATTCTTTAACTTACGATTTTCGTAAGAATTGATAGTCTATCGCAATATAATCATGAGATGTGAGCAAAATATGGGAACAGAAATTTTTTCTGAAAGTAAATTTGGAAAATTTTTACCAAAGCATAGTAAAAAGAGCGCTTTTTGGTGGGTTCTTCAGCGAATAACAGGAGTAATGTTGTTTTTCCTAATCCTGTTTCATATGATTATGAACCACTATTTAAGTGCTACAATTACAGCGCCAGCCTTTAACGCAATTGTTGAAGAATTTGGGCTTGCTTCATTCCAAGCAGTGCAATGGAAGATGATTAATTTTCCTCTATACTTCTGGATATCGATATTATTCGTTTTAACAGTAGCTTTCCACATGTTAAACGGCTTTAGAACAGTCACGCTTGACTTGGCCCCTGGAAGAATGAGTAAAAGGTTACTCGCAATAGTGTTACTATTTATTGGATTTCTCTTCGTAGTTTATGCGTTTATCCTTAACTCTACAGTGATGGTTGCATAAGGTGATGAAAATGACACAAAAAACTACGGTAGTTGAAGATTCAAACATTGAAACAGGGAGTAGAGCCTCTAATTTCCTCTCTTGGTTCAATCCATTTTCTCGTGGTATGGGTATGTATGCATGGCTTTTTCAAAGAATAACAGGACTATGCCTGCTAATATACGTTTTTATTCATATGGCAATCATTGCTTTGATGTTACTTGATCCTTATTTAAAGACAGGTCAAGCAGGATTATTATATAATACAGTAGTCCATGCAATGAATCAAAATCTCATTGACACTGGAATTGAATTGTTAAATCACATGTTGTCAATTGGATTCTTCATTGATGCTGGAGTAACGGCTTTGGGAATATATCATGGTGCTAATGGAGTAAGAATAGTCTTATTCGACCTTGGTATAGGAATCCGTCGTCAAAAGACTGTATTTTGGATATTTTTAGTTTTAGGAGTTATTTCATGGGCTTTAGGCTTATTGTTAATAGCAACTCTTCCCGAAATTGTCGTCGGAGGATACATTGGAGCGTAGATTTATGCAAATAAAGAGACATAGTATCTTAGTTGTTGGATCAGGACTAGCTGGTATGCGTGCAGCAGTAGCAGCTAGAGAGAATGGAGCAGATGTGGCTGTCATTTCAATTTGTCAGCCTGTAAGAAGTCACTCTGTTGCAGCTCAAGGTGGAATCAATGCGCCATTAGGCAACAATCCAGAGTCAAAGGATGATTCGGTTGAAAAACATGCATTCGATACAGTTAAAGGTTCAGATTATCTAGCTGATCAACCAGCTGTCCTTAAAATGATAGGTATGGCTAAGGAAACAGTTTACGAACTAGAACATTGGGGGTGTCCTTTTTCAAGGTTCGAAGATGGGAGTATTGGCCAAAGACCATTTGGAGGAGCAGGATATCCGAGAACATGTTTTGCTGCAGATCGAACTGGCCATTCTGTACTACATGTAGCGTGGGAACGATCTGTCAAACTGGGTGTCCCTGTTTATGAAGATCGTCTTGTTATTCGCTTAGCGGTTAAAGACAAGAAAGTTCAAGGTGTTATAGTTTATAACTTTAGAACAGGTTATCTTGAGATGTGGGAATGTGATGCAGTTATTTTCGCCACCGGTGGCGCGGGACAGATTTACGGAGCAACATCTAATGCTCTAAGCTGTAACGCTTTTGGGATGGCGATAGCTTATTGGGCAGGTATTGCTCTCAAGGATATGGAATTCATCCAATTTCACCCAACAACATTGTATGGAAATAATGTCTTAATTTCTGAGGCAGCGAGAGGTGAAGGTGGTTACCTACGAAATAATAAGGGTGAACGCTTCATGGAAAAATACGCGCCAGAAAAAATGGAACTTGCTCCAAGAGATATTGTTTCACGGTCAATCTATCAAGAGGTTCTCGAAGGGCGAGGATATGGTACAAAAGAGAACGGGTATATCCACCTTGATTTGACTCATTTACCAGAGGAACAAATTCTTGAACGTCTTCCTCAAATACGTGAGCTTGCATTAATATTTACTGGTCAGGATATGATCAAAGATCCTATTCCTGTTCAACCTGGTTTTCACTATATGATGGGGGGTATTCATGTGGATGAGAACTGTTCCAGTAAAGAGGTAGAAGGCTTTTTTGCTTGTGGTGAATGTTCTTGCGTTTCGGTCCATGGCGCTAATCGGTTAGGTGGGAATTCTCTTCTGGAATGTGCTGTTATGGGAAAAATTGCCGGATCACAGGCAGCTGAATATGTAAAGGGGGTGACGTCATCGTCTGAAGCAAAAAATATCCTTTTTTTGGAATTGCAAAAGCAAGAGGCAAAATTAGATCATTTGTTTAGTGGTAAAGGTAAGGATGACCCGTTCTCAATTATGGAAGAAATGAGAGCTACAATGATGACCAAAGTTTTTGTCTATCGTGAGGAAGGCGCCCTTTCAGAGGCCCTTAACAAAATTAGAGAGCTTAAAAAGCGTTTCAAAGAAGGTGCTTATCTTAAATCTAAGGTTAGAGAATATAATAGAGAATTAGAGTGGGTACTTGCCATTGAAGGCATGCTTGACGTCGCTGAAGTGATGTGTTTGGGTGCTTTGAAACGAACGGAATGTCGAGGATGTCATTGGCGCCTTGACCATCTTGGAAGAGATGATGAGAACTTCTTGAAACATACTTTGGTAAATTATATTGAAGGTGAAGCTAAATTGAGCTACTTAGATGCTATTATTACGAAATGGCAGCCAAAGGAACGAAAGTACTGAGATGATAATGATGAGTGAAACGAAGAAAATTACTTTCAAGATCAAGCGTTTTAACCCAGCAAGGGATATAGAACCCTACTGGGATACTTTTGAACTGGACTGCGATAAAGGAACGACAGTTTTGATTGCAGTTCAAGAACTTATTGCCAAACAAGATGGTTCAATCGCCATGAGATATAATTGCCGTGCTGGTGTTTGTGGCTCCTGTGCTGTTCTGGTCAATAAGAAGTATCGTTTAGCGTGTGAAACTCTAATTCTCCAACTCAAGACAGATGTGATCAAATTAGAACCCCTACCTTTCTTTCCAGTAATTAAAGATCTTGTAGTTGACATGGATCCCTTTTATGAGAAACTTCTTGCTATCGATCCTTTCCTAATACGGGATCACTCTAAAGATCCTGAAACAGAAATCATTCAAAGTCCTGAAGACTTCAAAATTATTGAAGAAGCTTCTAAGTGTATTCTATGTGGTTCATGTCATAGCTCATGTGTTTCAGTGTGGACAGATAAAAATTACCTAGGTCCTGGGGCACTTCTGAAAGCGTTCCGTTTTACCAAAGATACTAGAGATGAGAATACTAGAGAACGTGTGAAAAGGGTAACTGCAGAGGATGGTGTCTTTCGGTGTCATACAGCATTCAATTGCGTGGAGGCATGTCCGAAGGAGCTTAATCCGACAGAAGCCATTCAAGCGCTGAAACGTCAATCAGCAAGACAAGCGCTTAAATTTTGGTCACGATGATCTATTACACATAGTACTAGATAATACATAGTACTATCTCACCTTTTTCTCTTTTTTCGACTCTTCGAGGAGTAGATTCTCACACTTTTCGATATAAATTTCTCTCATTTTGTCTTCACAATTTATTTTTGGTGATAATTGAGAAAAGATACAGGATCATTAGTTATACTGCGAAGAGTGTTTTCAACAAAGTTTTCTCACAAATCTAAAACTTAAAACTTGATTTATGTAAAGATTATGAATTATTCGTTGGTTTAACCAAGTAAAAACTGGAACAAATATTAAAACTACATTGTATTCATAGATTTTAAGTAATAGAATTTTTATTATAACAAAAAAAAGAATTTAACCAGTTTTTCAAATAATTTTGGTTTGAGGATTGTGACTACTATGACAGAAACGTTTGATAATACAATAATTGAAGATACTGCTGTTAAATTGCACAAGTTTGCTGCAACTCAGCTACCAAAGGATGTTTCCGAAGCATTAAAAGCCATGTATGAACAGGAAACGAAACCAACAAGTAAAGCTGCGTTGAAAACAATCGTGGATAACTTTACCATTGCAGATGAGACGTCTACTCCAATGTGTCAAGATACTGGGATCCACATTTATTATGTCAATATTGGTGAGAATTTTCCTAAAGTTATAGGTATTGAAGAGACACTTAGGAAAGCTTCAGTTCGAGCAACTAAAGAAGTCCCTTTGAGACCAAATGCTGTAAATCCTATCGTGGGCGGAAATACTGGGGATAATACGGGGAATCATATTCCATTCATTAATTATGATTTCATTCCTGGAGTAGATTACCTGGAAATTACAGTATTTCCTAAGGGTGGCGGATCAGAGAATATGTGCGCTTTGGGAATGCTCAAACCAGGCCAAGGCGTGAATGGCATAAAAAAATTCGTTATTGACACCATTATAAACGCAGGAGGCCAACCTTGCCCGCCTGGAGTTATTGGTGTTGGTATTGGTGGCGGCGCTGATATCGCACTGAAACTAGCGAAAAAACAGGTAATGCGACCGATCGGAGAAAGGCATTCCGATCCTGAAATAGCCAAGCTAGAAGAAGATCTGTTGAAAGCAATCAATATGACAGGCATAGGTGCAATGGGATTAGGTGGAGATGTCTCTACAGCATTAGATGTGAAGATTGAATACGCTCATCGACATCCAGCTTCACTACCCGCTGCTGTAGCTTATCAGTGCTGGGCTGCTAGAAGATCAACAGCCCGTATTTATCCGGATAAACGAGTAGAATACTTAACACATAAGGAGGAATAAATATGGCAGAATTTCATTTTACAACCCCAATTTCAAAGGAAGATGTCCAAAAAGTCAAGATAGGCGATGTTATTTTCATATCGGGTACAATTTTTACTGCTAGGGACGAAGCCCATGAACGAGCACTACACCTTGCGGAGAAAGGCGAAAATATGCCTATCGATTTTGAAGGTCTTGCTGTTTATCATTGTGGCCCAGTGGTTAGGAAAATAGGAGATGAATGGGAAATTGTTGCCGCAGGCCCTACAACATCTACCCGAATGGATCTTTTTCAAGACGAATTTATCAAAAAATTTGATGTGAATGTTGTGATCGGCAAAGGCGGTATGGGTGAGAGAACTGCTAAAGCAATGAAAGAATATAAAGCAATTTATACAGCTTTCGTTGGCGGTGCCGCAGTTGTGGCCGCAAAAGGGATTAAAAGTGTCAAGGAAGTTCACTGGCTCGACTTGGGAACCCCAGAATGCTTATGGGTATTAGAAGTTGACAAATTTGGGCCTTTAATCGTGGGTATAGATACCAATGGTGATAGTTTATTCCAGAATGTAGCTGATGAAGCGCAAAAGAATTTACCCAAAATAGGTGAATTCTTGGGTATCACCTTTTAATAGGATTTTTCCAGAAGATCTGACAAGATCATTCTTCAATCCTTTTTTTATTTAAACTTAGGAGGTTTAAACAATTCGACTTCTCGAATATGAAAGCAAAGAAATTTTCAGTGAGTATGATATTCCCCTTGCTGAACGTCTAGTAATCACAAAAGGGGAAGATATTGAAGAAAAAATTAGTCAATTCAGCTTTCCTGCCATAGTAAAAAGTCAAATCGCAGTTGGTAGCCGGAAAAAACGAGGGCTCATCAAGATTGCTCAAACGAAAGACGAAGCTCTCTCAATGTGTGAAGAGTTCTTTAGTAGAAAAATTGGGGAATACGGAGTAGAAGCAATCCTCATAGAAGGTCTGGCTGATATTAAACATGAATATTATTGCTCCATTGCTCTAGATTCCTCTGGAAGACGTTTTGTCCTAATTTCAAGCGCAGAAGGCGGCATTGATATTGAGGAAGTTGCCGCTACTCGTCCAGAAGCGATTATCAAAGAAAATATTTCCATAACAGATGGTTTGAGTGAGGTCATGGCAAAGGGTGTTGCTGAGCGATTAGGTTTTTCAGGTGATGATCTAGATTCAGCGACAGATCTTTTCCTAAAATTGTGGCGTATCACTACTGAAAAAGAAGCCCAACTTGTTGAAATTAATCCATTGGTTCTTACACCGTCAGGAGTGGTTGCTGTAGATGGAAAGATGACTTTGGATGATAACGCTGCCTTTCGTCAAGAACTTGTTGTGGAATTACGAAAGCGTAAACTTACTGAGTTAGAAAAGACTGCACAAAGGGTTGGATTTTCATTTGTTGAACTTGATGGTAACATAGGTATTCTGGCGAACGGAGCAGGGTTAACTATGGCTTTACTTGACGTACTAGCTCAACATGGATTAGCAGGGATGAACTTCCTTGATGTTGGTGGTGGCGCCAGTAAAGAACGTGTGTATGAAGCTCTTAAGCTCATATATACAATGAAACCCAAGGCAGTCCTTATCAATATTTATGGTGGCATCACAAGATGTGATGTCGTAGCTGAAGCTATTCTTCAGACAATGAAAGAATTTCCAGATGCTCCCCCTATGGTAATTAGACTAACTGGAACACGAGAGGCAGAGGGTGTAGCAATACTCAAAGATGCTGGCGTTGATGCATATCAAGACATGATGGATGCTGTCGGTAAGCTTAAAGAGGTCATGGTATAAGAAGGTGGTATGATGTTCATTAGTGAAGATTCAAAAGTCGTTGTCCAAGGCATTACTGGTAATCAGGGAAAGTTCCACACACAATTGATGCTTGAGTATGGTACGAACGTTGTAGCTGGAGTCACTCCCAAAAAAGGTGGACAAGAAGTTCTTGGGGTTCCTGTTTTCAATACTGTTCAAGAAGCTGTTGACGAACGTGGAGTAGATACAAGTATTATTTTTGTTCCCGCTCGTTTCACATATGGTGCTGTTATGGAAAGCTTAGATGCAGGAGTCAATATGACATGCGTTATCACAGAGGGAGTTCCAGTTTTTGATATGGTTCGTCTTGTGGAAACTGCTAAGATAAAAGGGTTGAATTTAATTGGCCCGAATACACCTGGAATGCTAATCCCTGATAAAATCAAGTTAGGAATCATGCCTGGTGACATGGCTCATTTTGGGGATGTTGCCGTCATCGCAAAAAGTGGTACCTTATCATATGAAATCACAAAAGCTATCGGAAATGCCAACATTGGAGTCTCTGCTTACATTGGAATTGGTGGGGATCCAGTACGGGGGAAAACTTTATCTGAAGCGTTTGACTATTATGTAAAGGATCAAGGAACTAAAGTAATCGTATTAATTGGTGAAATTGGCGGTGATGATGAAGAAAAGGTTGCTCAATATATCAAAGATCAAAAAGTTGATAAACCAATCGTAGCTTATATAGCAGGAAAGAGTGCTCCAGAAGGGAAACGAATGGGTCACGCTGGTGCAATTATTTCTGGAAATGTTGGCACAGCACAAGGAAAAATCGATGCTTTAGAAGCTGCTGGCGCTAAAGTCACTGAAACACCGTGGGAAATTCCTCAAGCAGTTAAAACCTTCTTGTAGCTTGATAGATGTCTCCATTTTTTGGAGACTTTTTTTCATTTTTTTCTTGAATTAGAGCTCAGAATTAGCTATCTGTATCTTTTACATTAAATGATCTATTAATCATCCAAGAGTTTTTAATTGTTTGAAACAAAAAAAATCATGAGGTCAAATGATAGAGAAAATTCACTCTGATAGAGCTACTCCTCCTGGTGGTCATTATTCTCAAGGTATAAAAGTTGGCAATCTGTTATTTACTGCAGGGCAAATTGCTTACAATCCTGAAACTGACCAATTAATCAATGATACTATTGAAAATGAAACACGACAGGTTCTCAACAATCTTTCAGCTGTTGCTGAAGCAGCGAATACATCACTTGCAAATACAATTAAAACCACTGTGTTTCTCACAGATATGAGACTCTTTGCTCGGTTTAATGCTGTGTATGCAGAATTTTTCCCTGATACTCCACCAGCACGTTCTACTGTTCAGGTTGGCCCGTTACTTAGAGATGTCCATGTTGAAATCGAAGCGATAATTTTTATTCCTGAAGAATAGTTATTCTTTCTTTGATCGTCTTTGGTTAATGTTGGTTTGAGGTAAGAAGCTTCCCTTATTAAAATTTTCTTAACTTATAACTTATAAGAGATTGTTGCTCCTTCTTTGTCAAACCTAGTTCTTTTATCTCCCGACTACTGAGAGCTCGTTCTTCAACCAAGTCAAAGACCTCTCCTTTGATATTTTTATAACGGAACTCAAATATGTCACTATGTTCACTCGTTGCAATAACAACGATATTAGTTTCACAATGAGGACACAGGAGGACAGGAAAGTGACTAAAAAGGATTGGAGAAGATACATAAGCAATGTCCCCGTTTTCTGGAAGTTCACTATAACAATTTTTCATAAAAGGAAGGATTGTTTGTAAACAATTTGGACAGGCCCATTCCTTAATCACATACTGTAAAAATAACTGAACTAACGAGTTCAGTGAACCAGCAAGATCTTGGTTGAGTAGTTGTTCGATTTTATTCTTATGAAGATAAGCATCCCAAACAATATCAGCATATTTAGCTTTAATATATTCTCTAAACAATACTGGGTCTGTTAAATCAACATTCTCCACTAAGTTTCTCACAACCATTCAATACCACATGCTTTGGTACAAAACCCTTTATTATTTTTGCTTATAATCGAGGACTAATTTATTTAGGATTGAGAATAAACTGACCAGAGTTATTCGAAATATCATTAGGTGCTTCCAATGGCCTTTTTCGCTTCCAACTTTGAAAGACAGTTAAAAGTTCCTCAAAAGATAGACAATAAGCTTATCGATCTCCCAACCGTAATTAAGAATGTTTTGAAACCAAAAATGAAACTTCATTTTGCATGTGTTAGCGCGTTACCTTATTCATCTATTCGAGAAATCATTAGGCAGTTTGTTGGAAATAATCTCGAAATTAGAGCAATCTCCTTGGGGTCAGCAAGTCAAATTCAAATGCTAATTATTGAAGGATTAGTGTCCAAGCTTATTACAAGTTATGTGGGGGACGTCTATCCAAGACCTGGAATCTCACCTGTTTTCCAACGGGCATTTGACAAAGGACTCGATATTGAGCAGTGGTCTCTTTTGACACTTTGTCTTCGTTTGTATGCAGGAGCTCTCGGGTTGAAATTCGTTCCCACTACATCCCTTATTGGAAGCACAATGGAAAAGGACAATGAACATTCATTCAAAACAATTTCCAATCCCTTTAATCCGACCCAAGACATTGCTATTGTAAAAGAACTGGTTCCCGATGTGAGTTTTGTCCATAGTTGGGTTGCTGATTCACTGGGAAATG
>JAEOTY010000481.1 GCA_016839625.1 Candidatus Hodarchaeota archaeon
AACTAAAGATAAATGTCTTTTAGACTATATAAAGCGAATCTAAAGCTTTTAATGAGTTAAGCGTTGGATATTGCATATCTGTTATATAAAAAAAGGAAAATATACAGAAAAACAAGGTTCTATGCAAAAAAAAATCGAAGATCAAGTTTCTAAAGTTTACTAGAATTGCTAACTTCAAAAGAAACATGTCTTTTCCTTCTTGTTGTGCTAAACATTATGAAAACAGAAATACTAATCAATCCCAGAATACAACCATATGTAAATATATTTCCAACAATTGAATATATGGTTGATACTTCGAATGAGACAACTCTAGTGACTAAAAAATATTTGAAATTCATCACTGAGGGGAGTATTCTTGAGATATAGCAAATATTCAACAAGGAAGCTAGAGAGAGGACCATTGAATGAACTGTCGTTTAGGATAGAAAACAATTCATCCTTGTTTGAATAATGTTCAAAGAGTTTCACCGCAAATTTATAGGGGGAAAGATTAAGGGTGGTTTTAAAGGGGGGTAAACCAAGATGTTGCATGATTGGAACAAGTTTTTTTTCTTGGGAAAATAATACAAACTGGATCGCAATATTGGTTGTAAAATTTATTAATTTCTTTCTACCTGGTGTTGGATTGAAAAGTAGTTTGATATTGTCTATTGAAGGATTATTCCGTAAGAAAGTAAGGAATTTCAGAACCTCGGGTATCTCAGTAAAGCTATTGAAAGCTAGCTCAGATTTAATTGCAGAAATCCACCAAGAGAAGAAAACCTTGGGATCAAGATTGGTAGCGAGAAACCAATTCCAATCTTTTTTGAAGAGATGTTTTCGAGAGAGGTAAGTATCTCCAACTAAAACAAAGAACTCGTCTAGAACTTCTACACTCCCAAAGTGACGTAAGAGAGCAGGAGGATATGTAAAAGATGGCCAGAGTTCATTGTATGAATTTTTGATTACCCCATTGACTGAGGACCAAGTATGTTTTAACACTTCCTCCGTGGGTTGCATAAAATCGTAAATTCTTGTCGCCTTATTAACATAGCAAGAGTCAAAGAGTCTGTTAAGTCCAGCATCATCAGCACGTTTTAGTGTGACACTGATAGTCTCAGGAGTAGTTTCAATGTGTCCTAGAAAGATGTTCCATGAATTTACGAAATTACCAGGGTTCAAAGATTGATGATCTCTGAGTATACGTTCCTCTGAGGAGAAAAATTTCTTCCTATTGCGGCTGAACTCTTCTTTCATCACTTTATTTGCTTGATTGAAAAAATTGATGATATCATCACTCTTTAGAGGAGCTTTAGTTGCTGCAAGATGGTGATCATCAAGAGAACCAACAGGCAAGGGATTGGGATCTCCACGAAAACCCGCTTTTCTGATGTGTTTCAGTTCATCCATAGAGAAAGTCATCAGATGCAGGGTATGCCACGAAATTTTCTCGTAATCCTCCCTCCCTTTGTTAATTTCCAGTATACGATCTGCAAGTTTCATGACAAACTCATTACCCTCAGTATTAATCTCAGAACATATGAAAAACAGGTGATTCAGCTGATACTTCCTAAGAAAGCTGATTTCCTCTTCGATAACATCTAAATCTCGGTAATGTACCTTTCTCCCCTTAACCGAGGGTTCTGAGCACATGGAACAATGCTTTGGACAACCCCGAGACACTTCTATGGATACACTGAGATCCACACTCTTCCCTGAAACCCGAGAATAGAAAGCATGTCGGTTCGCAATAATTGCTTCAGTATACTCTTGACGAAAAGCTGGTGGGAAAAATTTGGATGGACCTTTCAGGAGATTCCCTGCGGGAAAAGAAATAAGATTAGCGATCTGATCTAAATTTTGTTCTTCTAAAACGTCTTCAAAGTGTTCAAAAAAGGCATCAGGGCCTCCAATAACACCATAATCGGGCTGAAGATATTTCATTAATCTTTCTGGCATAAAAGAAAAAGCATATCCCCCAATGACAATAGGAATATCAGTCAATTTTCGAAGAATTTGAATTAATTGTTTTGTTGATTCGATTGGATAATAAGATTGTGATTCATACGGTCGAGAAACAATGGGTTGGTAGTAGTTATAGTTCGTAGGTTGTTCTCGGTAGTCATTTACATCCACTGCATCTGTGTTTCTCAAGGTAATTAATATCATATCAAAAGGTTTTTTTTGGAGTAATTTCTGGAGATAAATCTCCCATTGGTCTCCTGGAATTCCATACATATCGTTAGGGACAGTTTGAATACCATATCTGTCTGCAATCTCTGAGACTTGCACGAAAGCGTAAGGATACACCAACGCAGTTTTGAGATTGCTTGCATTAAGTAAAAGGATAATTCTTTGAGGGACCACATTTTTTTCCCCAAAAAGATTCTGTCACCAAATGATTGTTTGTATCTTGAATGCTAGTTTTTATATGATAGTCTAGCTATTCAGAGCAATACTTCTATGTTTTTTCATATGTACTTTTCGAGGACAAAATAGCTGCAAGATAGCAAAGGATGACAGTTAAAGGAAAGACAATGGCTAGAATAAAAATAGGAAAGAGGGGGATGGGTGCAAAAACAAGGGAGACAGCAACAAGAATGGGAGCATGAATGAGATAAATATGAAAAGAGCTAGCAGATAGACTCAGAAAACTTGCTAATGAATTATTTAGATAGCTTCAAAAGCATAAGCAAGAAGTAAAAATTGAGCAAGATGGGTATCATTGAGGAACCGAGAACTTTTTTATATTATCAAAATCAATTTCCTGATCGTGAGCCCCTTATTTTATTTGGGGGATGTCTTTATCAAAATAATGCTGATTCAACCAGTGAAGCAATTCATGACTTGAAAAAACTTTTCCGAAGCCTACTTGATTCCATCGAACAAGCGTACTTAATTCGTTTCAAAATATCTGATGTTATAAGGGGAATATCAGGTGAATTGAATATTGAGCTTTCAAATCTTCAACAAAGACATCTTGAACATGCCCAAGATTATCATACTCATTTTGGGAAAAACCGTTTGCTTCGTTTACAGATGATGAGACAATTACATAAAATGGAGCACAGAAACGCGGTTTGGTTTACTTCTAATAAGATACCTCCTTTCCAGCTTTTCTTCTTACACTGGTTAGAAACTATTCTGAATGAATTTTTCGTGGCCGATCTATTAAATAGTCTTGCTCTCAGTATAATAACTAGACTAGGGCTAACTGCTCAAGCTCATGCACTTTTAACAAAACTATCAGCTGAAATATCGATCTACATTCGAGACACTCAGATCCGATATACCATCTGAACTTTTAGAGGGTTTCTCTCTCAATTTAGTTTTAAACTGAGATTTAGATTCTCTATAGATCAAGATTGATTTAATTGAAAGGCATCAATCGTGTATTAACAAAGTGTTGAGCTCGGTCATGTAACGTTGCAGTACTTCGTAACTTCAATTTTCGAATTTTTTTAGAAAAATTGGAGGGGAAACCTTTAAAAATGGAATCCAGCGAAGTAACACTAGAATGATCAAATTCAAATTACCTCGCTTTCCTCCACGAAAAGCTAGAAAA
>JAEOTY010000482.1 GCA_016839625.1 Candidatus Hodarchaeota archaeon
GTAATTGGATCTCGTCTTGGAAGTCAAATCACGCTTAAGATAAAACCAAAGTGGCTAGAAATCGGTCTCTCTGTGCTAGTGATTCTACTATCTCTCGTTGTTTTAATCAAAACGCTATTCTAAACTAAATCTACCCAAGAGAATTTCCAAAGTATATTGGTTATGGTTCTTTGTGGGAAAGAAGCCTTTATTAATAGCTACTCCTAAATCTGATCAAGAGCTCAGTCAAAGGAAAAATTTTCCACCTGTCCTGCTTTTAACCAATCCCAGTGCATTATTTCTCCTTTTAATACATCCTTAAAAGTAAAAAATTTTTCAATTTCTCCGATAATATCTTGTTTTGTATAATTATTTTTTTTTAAGTGATCCACTAATATAGATAACAACCCTCCAGATTTAAGTACCCGAGATACTTCTGTTAATATCATTTGAAGAGGTTCAAGAGTTCCATCAGTACCAATGATTATATGAATAATATCATAAAAGAGTACAGCATCAATCATGTCATCCTCTAGAGCGATAGTTAACTCTCCCTTAGTTTTTATAGGAATGATGCGATTATCTAAACCTAACTTCTTCGCATTCTTCATTAAAATGTCTATTGAATAATGGTCTTTGTCAAGAGCAAAAACTCGTCCAGTTGGCCCAACAACGATGGCAGTAGGTATTGCATAATGACCTATACGACAACCGAAGTCAAGAATTGATTGACCTTCTGTAATACCCAACTTTCTGATAAATTGTTCCCCTCTACCTTGAAACCAGTTTTTTGCATCATTGGAATATTCAAGTGAATCAATTACCAATTTAGATATTTTATTCATCGGTCATCACTAATACCACTTTTTAAGATGTAGATATTATGAGCAGCTTTATAGGTATTATTATGGGTTTAATTCTCCTGACGAATTTTAGACGAGAATCTAAAGAAAGGGAGGGGTCTTTATTCTCTTTTTTCTTCAATTTTTCCAACAACTTCCTTTAATTGAGTTAATGTATTATGATAAATTTGGATCCCCTTTTGTGTTACATCCACAAGCGCTCTTGGCCCTTTAAGTGTTATAATATGCTTTTGTTCGATAAATTCTGCTTTCTGTAACTGCTTTATGTGTGCTGTTAATGCTCCCCAGGTTAATTGACACTTTTTTAGAAGAGCTCCTTGAGTTAAGGGACCAATTGCAACAAGTAAACTAATAATAAGTAAGCGCTTGGCATGAAACAGAACAGGATCAATTTCCCTGAAATTATTAACCCAATCAGTCACTAACTTACGACCTTCTTCTCAGCTTGATACATTGAATAAGAAGTGCTCAGTGAAGCTAAGATCAATGCAATTCCTGGCGTTATAAAGGTATTTGACTCCCCTGGAGCAAAGACAAACACTATTGCGACTATTGGAGAAGAAATAAGTAATACTATTCCAAGCAATAAGATTGGCCTGGCAAAGAGCATGTTGTTTGAATAATGAAATTGTTCTGCAGTTATTCCAATAACCAGACTCGCAAGACCAAGGAGGGGAAACCAAAGGAAATCAGCCGAAAGGGGATTATTTAAGGCAAAATTAATAACGTAACCAAGAATAATTATCGCAGGATAAGCTATTACCCAAACACCTAATCTAATTCTCCTAAAAACATGTCTAAATACGTAAACGTGAACAAAAATTGCACCAATTGAGATAACAACCCAGAAAAGCAGAAAAATCAGGAAGGATTCAAATAACGATTGTACAATAATTAAACTACTACTGAGGATTGTCATGATCACTAAATTACCTAATGCATAAGCAAGAGTTTGACGGTAGACTGATAAATCAACAGATACCTGCATCAACTGTCTGGCATTCAAAATTTCCGTTTTTTCCAAACTTAATAGCTCCTTATTAATTCATTCTGTAAAAACTAATGAGTCTTAAAAGATTTCTAAAAAAAAGGGGGAAAAGGATGTGTGATTTACTGGTTCAATGTTTTTTTCTGAAATAACTTGATCCCAATCAAAGTAGTTGCTAATAAAATACCGAGTATGATAATGAATGATCCCCAAAGAGGTAGAGAACTAAATTCTGCTTGAAATATGTTTGAAGAATTAAATCTCAAAGTATCACTCCATAGGTCGTCACCTAGGATTACAACCTGTTGATATAGCTGATTTATCCAGAACGGGGGACACAGATACACAATGGGACTTTCAAAGGGGATTATTGATCCACTGAGAAAAAGAATAGGCATAACATACATCATGGAGAGACCAACGGCCGCACTGGCTGATTTAGCATTGGCTGAGATAATGATCCCTATTCCCAAAGTCGAGAGTCCAAAAATAAAGACAATGAAAAAACCAAGAAGAAGCAGATTGAGGTTTTTTTCGTACCACTGAGCTCCAAATATACCATAACTAATTGTAAACATCAAAACAAGTTGTACAATAAGGAAAACAGACTCACTAAGTAATGTTCCAATGAATATCCTAGCTCGTCCAACTGGGGTTGTATCAAGCCTGGTCAAAGTTAAACATTCTTTCTCAATAGTAAGCGAAGTTGCTGCATTTATTGTACCAAAAGATGCGGTATATATCAACATACCAGAGACAGCCATATCAAAAACGGTTATTCCACTAATTGTCACTGTTATTGGCTTAAATATAAAATAAAACAGGATCGTAAACAGTAATGGAAAGCCAAACGAATAAAGATACGTTTGACGGTTCCTCAATTTGATTTTAAGATTTTTTGTAGCGATTGCGTTAATAATATGGAAATCCTGTTGTAAGAAACTCATTCTCTTAACCTCCGACCTGTCAAATGTAAGAATACATCTTCCAAAGTAGTTTGTCGTAAGCTTATGCTTTCAAGTTCAGTAACATCATTAATTACTTCTTCTTGTAAAATTTTGATGAAATTTATAATTCCACCATCAAAATATACATTCACTTTTGTTTCACCTTCGATTAACACTTGTTTTATGAAATCTAATCGTTCGATTGATTCCTTAAATCCCTTGACTTTTTCTTTTTGTATGAAGACGACTTCCAGAATATTTTTGTCACTATATTCTTCTTTTAATGTTTCTGGAGTACCTTCAGCGATGATAGTACCACTATCGATTATTAATACACGATCACTAAGCTTTTCAGCTTCATACATATCATGAGTGGTTAAAACAATCGTTTTACCGTCTTTTCTCAACTCTTTTATATAATCCCAGACAACATGTTTGGCCTGGGGGTCTAACCCTGCTGTTGGTTCATCAAGGAATAATACATCGGGCTTCATTACGAGGGCAATTGCAATGTTAAGACGGCGCTTCATTCCACCCGAAAAATTTTTCGTTTTATCTTTTCGATTGCCCAAACCTAACTTTTCTAGGATTTTTTGAGCCTCTAAGTTTAACACATTTTTAGAAAAACCATGCATTGTCCCAAAAAATACAAGGTTTTCATGAGCAGTTAATTCCTCATAAAAAACATAATCTTGAGGAACTGTACCGATCATTGATTTGATCGTTGATGTATCGTTTGAAATATCTTTTCCATAAATTAAGGCCGTACCTTCATCAGGTTTGAGAATGGTAGTTAGCATCTTGATTAGTGTTGTTTTGCCCGCACCATTCGGACCTAAAATACTAACTAATTCGCCTCTGTTTACATTAACTTCAAGATGATCTACAACAACGATATCATCATAGATTTTTGTTAAATTACTTGTTTCGATTGCTAATTCAATCATCTTTTACACATCTTTAGTTCTAGTTGTTTTATGATAACTAATATGACCCACAACACCTATCTTAATAAAACCGGAAGAGACTTTGTTCCGAAAAGTGCATAAAGGTCAGATATTCACTATCGATGAGACTACCAAAAAAATGGATAGGGACAGTATTATGAGTAAAATCTTAGTATTATCTAGAACTGATGTTGAATCTGTCCTCAACATGAAAGAGACTATTGAAGTGATTGAGACCGCTTTTAGGGAACTATCAGAAGGAACAGCTATCCTTCCTCAACGCATTGTAATTCCAACAGAAGGCGGAATAAGTCTTTATATGCCTGCTTTTCTACCTCAAACGAGATCTATGGCGATTAAGGTTGTAACGGTGTATGAGCACAATCCTGAGAAATTTAGCTTGCCAACAATCCTAGTACTTCGTCACTATAAATATGATGGATAAAGTCGTTTGAGTTTGACTCGGGCATCCACGGTAGTAAAGTGCCAATCAACGGTACGATAACGCTTATTTCGCTCGTTAACCCAAGTATCTACCTCTGTTTGAAGATGTTGGGTCGAGGGAATCCGCTGTTTTAAACATTGACGCGTTAATACACTGAATTCGATTTCAACCATATTCAGCCAACTGGCGTGTTTGGGAGTGTTGTGGAACTCCAAACGATCTAACAGTCGCTTGGCCTCCGCAGGTTCAAACAGCTCATAAAAAGCAGCAGGATCGTGAGTATTCAGATTATCCAGCACGACTCTCACTACTTCAGCATCTTTATAATAGGTCTCCAAGACCTGTTTAATGCAAAGCACCCATTCCTTTTTGGTACGGCGTTCCTTTATGATGACTTCTCTCCACCCTTTCAGAGGCTCGAAAAACATGAAGAGATTGCACACCCCCTCCCGACGATACTGAAAATCATATTTCGCAAGTTGACCCGGTCGGACGGGAATCGGGTCTCGGATTTCACTAATTAATTGTTTATTGGTCTCATCCATACAGACGACTGGTCTTTTGGCATCATATGGTTGCGCATACAGATCGAGGACATCTTCCATGTGATAGACGAAGTCAGCATTTGCTTTAGGAGGAATTACCCACGATTTCTTCAACCAGGGTTTGAGTTGATTTTTTTCAAAGTACGCCGAACCGTCTCATGGGAGATCGTCTCTACGACTCCTAATTCCACTAATTTATCTGCTAACAGACGTAAAGCCCAATGAGAGCGTCCCTCTGGAGGCTCACTACAAACTAAAGCGATTAATTGGGCCTCTTTATGTCCATCTAGTTTGCGTTGGAATCTCAGAGTGGATTCCTTCCGTCGATTCAAAGCTGCTTCCAATCCTTCCTCTACAAATCGTTTACGAATCCGTTCTACTGTGGCTGTACCCACCTCTAACGCTTGGCTTATTTGTTTATCAGCCCAAGCAGGAGAGTCCTTACTTTGATCAGCTTTCAGGAGAATTCTCGCCCGAGTAATTTTACGTGCTTTATGTTTTCCCGCACGGATCATCTGTTTTAACTCACTCCTTTCCTCCGCAGTTAGGGTCACAATATAGCGTTTTTTCATATTTTTATCCTTGAAGGCTTTCTGTATAGAGCATCATGTTATGCAGATATTATCCCTCAATTTTGATGTGACGGAGTACTAGGTAAAGTACTATTACAAGATATTGAAACAGGGGACGTAGTCTCCATAATGGATGGGGGATACTTGACAGCAATGCGCACTGGTGCTGTTTCAGGATGTGCAATAGATCATCTTGCAAGAAAAGATGCCAAACACATTGGCCTTTTTGGTACAGGCGTACAAGGAGCAACCCAGTTGTGGGCAGCGTGCGAAGCTCGTCCTAGTGTTGAAACGTGTAAGGTGTATGATCTTAGGAAAGATGTAGCTGAAGATTTTGCGCGGAAAATGAAAAAGAAACTAAAATTTCCTACCATAAGTGTTGCTGAAACAGCTCAGGAAACCGTAAAAGGATCAGATATTATCCTAACAGCCACAACCTCCCCCAATCCTGTGTTTCGAGGAGAATGGCTTGACCCAGGAGTACACATATCAGGTATTGGTTCTTACACTCCGGAAACACGAGAATTAGATACAGAGACAATCCTAAAAGCAAAAGTAGTATGTGATCAAGTGAGTGCATGCCTAGACGAGGCTGGAGACCTTATCATTCCTATTAATGAGGGAGCAATTACAAAAGCGCATATTTATGCTGAACTGGGAGAAATAGTTAGTGGAAAAAAAGTAGGAAGAGAAAGTGAATCAGAAATAACCCTCTTCAAATCAGTAGGATTGGCAATTCAAGATGCAGCTACAGCCAAGTTGGTATACGACAAAGCACGGAAGATGAAAAAAGGAATAGAAGTAGACATTTAGTAAAAATCAATTGACAAATTACGATATCATCGTCTGAAAGAATTTTAATTCTTGTTAAGCTTTTCTTCTAATATTTTTGATGTCTTAGTAACAGATAATCCACCTAAGGCAGTGCATCTTAGTTCATAAGGAATACTTCTACCCACCTTATTCATTGCTTCAATTACTTCTCCTAAAGGTACCACTACATTATAATTGGCTAAAGCCATATTAGCACATGATAGAGCATTACTTGCTGCCATCACATTTTTTCCGAGGCAAGGAACTTCTACCCTGTTAGCTACAGGATCACATACCATTCCAAATATATTTTGCAATGCCATTGATGCAGCATCAATAGCTTGTTGTGTATTACCTTTCTTCAAGGCCACAAGGCCTGCAGCAGCCATTCCTGATGCTGAACCACATTCAGCTTGGCATCCCCCAATTTCAGCGGAAAAAGTAGATTGAACGGAGATAAATATCCCTATCATGCTTGCAGCAAGCATAGCTTTTGTTATTTCATCTTCTGTCAGTCCCATCACACTAGCTGTACCAATTAAAGCCCCTGGTATGGTTCCACAAGCTCCAGCAGTAGGAGCAGCGACTATTACTCCCATAGAACTTTTTATCTCCATCATAGCGGTAATAAAAAGAATCATTTGATTTAAGATACCAGCATCAAGTAAACTCTCATTCTCCATTTGTTTCTTAAAAAGACCTGATTGGTAGCCTAAAATTCTATCTTCAAAATCTGTTCCCTTAATACCTTCAAAGATAGATTTTTTCATTAGTCTAACTATATCATTCATTTTACTAAGAACCTCTTCAGTAGAAATATCACCTCTGATACTTTCATAATGAACAGCTAACTCCCACAGATCCAGGTTCTTATCCTCATTATAATTGAGCATCTCTTCACAGGTTATATATGGTACCTCCATTCCTTTGCGAGATAGTACTGGGAGAACAGGTCTTAATTCTTTGATAACAGCTAACTCAAACTTTGACCGGAGGCCATCAAGAATCTCTTTGTCCAACAATCTTTGGCCTTTAATCTCTATAAGATTAGTATCAATCCTCTTACAGGTAAAATTTTCATTAGAAAAAAGCTTGCTCTGTAAATACTCCAGAACTCCAACGTCCTCGGTATAGATTAACGTCTCGTAACAATCTCCAGCCATGGAAACATTAATACGATCAATTTTAACTATTTCTATCATCCCACCACCAGTAGAAATAGCTACCAGTTCGTGGGTTTCCTCATCATTCTTTAGTGTTAATTTATATGTATTAGGATGCTCAGTGCCAATTTCGTTAATCTCGATATTGAGTTTAATCCCTGATTCTTTTATTGCTTTTTTATAATCCACCAATCTTTCATCATAGGCTTCCCAACCAAGAAAACCTCCACAAAGGCCCATATCAGATCCTTGGCTTGTATGAGTTGTAGCCAATGAGCCTTGGGGATCAAATTCTATTAAAACCTCTTTAATATCACCATCTATCAAGTCCCGTGCCATCCTACCGATACGAACAGAAGCAGCGCAATGAGAACTAGATGGTCCTCTCATGATTGGGCCCATAACATCATTGAAAATACTTGGGAATTTTGTTAATCCCATAGAAGGTACCTTCCTAACTGTAGAATAAAAGACAATATTCTTTAATATTGATTTGGTATATCTGGTTGGTTTTCATTCCCCTTTCAAACTATTCCCATTGAATCCTTAGAAACAATTCTTCCCCCTTGTGAGCTGCCTATTAACCTTCGATATGTTACTAATTATTTTTAATGTTCTTTAACCTAACTTCACCAGAAGTCCCCTTCCTTCA